>CAYRIZ010000017.1:0-39478 GCA_964424565.1 uncultured Enterobacterales bacterium
ATAAGTTTCCTTAAGCCTGTTGTCCAGCAGCTCATAAGTATCATTGGCGTTATTGTCATTCTGCGAGTCCTGACCCACGGAATAAGGAGGATTGCCGACAATCACCTGGATCTCAGTTCCCAGCTCCTTTTGCAGTTTCTGATTATTCAGCTGCAGTGCTGACTGGAACAAATCATTGGCCGGATGGGCCGCAAAGGTATCAGTCCACAGCAGCACGTCATTGGGCTTGTAATCCTGATCTGTCTGCATGACCGCATGATAGGCAGTCTCAATATTCAGCGCGGCAATGTAGTAGGCCAGCGGCACAATCTCATGGGCATGCAGGTCGTGCTCGTATTTGTACTTGAGATGCTCTTCATCTATAAGCCCGCTTTGAATCAGGCGTACTATATAACTGCCGGTGCCGGTAAAGGGGTCCAGAATATGCAGCCCGGGCTCATTGATGGAGCGCCCGAACTCTTTTTCCAGCAGCCAGGCTGCCGATTTGTTCATGAAATCCACAATTTCAAGCGGGGTATAGACTATGCCCAGCTTGTCCTGCATCCGGGGAAAAGCCTTTTTGAAGAAATTATCGAATATTTCCTTAATAAAGGTCTGCCGGGCCAGCTCATCTTTGCCGGTCTGGGCCGACAGGCGTCTCTTCACATCGCCGTAGAAAGGCTCGAGCAGTTTGCGGCAGGCCTTCATGGCCTGTTTGTCCAGCTTGTCCAGCACCTGCGTCATGGCCTTGGAGATGGGGTTCTGCTCGGCAAAGGGATAGGCATCAAACAGGGCATCGAGCACAGGCTTGATCACCACATGCTGCCCCAGCATCTCAATCACGGCATCGTCATCAGGCTCGCCGTTGAGGGTACGGCCCAGCTCGGCCTTAAATTCATCCAGCGCCTGCCTGGAGCTGGGATCTTCCTGCACAATCCTGGTGATGTGCCTGATCTGGGTCTGGCAGATTTCGCCTACATCCTCCGCCCAGTCGGCCCATTCCATGCGGTTGCCCACCCGTTTGACCATGCGGGTCTTGAGCTGCTCCTCAAAGTACTGATCCCGCTCCAGCTCCAGCATGGTCTGAATAGGCTCTTTATAATCATCTTCGCCAGGCTTCTTTTTTGTCTTTCCGGATCCGCTGCCTGCTTTTTTGCCCTTGGGTTTGATTTTGTCGTGACTGACGGCAATCACCTCGATGCGCTCGGGATTAATTCTGCCGGTCTCGCCGTCCACTGCCCGCCCAAAGGTGGAATCAATGGACTTGAGTGCATTTAAGACCTGCCACACCACCTCAAATTCTCTGTTGTGTTCCAGCACATAAGCCGGGTCAACTCCACTGGGTACCACCACCGGCAGAATGACATAGCCACGCTCCTTGCCCGGAGCCGTACGCATCACCCGTCCTACGGTCTGCACCACATCCACTACCGAGCGCCGGGGAGACAAAAAGGCCACGGCATCCAGAGCAGGTACGTCCACGCCTTCTGACAGGCAGCGCACATTAAACAGCATTCGGCACTGATCTTCTGTCGGATCTTCACGCAGCCAGGAGAGCAGCTCATCCTTCTGCACGGCATTCATGCTGCCGTCTATATGCCGGGCTTCAATCTGCAGCCCGTGGGTCTGAGCGTATTCCTGCTCATCGAATTTATCGCCCAGCTCCTTTTGGAGAAAAGCCTTTTCCCGGCTCTTATAGGCATCAATCACCTCAGCGCAGTATTGGGTGAAAACCTTGGAGGAGCTGACGCGGGCATCGTTTGACTTCTCAATGCGCTGGGCAAAAGCCACCGCCCGCTTCATGGGATTTTTACTGCCTCCGCCCTGCTCTCCCTTAAAGTCCAGTTTGGTCAGTGCCCGCCAGAGACCGATAATTCTGGTGGCATTATTGACGCTGAGACCGTCCAGACCTTCAATTTGGGTAAAGAGCTCATTATCTTCGGTAAACACGGATTCACTGATGGACAGCACTATGACCTTGTAGTCCACCAGGCAGTGCAAATCTATAGCCCGGGTAAAGGAAATGGTGGCAAAGGTCTTGCCGTAGATTTTCTCGTCATCCATGGAGTAGAGCACCAGGTCGGCACTGCCGGCCGCCTGTGTGCGCGGGACTGCACCATAGATTTTGGGCGTGGCGGTCATATACAGCCGCTTGCGGCTCCTGATGAAATCATTGCTGTGCACCAGGGTGAAATAGCTTTCCTCGCCCTCAGAGCGCCGGCGGCGGCTCTTTTTCTTAGTGCCGTCTGCCGCGGTGTCAGAAGAACTCTCTGCCTCCTGGCCGCCATCCGGCAGCTCACTTTTAAAGAAACTGCCGCAGGTCCGGTGGGCTTCATCGCAGATGATGAGGTCAAAGTCAGCCATACCCATCAGCTGGGCCTCGTGAATCACCGCAATGGACTGATAGGTGGAGAAAATCACCGTGAGGTGATTCTGCGGCTGCTCATTCAGGGCCTTTGTCACCTGCTCATACAGTTTGTCTGCCTGCGTGGTGGCAGGATAGGCCAGCTCGTCTACGGTGGTTAAGTTGTCTATATCGTGACCATCCACCTTACCGGTGGTGCTGTCGGAGCAGACGGCAAAGGCGGTAATGGCCAGGGCGCAGTTGCGCTTCCAGTCGGTCAGGGTCTGGGAGAGCAGTGACAGTGAAGGCACCAGAAAGAGTACAAAACTTCTGCAGTCTGCCTGCTGTGCCGCCAGCTGCTCCACCAGTTTCATGGAGGTAAAGGTTTTGCCTGTACCGCAGGCCATGATGAGCTTGCCGCGATCTGCAGTCTCAAAGCCCTTGAGGACCTTATCAATGCATTCCTTTTGATAGCCCCTCAGCCGGCGCACCGGCATCAGCGCCTTCTCTCCCTGCGTATAGGCAGCCCAGTTCACATTGGAGCGCGCCAGCTTGTCATAGGAGATGACCTCTACAGGCACGGCCTTGCCCCTGAGATCGGTCAGCACATTCGGCGACCAGCCGGTATTGGTGGCTATCAGCAGCCGGCGGGTAAAGTACTTCTTGTCCGAGGCACTGATAAAGGAATCTATATCTGCTTTGCTGACCTGACGATCCTTTTGATAAAGCTTGCACTGTATAGCGGTGTAACCTGCATCCTTGGCATTGACGCCTACCAAATCAATACCTGTGTCCCGAGCAGAGGAGGTCAGTTCAGGATGCTGTTGGGCCCAGTCCTTGTAGGTTAAAACAGCAGTGAAAAAATCGCTGTAGGCAGCATCCAGCTGCAGCCAGTCCTGAATCAGGGTCTCAAACCTGGTACCGGCATCGCGCTTGGTCAGCGTATTGACGCGCATGGCATTGATCAGCTCATCAAAAGCCCTGATATTGTCCTGTTCTGCCCGGGCGGTATCCTGCTCTTTTTCTGCATCCAGTTCCTGATGTACACGCGCGCTTTCCTCTGCGGTGTCGTGAGCGGTCATGACCTCTTCCACCGCGAGGTTTTGTCCAGAGCTGTTGACTGATCTCTGATTTTCCTGATTTTCCATGCAGCACTCCTCAAGCAGTAACAAAAATGACCCGCAGTCTGCGGGCAGGGCTTTGGCAAAGCATATTTATTTTATACGAAACTCGCGCCGGTTGCCGGCTGCAGCTCCCATCTGCCGGAGAGACGGGCAGATGAAGAGACGGGGCGGTCTTGGGGGAAAACTCTCAAACTCTGCTGCCCACAGTAACTTTCCATGCTAAAATTTTTTCGACTTGGGCTGATGTCGGGACGCATAAATGAACAGCAATGAACAGGAAGAAAAAGTAGAAGAAGCAGCAGCTGATCAGCCGCGCAGACGACGGGGACGGCAGCCTGTAGATCCGGCAGACAAAAAAGTACAGATCACCTTCACCCTCACCCCTTCTCTGCTCGCCAGAGTCAATGCCAAGGCTCAGGAGCACAGCATGTCACGCACGGCCTTTATCAATCTGGCCCTGGACAATGCCTGCCGCTGCGGTATTGCCCCGCTTTCCAAAGAAGATTTGATAGCCTTCCTAAAGGAAATCAACAAATAGCAGGCTGCCGTTTTGCCGGCGGCAGGCCGCCTCGTTCAGGGCAATTTTCTGCCGCAACTGCCGCCCCCCCCTGAAGGGCGGTTTGCCGGTCTTTTGCCGGTCTGCAGATCTACAGTCCGGCCGGCAGGGCAAAGGAGCGCATGCTGCCTTTCTTCCCTACGCTTTCAATGGCGGTCATGCCATGCTCTTTTAGGAAGTTCAGCAGATCATCCACCACATATTCAGGTACGGAAGCGCCGGCACTCACTCCCACGGCTTCGGCCTCAGCCAGCCAGTTTAAGTCCACCTGAGTGTAATCGTCTACCAGGAAAGCCTGGCAGCCGGCCTTGACGGCTACCTCACGCAGCCGGTTGGAATTGGAGGAATTGGCCGATCCGGCCACCAGGATCAGATCGCACAGGGAGGCCAGTTCCTTGATGGCACTTTGTCTGTGCTGTGTGGCAAAGCAGGTGTCATCGCGCAGCGGCCCTTCAATGGCGGGGAAACGCTCCTTTAAGGCCTGTACGGTCAGCGCCGTCTCATCCACCGAGAGCGTGGTCTGCGTGGCAAACACGGCATGCTCAGGGTCATGCAGCTGCAGCCCGGCCACATCCTCAGGCGTCAGGATCACATGCACCCGCGTGGGATCTCCGGCATACTGCCCTATGGTGCCCAGCACCTCCTGATGCCCCTCATGGCCTATGACCACGGCATCATAGCCCCGCTCGGCGGCCTTGTTCATCTTAAAGTGAATGCGCTTGACCAGCGGGCAGGTGGCATCAATGATGGTAAAGCCCAGCTCCTGCGCCTTTTTAAAGGTCTCAATACTCACCCCGTGGGCTGAAAAAATCAGCACGGACTGCGGCGGCACCTCATCGAGGCTTTCCACAAAATGCGCGCCGCTGGCGGCCAGATCGCTGACCACATGCTGATTGTGCACCACCTCATGCAGTACATAAACCCGCTCCCGGCCGTAACGCTGCAGCGCCACTTCCACCGTCTTAATGGCTCTTTCCACCCCGGCGCACATGCCACGGGTATTGGCCAGATATACCTTAAAAGCCATGATTTTTCCTTGAAAAAAGAAAACCTGCCGCAGCAGGTTCTCAAAGACAAATTACTGTCTGCCGCCTGACGGCTGATCTTCAGCCTTGCCTTTTTCCGGCGTGTGGCCGAACAGCGAGATCGCAATCAGCAGCACAGCTCCGCTGCAGACGGCAATATCGGCTATGTTGAAGGCAGGATAAGCCCAGAAGAAATCCTCTCCCCTGATGTAGAAGAGCAGGAAATCCACCACATAGCCCAACACTACCCGGTCTATAAGATTGCCTGCCGCCCCGCCTATGAACAGGGCAAAGGCCGTGCAGGTCAGGCGGTGACTGCGGGGCGTCCGGCGCAGCAGCAGCAGGAAGCCCAGCCCTATGACCACGGCAATGCCGGCAAAGAACCAGCGCTGCCAGCCGCCCATGTCAGCCAGAAAGCTGAAGGCGGCACCGTAATTGTAGACATGCACCAGATTGAAAAAAGGCGTGACCTCTATACCCATGGTCCCCGCTTCAATACGGGTGACACACAGGTATTTGCTGAGCTGATCCAGCACGATCACCAGACAGCTCAGCCACAAATAGATCAGGCCTGATTGACGCAGCGGCAGTTTCAGCATGCTTAAGCAAACAGCCTCTTCTCGCCCTGGCCGCGGACGTTTTCAATGCAGCGCGGGCACAGACCAGGGAACTCAGGATCTGCACCGGTCTCAGCCTCATGATGCCAGCAGCGCTCGCAGCGCGGAGCGGCGGACTTGCTGACCACAAAGCTCAGGCTGCCGTCGGCACTGACAAAGGCACCTTCAGGGGCGGGACCTGCCATCAGGTCGGCGCGGGAAGTAATGAGCACAAAGTGCAGCTCGGAGGCCAGGGCCTGCAGCACGGCAGAGAGCTGCTCATTGCGGCAGTAGATCTGCACTTCAGCTTCCAGGGAGCCGCCAATGACGCCGGCGGCGCGGGCCTGCTCTATGGCACGGTTGGCTTCATCGCGGAAGGCCAGCACCTGCTGCCAGTACTCATGGCTGAACTTGGAATCGGCCGGCAGTTCCTGCAGACCGTCAAACCAGGTCTGAGTGAAGACGAATTCATCGCGGGTGCCGGGCATGGCTTCCCAGGCTTCCTGAGCGGTAAAGGAGAGGATGGGGGCAATCCAGCGCACCAGGCTCTCGGCTATCAGATAGAGGGCAGTCTGGCAGGATCTGCGGGCCAGGCAGTCGGCTTTGGCCGTGTACTGTCTGTCCTTGATGATATCCAGATAGAAGGAGCCCATTTCTATGGAGCAGAAGCGCATCAGGCTCTTGACCACCAGGTGGAAGTCATAATTGTCATAATCGTGCACTATGGACTGCTGTGTATGCAGAGCCTGGGATACGGCCCAGCGATCGAGCTCGATCATCTGATCGAAAGGCACCATGTCCTTCTGCGGGTCAAAGCCGTTTAAGTTGGCCAGCAGGAAGCGTATGGTATTGCGCACGCGGCGGTAGGAGTCGGAGGCCCGCTTGAAGATCTCATCGGAGACGGCGATTTCACCGGTGTAGTCGGTGGAGGCCACCCACAGGCGCAGCACATCGGCACCCAGCTTGTCCATTACGCTCTGCGGAGCTATGACATTGCCCAGGGACTTGGACATCTTGCGGCCCTGACCGTCCACGGTAAAGCCGTGGGTCAGCACCTCGCGGTAAGGGGCTTCATTCTTCATGGCCACAGAGAGCATCAATGAGGACATGAACCAGCCGCGGTGCTGATCTGAGCCTTCCAGATACATGTCGGCCTTGTGGGTGAACTCCGGACGCTGATCCACCACGGAGAAGTGGGTGGAGCCGGAATCAAACCACACATCCAGAGTGTTGGGATCCTTGTAGTAGAGCGGAGCCTCTTCCGGGCCGATCAGCTCTTCCACCGTGAAGTCCCACCAGGCCTGAATGCCTTTCTGCTCTACGGCAGCGGCTACCTTTTCCATGATCTCAGAGGTGCGCGGATGCAGCTCACCGGTCTGCTTGTTGATCAGAATGGCTATAGGCATGCCCCAGGTGCGCTGACGGGAAATACACCAGTCCACACGCTGTGAGACCATGGCCTCAATACGGTTTTGTCCCCAGGCCGGGATCCAGCGTACCTTGCGGATCTCCTCCAGGGCCTTCTGCCGCAGTCCGTGCTCATCCATGCTGATGAACCACTGCGGAGTGGCGCGGAAGATGACCGGAGTCTTGTGACGCCAGCAGTGCGGATAGCTGTGCATTATAGTGCGGCTGCAAAGCAGTGCGCCTCTCTCCTGCAGCAGCTTGATGACCTCGGGATTGGCCTTGAAGACGTTCAGTCCGGCAAAGTAAGGAGTACCCTCAACAAAGCAGCCGTCGGGGCCTACAGGGTTGTACATCTCCACATTGTACTTCTGGCAGACATTGTAGTCGTCTATACCGTGGGCCGGAGCGGTGTGCACGCAGCCGGTACCGTCTTCAGTGGTGACATGGGCACCTAGGACTACCAGGACTTCGCTCTCCAGGAAGGGATGATGGAACTTCAGGCCCTCCAGCACAGCACCGGGCTGTACGGCCAGCACTTCATAAGATGCAGCACCCAGGCGCTCCATTACGGCCGGCACCAGATCCTCGGCCATGATCAGGCGCTGAGCAGCATCATTGACCTGTACCTGCACCAGGGCATAGTTGAAGTTGCCGTTGAGGCAGATGGCCTTGGAGGCAGGCAGGGTCCACGGGGTGGTGGTCCAGATGACGCAGCCTACGGTGCCCTCTCCTGCAGTGGTACCAAAGGCCTGCAGCACGGCGGCCTCGTCCACGGCAGGGTAACGCACATCTATGGCATAGGACTTGACGTCGTAATACTCCACCTCGGCTTCAGCCAGGGCGGACTGGCAGTCCAGGCACCAGTACACCGGCTTTTTGCCGCGCACAAAGTGACCGTTTTCTATCACTTTGCCCAGGGCACGCAGGGTATCGGCCTCGGTCTTGAAGTCCATGGTGATATAGGGATGATCCCAGTCACCCAGCACGCCCATGCGCTTGAAGTCCTTCATCTGGCCGGCAATCTGGGCGCGGGCGTAGCGGCGGCACTCTTCACGGAACTGAGCGGCATTGACCTTGACGCCTGGTTTGCCTACCAGACCTTCCACCTTGAGCTCAATGGGCAGACCGTGGCAGTCCCAGCCCGGTACATAGGGGCTGTCCAGACCATTCATGGTCTTGGACTTGACGATGATGTCCTTTAAGATTTTGTTGATGGAGTGACCGATGTGAATGCTGCCGTTGGCATAGGGAGGGCCGTCGTGCAGAATATACTGGTTGCAGCCGCAGCGGGACTCCCTTACTTTCTGATACAGACCGCGCTTTTCCCAGTCTGCCAGCATTTTGGGCTCGCGTTTGGCCAAATCACCACGCATCGGAAAGCTGGTGGTCGGTAAATTTAAGGTTTGCTTATAATCAGCCATGAATAATTACCTTGCCTGGAACTGAAATTCCTCTTGTTTTAGAACCTCTGCAGCTTGTGCGCAGTCACGCAGCAGCTGCTCCCTGAGAGCAGACAAATCGGCAAATTTCTGCTCTGAGCGCAGTTTTGCCATGAAAAACACCTCGATTTCCCTGCCGTAAAGATCGCCGCTGAAGTCAAACAAATTGACCTCGAGCAGACTGCGGGTGCCCTGTACAGTGGGCCGGTTGCCTACATTAGCCACTCCGTCAAACATACCCTGCGGAGTTTTTACTCTGACGGCAAAGACGCCCTGCAGCGGGCTGACCTTGCGTAGCAGATTGACATTAGCTGTCGGAAATCCCAGCCGGCGGCCCAGCCTCTGCCCGTGTACCACCCGGCCGGACATGGAAAAAGGCCGTCCCAGCAGCCCGGCTGCGGCCTGCAGATCACCGCAGGAGAGCAGTTCCCGAATTCTGGTGCTGGAAATACGTTCACTGCCACCGCGGCCGTTGACGGCAGCTATGGCAAAGGCGGCTATGCCCAGAGGGGCACACAGCCGCTGTAAATCGGCAAAATCCGCCGCCCCGCGGCGGCCGAAGGAGAACAGTGAGCCCACCACCACGCACTGCACATTAAGCTCCTGCAGCAGGGCGGCATATTCCTCCGGAGACTTGCCGGCAAAATCCCGGTTAAAGGAGACGCAGAACACCATCTCCACCCCGGCTGCCCGAAAAGCCTTGAGCTTGTCGCGCAGACTGTACAGCCGCGGCGGCACAGTATGCCCGAAAAATTCCCGCGGCTGCGGCTCAAAGATCATGACCGCACTGTGCAGATCACGGGCGCGGGCCTCCTGCTGCATTTTGGCAATGACCGCCCGGTGTCCCTGATGAAAACCGTCAAAATTGCCCACGGCCAGAGCAATACCCCGTGATCGGTCATGGTAATCGGCAAAGTGGCGGTATAAACGCATGTTGTATCAACCAGTTCAGCAAATGCAGCCGGAAAACTGTGCTCAATGACAAAATTTTCAGCTTTATAAAGTCAATAAAGGCCATATTATACCCTAAAAGCCCGGCTCCGCAGCATTTGGCCTCCCGGGCCCGGCTGCGCCGGCCGGACAGTGCTACGGCATGAATTTGCGAAAATTTGGCCTGCTTTTTTGCATTCGGCAGTATTTATGGTAAAATGCCGCGTTTAGTGCCACCGGGTATGGAATGTGGCTGTTTTTAATTATGTATTCAGGAGCTATTTGTGCCTAATATCAAGTCTGCAAAGAAGCGCGTCCTCACTTCAGAGAAGGCACGTCAGCGCAATGTTGCTGCACGTTCCAAGATGCGCACTTTAGTCAAGAAAGTTATTGCTGCCTGCGCTGCCGGCAACAAGGAAGCTGCCGTGGCCGCCTTCAAGGCCGCTGAGCCTGTACTGGATCGTTATGCCTGCAAGGGCCTGATCCACAAGAACAAGGCTGCCCGTCATAAGAGTGCGCTGAGCGCCAAGATCAAGGCCCTGGGTTAATAAAACCCTGCAGCCCGCACCGTCCTTACGGTGCCAAAACCCCGCAACTGCGGGGTTTTGTGCTTTTGGGGGCTTATATGCTGTGGGGGCTCTCATATGCCGCCTTAAAGCCCCACCCTCTTTTCTTTGTCCCAGCCCCAATTTTTCTGTTCTTTCCTGCCTAATCTTTCCTGCCCTTCCTGCCCAAAAGCACCGCCCCGCTCCCTGCGGCCTGTTTTGTCCGTAAGGGGCGGGGCGGCTGAGGCCGGGATCCGGCCTGACTTTATATTAAGTCCGCAGCAGTTAGTAGAGGATGCGGCACTTTAAGGTGCCAGGGATCTCCTTGAGGCGCGGCACGATCAGCTCGGGATGATCAGAGTGCACGTCCATCACCACATAGCCCACCTCATCGGCAGTCTGCAGATACTGGGCGGCCACATTGATGTTCTGCTCGGCAAAGGCCTGATTGATCTGCTGCATAATGCCGGGCACATTGCGGTGCACGTGCAGCAGGCGGGAGACACCCTCGCGCTTCTGCGGCAGGGAAACTTCAGGGAAGTTTACTGCCGTCAGGGTGGTACCGTTGTCAGAATACAAAGCCAGCTTCTGCGCCACCTCAATGCCTATATTGCGCTGGGCTTCCTCGGTGGAGGCGCCTATGTGCGGAGTGAGGATCACATTGTCAAACTCACGCAGCTCGGAGACGAACTCCTCGCCATTGGCGGCAGGCTCCTTGGGGAAGACATCCACGGCAGCACCGGCCACATGACCTGAGCGCAGGGCGGCAGCCAGAGCCGGGATATCCACCACTGTGCCGCGGGAGGCGTTGACCAGGAACACACCGGGCTTCATTTTGGCCAGAGCCTCGGCATTGATCATGCCGCGGGTAAGCTCGGTCTCAGGCACATGCATGGTCACTATATCGGCAGTGGCAAAGAGCTCATCCAAGGTATCGAGCTGCTTGGCATTGCCCAGGGAGAGCTTGTTTTCAATATCATAGAACACAACCCTCAGGCCCAGGCTTTCGGCAATGATGCCCACCTGTGTGCCTATGTGACCGTAGCCTACTATGCCCAGGGTCTTGCCGCGGGCCTCATAGCAGCCGTGGGCGGCCTTTTTCCAGCCGCCGCGGTGCAGCAGGGCATTGCGGGCCGGCACATCGCGCAGCAGCTGCAGATATTCACCGGTCACCAGCTCGGCCACCGAGCGGGTATTGGAAAAAGGAGCATTGAACACGGGAATACCCAGCCTGGCGGCAGCTGCCAGATCCACCTGATTGGTGCCTATGCAGAAGCAGCCTACGGCCACCAGTTTTTTGGCCTGGGCCAGCACTTCGGCCGTCAGATGGGTGCGGGAGCGGATGCCCAGGAAGTGGACATTGGCAATGCGCTGCAGCAGTTCATCCCCGTCCAGAGCCTTTTTCTCGTACTCCACATTATTGTAGCCGGCACGCCTGAGTACATCCACGGAGCTGGGATCTACACCCTCAAGCAGCAAAAACTTGATCTTGTCCTTTTCCAAAGAAAGTGCATGCATTTGAAGAACCCTCAAAAGATTAAGCCCTCAACCGGCAGCTGAGGGCCTGCTGTGCCGCTGCGGCCTTAATATCAGTTCTTATTTAAGACTGCGCGTCTTGCCAGCACGGCTTCATTGAGCTGTGCGAGCACCGTCTGCGTATCCTCAAAACCTATGCAGGCGTCGGTCACACTCTGTCCGTAGGTAAGCTTGGACAGATCAGCACACAGATTCTGCCTGCCCTCTACTATATTGCTTTCGATCATTACACCGAAGATGCGGCTGTCGCCGGCAGCCACCTGGGCGGCCACATCAGTGGACACTTCCATCTGCTTCTTGAACTGCTTCTGACTGTTGGAGTGCGAGAAGTCGATCATGATCTTCTGCTTCTCCCCATTCTTCTGCAGCTCGCTGCAGGCCTGCTCCACATCCTCATGGGAGTAATTGGGTCTGACGCCGCCGCGCAGAATCACGTGGCAGTCATCATTGCCGGTGGTATGGGCTATGGCCACATGACCCAGCTTGGTCACAGTCATAAAGGTGTGCTCATGCTGAGCGGCCACTATGGCATCCACGGCAATCTTGACATTGCCGTCAGTGGCATTCTTGAAGCCCACCGGGCAGGACAGACCAGAGGCCAGCTGTCTGTGCACCTGGGACTCGGTGGTACGGGCACCTATGGCACCCCAGGAGATCAGCTCGTCTATGTACTGCGGAGTGATGAGATCCAAATACTCTACAGCAGCCGGCATGCCCATCTCATTGATCTCCAGCAGCAAACGGCGGGCTATACGCAGACCGTCATTGATGTCAAAGCTGTTGTTCAGCTTGGGATCGTTGATGAGGCCCTTCCAGCCTACAGTGGTGCGCGGCTTCTCAAAGTACACGCGCATGATCACCTCGAGCTGATCCTTGTACTGCTGACGCAGGGCCAGCAGGCGGGAGCAGTAGTCGAGGGCTGCCTTGGGATCATGTATGGAGCAGGGGCCGACGATCACCACCAGACGGTCGTCGGTGTCATTTAATATATTGTGTATATTTTCCCTGGTCTGCATCACCAGCTCATCGGTGAAGCTGGTACTGGGGTATTTCTCAATAATAGCGACTGGAGGCAACAATTGATATACTCCGCTGATATTAGTATCAACTATTCCCTGACGCCGCTGTGCAGGCGGCGGAGGAATGATTCTGCTGTTTGCAATATTCATAAAAAAACCGCCTATTAATATCCAAAATCAAAAGAATAAAATCGCCAATAAGAAAAGCCGGCACATGCCGCAGACAGTTGAGACAGCTGACCTGGAGAAGATTTCCACAATTCCTGATTATTCACGATTTTATTTCCTTTAAATTTAAGTAAAAAATACCCTGAGGGCCTGAAAATGGTCCCTCATTATATGCAAGCTTTGCGCTTAAGCCAAATATAGTAGCGCAAAAATATATAAGCCGTTTTGCCCGGCCGTGATCTCAGCTCCAAATATTGACATTTTTTCTGCCCTGCCGGCTGACAAAAACGCACCACAAGGGTGCGTTCTACTGTGTTCAACTGCCTGTACTGCAGCTTAAAACTCCAGGATCAGCCCTATGGGACAGTGATCCGAGCCCAGGACATCAGCTTCAATCACCGCATCGCGCACATGCGGTCGCAGCTCCTCAGACACAAAGAAGTAATCAATGCGCCAGCCCACATTCCCGGCCCGCGAGCGGTTTTTGTAGGACCACCAGGTATAGTGTCCCCCTTCCCCGGGATGCAGCAGGCGAAAGGTATCTATGTAGCCTGCCGCCGTGAACTGATCCAAAAAGGCCCGCTCCTGCGGCAGAAAGCCTGTATTGCGCATATTGAGTTTGGGCCTGGCCAGATCTATTTCCTGATGGGCTATATTAAAGTCGCCGCACACTACTACAGGTTTGTGCTGCCGCAGCTGCTGCACATAGGCAAAAAAGCTGGCAAAAAAGCCCATTTTATAGGGCACGCGCTTGAACTGTCCCGGCAGCGGCCGGCCGTTTTCATCCAGCAGCTGCGCCCCGCCGTTGGGAAAATAGCCGTTGAGAAAATGAAAGTGCTCAAACTCCAGATGCACTATGCGCCCTTCGCCCTGAAAAGCCGGATCGGGCAGTTCCAGATCTACCCCAAGCGGCTCGATGCGGGAAAATACAGCCGTCCCGGAATAACCCTTTTTGACGGTGGAAGAGCAGAAATAGGAGCTGCAGCCAGGTCTGTCCATATGTATGCTGCTCAGCTGTGCCGGCTCTGCCTTGGTTTCCTGCAGCGCAATGACATCATAATCATTATGCAGAAACCACTGCCAGTCAGGCTTTTTGGCCACTGCACGGATCCCGTTTACATTCCAGGAAGCAAGTTTAATCTGCATAAATTCTCCCTTCTTTCAAGCCGCCATCTCCGCAGGAGCAGGATCCACTCCTCAGGCCTGCTCCTGCTGATCGGCCCCCAGCACTTCATATATATGCTCATCCGTGGTGTCGCCGCCTACGGCCGTCATCAGCTCCAGCATGCTGATTAAGCTGTCGCGTTTGGCCTCCAGCAGGTCAATGGAGGCACTGCGCAGCGTATCGGCAGCATCGAGCAGATCGGACAGCGGGCAGGCCCCGCTGCGGTAGCGGACTTCATAGCGGCTGTAATTTGAGCGGGCCAGACGCTCGCGCTCGGCCATGACGGCCACCGCCTGCGCATAGTAATTGACGGCATCTATGGCGTCTGCAGTCTCCTGCAGGGCAGTGAGATAAGTGTTGACGAAATCAAGTTCTGCCCTGTCCCTCTCAATCAAAGTGCTTTCTTCCTGATAGGACAGCTGATTGAAGTTTAAGAAAGGAAAGGTCAGGGCCGCTCCCAAAGAGCCCAGAGGATCGGAGAAGAAGCGGGCTATGGTGCTGGCATCGCCGGCGGCCAGTCCGGCAGTCAGGGTAAACTGCGGATAAAAGTTCAGTCTGGCTTCATCAGTATCGGCCAGCGCCGCGCGCAGGCGGGCTTCCGCGGCCATTAAATCGGGCCGGCGGGAGAGCAGCTGGGCCGGCATTTCCAGGGAAATCTCAGGCAGCAGGGCCGTATCCAGGGAGGAAGCGTCTATTTCCGCCTCCGGAGTGCGGTGGAGCAGGATGTTCAGGGCATGTTTGGCCGTATAGAGGCTCTGCCGGCGCTGATCCAGGGTGTTCTGCACCGTCAGATGATTGACCCTGGCCGTATCCAGATCCAGCCCGTCCACTGCTCCGGCCTGAAACTGCGCTTCAATCAGGGCCAGCCGGCGGGTGGAGGCCTCCAGCTCTTCCTCGCCCAGGCGCAGGGCCTCGCGGGCATAGGCATACTGCCAGTAGGCCGATCCCAGAGAGGAGATTACCGAGAGGCGCATGGCCCAGTAATCATAGGCACTGGCCGTCAGGCTCTCGGCTGCCGAACGGCGGGCCGCTGCCAGTCTGCCGAACAAATCTGCCTCATAGGACAGGCTGAAGGAGCTGGAGCTGCTTTCAGTATTGTTGTTCTCTTCAAAGTCGCGCAGCACATCCGAGCCCAGGGAAGCCGAAGCGGTGGGCGTCAGATTGGTGCGGGTCAGACCCAGCTGAGCCCGGGCGGAGAGAACGCTTAAATAGGAGTTCTGCAGATCATAATTGCTCTGCAGTGCCGCCTCGGCCAGGGCATTGAATTTGTCATCGCCAAACAGCTGCCAGTAACGCTCACTGACGGTTTGTCCCAGATAATGCTCGGCATGCTCAAAGGACTGCGCCTGCGGCAGCTCAGGCCGCTGATAATCAGTCAGCATCAGACTGCAGCCGCTTAAGCTCAGACATACTGCCATGACGGCTGCCGCAGTCAGACTGCGCCCGGGGCAGCGGAAAAGTTGATGATTCTGCATCCTAACCTCCTTGAGTTAAGGTCTCTGCCAGATAATTTTCCCACAGGGGCTGCTGCAGATTAAAGCTCTGACAGATCCGGCGGCAGTCCAGGCGCAGATCCAAGGGCCTGACTGCAGCTGAATGATAATCCTGTTGCCGCACGGGCACGATCTCAGGCAGGCGGGAGATTTTCCCGCAGGCCAGAGCTGCCCGGGCTATAAAACCGGCAAAAGCGGCACTGCTGAGTGCCGGCAGGCCGGCATAATGAAAAATGCGCTGTTCTCTCTCCCAGCTACTGCGGCCACTGCCATCCCCTGCCGCCGCCAGTCTTGCCCCCACAGTCAGCAGGGCTGCAGCCAGAGCCGCCGCCGGTGTGGGCATGATGAGATTGTCGGCTACTACCTGCAGGCGCTCCGGCTCTCCCCGCCGCTCCTGCTCCTGCAGCAGGCGCACTATGGTGCGCACAAAGCTGCGGCCGCAGGGGCCAAACAGCGAGCCGGTGCGCACCACCAGGCTGTGCGGCGCGCAGGAAAGCACTGCTTCTTCTCCGACCAGCTTGCTGCGGCCGTAAACATTAAGCGGCTGCGGCGGCTCGCTTTCTGCATGCGGCCCTGGCGTATTGCCGAACACGTAATCAGTGGAGACGTAAAGCAGAGCAGCCGGCAGGCGGGCACAGCACCGGGCCACATTTTCGGCGCCCTGTACATTGACAGCGGCACACTGTGCGGGATATTTTTCCGCCCCCGGCACATTGGTGAAGGCCGCGCAGTTGATCACCAGCTGCGGCCTGAGGTCGCAGAGCACCTCCTCCACCCGGGACTGATCGGTTACATCAAGAGCCCGGTGTCCCAGGGCATAAACCTCATGCCCGGCGGCCCGGGCGGCACTGACCAGTACCGTCCCCAGATTGCCGGCGGCGCCGCAGACTGCAATTTTCATCGCTTATTCACGAGCCAGCGCTTCAATGGGATCCAGGCGCGAGGCGGAGCGGGCCGGCATAAAGCCGAACACTATGCCTATGGCCGATGAAGTCACCACTGCCGCCAGCACTGACCAGGCCGAGAAGGACAGCACCACCGACGGGAAGAAATACTGCACCAGCGCCGCCATCACAAAGGTCAGCACCACGCCGGCAAAACCGCCGATGAGACAGACCATTACGGCCTCGATCAAAAACTGCGCCATGATGTCATTTTGTCTGGCGCCCACAGCCATGCGGATGCCAATCTCCCGCGTACGCTCGGTCACCGACACCAGCATGATGTTCATGACGCCTATGCCGCCCACCACCAGGGAAATCACGGCTATGGCCGAAATGAGCAGGGTAAAGGTCAGCGTGGCCGAGGAAATGGACTTCATAATGGTGTCCGAGGACTGAATGAAGAAATCCTGCCGGCCGTGGCGGGACTTGAGCAGGTTCACTATGGAGCTCTCCGCCACCGCCGTGGAGAAGCCGTCGGCTACGCGAATGACTATGGAGGACAGATAATCCTGCTTGACCAGTCTGGTCATGGCCGCGGTATAGGGCAGGTAAACATTCAGGCTGTCCGGGCGCACAAAGGGACTGTCCTTGTACTCCAGCACGCCTATGACGGCCAGCGGCATGGTATTGACCAATATGGTCTGCCCCACAGGATTTTCCGTGCCGAACAGATTTTCCGCACTGGTGGAATCGAGTACGCACACCTGAGTGTTGCGGGTCACTTCCTGGGCGGTAAAGAGCCGGCCGCGGGCCACTTCATAGCCGTAGACGCGGAACATGTCAGCCGACACGCCCTGGGCGGTGGCATCAAATTCCTTGTTGTGGCGCCGCAGCAGTACTGAGGACTCCACCGAAGCTGAGGCCGAATCCACAAAAGGCTGCCCCGACAGCGCATTCAAATCGCGCTCGGTCAGCGTCCGCACCTTGCCGGAACGCACATCACCCATGTGCTCGCCTGGGTAGATGGTAATGGTATTGGTACCCAGAGAGGAGATATTGTCCATGATCTGCTCTGAGGCACCGCGGGCCAATGCCACCACGCTGACCACAGCCATGATGCCTATGATGATGCCCAGCATGGTCAGCAGCGTGCGCATGCGGTTGGCAATCATGGCGCGCCAGGCCATTACAAAGGCTTCCTTGAAGCGGTCATAGAAAGCCCCTATGGTTTTGGCCCAGACATTGTTGACCATGCTCTGCGAGGCCGCTGCCGGACTGCCCTGATCCACTGCCGTATTGGGGCGGTCGCTTTTGATGGCACCGTCTTCTATGGAGATGATGCGTTTGGCACAGGCGGCTATCTTGGGATCGTGGGTCACCAGGATGATGGTGTGGCCTTCATCATTGAGCTGCCGCAGGATCTTCATCACCTCGGCACCGCTCTTGGTATCCAGGGCGCCGGTGGGCTCATCGGCCAGAATAATCTGGCCGCCGTTCATCAGGGCGCGGGCTATGGAAACGCGCTGCTGCTGACCGCCGGACAGCTGCGAGGGCTTGTAGTCAACACGCTCGCCCAGACCCAGCTGCTCCAGCAGCATGGTGGAGCGCTCGCTGCGCTTGTGCTTTTTGACGCCGGCATAAATGGAGGGTACCTCCACATTTTCGCGGGCGCTGAGGTGTCCCAGCAGATGATAGCGCTGGAAAATAAAACCGAAAAAGTCACGGCGCAGTGTGGCCAGATCATCAGGCTGCAGTTTGGAGGTATCGGTACCCCTGACGCGGTAACTGCCGGCCGTAGGGGTATCGAGGCAGCCTATGATGTTCATCAAAGTGGACTTGCCTGAGCCTGACGGGCCTATAATGGCCACCATTTCACCAGGATAAATGCTCAGGCTGATGCCGTGCAGCACTTCCAGCTCCCCGGCACCCTGATTGTAGGAGCGGCGGACACCTTCCAGCTGCAGCAGCGGCTCTTCTCCTCCGGCGGAGGCGGCATCGCCTGCGGCGGCCGGCTGCTCCCTGCGGGCAAAAAGTTTCTTGAACATGGCAGGACCTCCTCGGGATTAACGGAACGGGCCCGGAGGTCCTCTGCGGCCGCTGGCCTCTGCTGCCGCCTCGGCTGTGGCCACATCATCACCTATGACCACCAGGCTGTCCGGAGTAAGACCGGAGATGACTTCAATGTACTGATCGTCGCGCAGACCCAGCTCCAGCTCCACTTCATGCACCAGCCCCTGCCGGTCGGCCACATACACCGTGCCGCCGCCCTGATAATCATCAGTGCGCAGGGCAGTAAGCGGAATGGACAGCACATTGCTGCGCTCATCTATGGTAATGGTCACATTGGCCGTCATGTCAATGCGCAGCAGGCCGTCGGGATTGTCCACGTCCAGCAGGGCATTGTAGTAAACAGCCTCAGTGCTAGAGGAGGAAGAAGATGAAGTGGACGAGCTCGAGGAAGTCTCATTGCTGGCCGGAGCCGGATCTATGCTGACCAAAGTGGCCTCAAAACTGCGGTTCTGCAGACCCAGGATGGAGAATTTGGATTCCTGGCCCGGCTTGACCCTGACTACATCAGCCTCGGAGATCTCAGTTTCCACCGTCATCACATCCAGTCTGGCTATCTTCAAAATGGTAGGGGTGGTCTGATTGGCATTGACGGTCTGGCCTTCCTCCACCGGGATGGCATAGACTGTGCCGTCCATGGGAGCGCGGATCTTGGTGTAGCCCAGATTGGTCTCGGCATCATCCACGGAGATTTCAGCCTGCTCATACTGTGCTTCCAGAGCCACCAGCTCAGCCTGGGTTACTTCATAATTGGCCTTGGCCTGCTCATAATCCTGTTGGGAGGCGGCATTGGTGGCGGCTAGTTTGCGCTGACGCTCATACTCCAGCTTGTCCCGGGCCAGCTCGGCCTGCTTGGCGGCTATCTGGGCCTTAATCACCCTTTCCTCGGCCCGGGCGGTTTTTAAATTGTTTTCCTGAATCTGCGGATCGATTTCGCACAGAAGATCGCCCTGTTTGACCTCATCGCCATTTTTGACATAGAGCTTCTGAATCTGCCCGGAAACCTGAGCACCTACTTCCACTTCCACCTTGCCGGCCAGAGTGCCGGTGGCGAAAACCTGATTTTTAATATCCCGCACCTCAGGCCTTACCGTCATGTAGGAAGGACCGTCATCAGTGAAGAACTTGTACCAGGCAGTTCCTGCACAGGCGGCCAGAACCACGGCACCAACCAGCAGTTTTACCTTGCTGCCTTTAGTCATTTTCCAAACTCCCTCAAAAATCGATGCTCATAATGCAATGTTTTCATTATCGTAAGCTAAAATTAGCGGGATCATAGCAGTTTTTGCCTGATTGACCAGCCCGGATAAGGTGTGAATCCTGTCAAAACAGTTTTCCTGCTGCTGCAGAAATTACTTTGCACCACTATGGGCGGTCTCCCCCACGGACTGAATAAAGCAGGGTAAACAAGACATGCTCCCCACCATCACACTAGCCGCCGGCCGCGAAAAATCAGTACTGCGCCGCCATCCCTGGATCTTCTCCAAAGCCGTTGCCGCCGAAGACAGCGGTATTGCCCCGGGCAGTACCGTCCGGGTGGCCGCCCAGGACGGCAGCTTTTTGGGCTACGGCATTTATTCTCCCCGCTCACAAATCAGGGTGCGCCTGCTGTCCTTCAAGGAAAATGAGCCTGTAGATCACCTTCTGATTGCCGGCCGTGTAAAGCAGGCCTGCGAGCTGCGTGCCTCCCTGGCAGCCCGCGGCAATGACGGTCTGCGCCTGGTGGCCGCCGAGGGTGATTTCCTGCCCGGCCTCATAGTGGACAAATACAATGATTTTCTGGTCCTGGCCCTGTCCTCCTGGGCGGCGGAAAGCTGCCGGGACAGCGTGATCAAGACTCTGCAGGAGCTGTACCCGGACTGCTCACTCTATGAGCGCTCAGACAGCAAGAGCCGCCGCAAGGAAGGTCTGGAGACGCGCTGCGGGGTTATCTGCGGCCGGGAGCCTGATGATCTCATCTTTGTGCGGGAAAATGCCCTGATTTACCTGCCGGTGGACATCAAAAACGGGCACAAAACCGGCGGTTATCTCGATCAGCGTGCCTCCCGCCTCAAGGCCTCCTCCTTATCCCGCGGCGCCCGCGTGCTCAACTGTTTTTCCTATACCGGCGGCTTTGGCCTGTGGGCCCTGAAGGGCGGCGCCGTGCGGGTGGAGAATGTGGACGTCTCCGGCCCGGCCCTGGCTCATGCCAAACAGGGTGTGGTCTTCAATCATCTGGATCCCGGGCGCTGCCGCTTTATCAGAGAGGATGTCTTTGCCTATCTGCGCACCAAGGTACAGGAGGGAGAGAAATACGATTTGGTCATACTCGATCCCCCCAAGTTTGCCGAAAATGCCGCCACGCTCAAACAGGCCTGCCGCGGTTATCAGGACATCAACCGTCTGGGATTGTCCCTGGTCCGCCCGGGCGGCCGCCTGCTGACCTTCTCCTGCTCGGGGCTGATGGAGCCGCAGCTCTTTCAGAAGATCTGCGCCGATGCCGCCCTTGACGCCGGCGTGGAGGCCCAGGTCATCTCTGCCCTGCGCCAGGATGAGGATCATGTAGTCTCCCTGCCCTGCCCGGAGAGTTTTTACCTCAAGGGCCTGGAGATTGCCGTCCGCTGAGTAAGGCCTAAGGAATAAGGAAGAAATCATGCTCGATATCACCGTCATTCCCACCACTCCCTTTATGCAGAACACCCGCATAGTGGCAGATCAGGCGCAAGGCTGCGCCTTTATAGTAGATCCCGGCTGTGATGACCCCAGGCTTGATCGTTATCTGACCACCCGCGGCCTTAAGCTCAATTACGTAGTGCTCACCCACGCTCATTTGGATCACACCGGAGGCACAGCCGCGCTGGCCGCGCGCCATCAGGTGCCAATCCTGGGCCCCGGACAGGCCGACGAGCGTCTGCTGGCCGCCTTGGATCTGCAGGCCCAAAGCTTTGGGCTGCCGCGCTGCCCGCACTTTACTGTGGACCGCTATGTCAGCGACGGCGAGCAGATCGAGCTGCTGCCGGGCTGGAACTTTACCGTGCTGGCCACTCCCGGCCATACTCCCGGCGGCGTGTGCTGGTATCAGCCTGATGACGGTTTTGTGCTCTGCGGCGACACGCTCTTTGCCGGCTCCATAGGCCGCACTGATTTTCCCGGCGGCAGTTTTGCCGCCATAGAAAAATCCATAAGGGAGAAGCTTTACACCCTGCCCGATGACACGGCCGTGCTGAGCGGTCACGGCCCTGATACCACCATAGGGCGGGAAAAGCGCGGCAATGCCTTTGTGCGGACCTGAGGTTCATCCTTAAGTTAAGAAGGCCACATGTCAGATTTCCGCCTGCAGGTGTTTTACTGTGCCGCCCGCACCCTGAATTTCAATCAGGCCGCCAAGGATTTGTGCATCACGCAGCCGGCGGTGAGCAAGCACATCAAAAGCCTGGAGGAGCTTTATCATGTGCGCCTGTTTGAGCGCCTGGGACCGGGAGTGAAGCTGACCGCCGCCGGCCGGACCATGCTGCGGCACTGCGAAAAGCTTATTGCCGACTATGAAGGCCTCACCTATGAGATGAGCCTGTTCAATCAGGAAACAGCCGGGCGGCTGCGCCTGGGGGCGAGTACCACCATAGCGCAGTATGTACTGCCTGAACTGCTGGCTTCCTTTACGCAGCTGTATCCGGAAATTGAGATCTCGCTGATCAACGGCAACAGCCGCTTTATAGAGCACGCCGTGCTCAATCACGAAATCGAGCTGGGCCTGGTGGAGGGCGTGTTCAAAAGTGCGGGGCTCAATTACCGGCCCTTTATGGCCGACCGCCTGCAGCTTATAGCCCGTAAGGATTCCCCCCTGCCGCCCCGCCTGAGCCTGGACGATCTGCGCCGGCAGCCGCTGATCCTGCGCGAGCACGGCTCGGGCACGCTGGATGTAATAGCCCAGACCCTGGCGCAGTTTAAGCTCAAGCTGCCGCAGCTTAAGGTGCGCATGTATCTGGGATCCACCGAGGGCATCAAGCTGTTTCTGCGCCACAGCGACTGCATAGGCATAGTGTCAGCCTTTGCCGTGCGCGATGAAATCAGTGCTAGTCTGCTGCGGCAGCTGGAGCTGGAGGGAGTGGATTTTGTGCGCAGCTTCAATCTGGTACAGGCCCCGGGACCGCAGTCTCCGCTGCTGCAGCGCTTTAAGGACTGGCTGCTGCAGGCTGCCGCGCACGATAACTTCCGGTTATCGTGACCAACAAATTTTCATTGGCGCTGCCGCCGCAAAGGTACTATCTTGAGCCCCGGTTTTTTCAACTGAGGTTTCCATATGTTCAACAAAGAAGAACGGGCGGACACCTTGCATGGTCTGCTGCTGATAGCCCTGTTTTCCGGTGCCGCCTTCTATATTGCCCAGCTGCCCCTGGTGCAGAGTTTGTCACTCAGTCCGCTGATAGTAGGCATCCTGCTCGGCATGATCTATGCCAATACCCTGAGAAAAAGAATGCCGGAAAGCTGGACTCCGGCTCTGAAGTTCTGCACCAAACAGATCCTGCGTACAGGCATAGTGCTGTACGGCTTTCGTCTGACCTTAACGCAGGTACAGGAAGTGGGTCTGGCTGCCGTCACCGTAGATCTCATCATAGTGACCGGCACCATATGCCTGGGCGTGATTTTGGGCCGGCTGATCAAACTTGATGCCCAGACTTCCCTGATGACTGCCACCGGCAGCGCCATCTGCGGGGCCGCCGCCGTGCTCGGCGCCGAGCCTGTAGTCAGATGCCCCCCGCACAAAACAGCCGTGGCCGTCTCCACCGTGGTGATCTTCGGCACCATTTCCATGTTCCTCTACCCCATACTCTACCGTACCGGGGTACTCTCCTCCCTGACCGACATGCAGACTGCCATATACACCGGCGCTTCCCTGCATGAAGTGGCCCATGTGGCCGGAGCCGGCAATGCCATGGATCCCACAGATACCCTGGGTATAGCCGGTACTGCCACCATCACCAAGATGATCCGCGTGATACTGCTCGCTCCCGTACTGGTCATCATGGGTCTGGTGCTCTCTCATCTGCGGCAGAGTGCTGCGGCAGGAAACGGCGGCAGAAACAAAATCACCATTCCCTGGTTTGCCTTCGGCTTCATAGCCGTCATTGCCGTCAACACCCTGCTGCAGTCCCTGACCGGTGCTGCCTCCGTCAGGGATATACCGCTCAACGGAGCCATTGAGTATGCAGACACCTTTATGCTGACCATGGCCATGACCGCCCTGGGAGCCGATACCTCACTGGACAAGTTCAAGGCAGCCGGAGCCAAACCTTTCCTGCTGGCCTTTATGCTCTTTATCTGGCTGGTATTCGGCGGTTACTTCATTACCAAATTCATCACCGGCATACTTTAAGTTCTGCAGGCCCGGGGACCGGGTGACAGCGTCCAGGGAAATACCATCACAGAGCAGCCTGCAGAAAAAGGCAGGGAAAGGCAGTGAGATACTGCAGGCCGTAGAGCTGAGGGCGCTGCCTGCTGCATACAGCAGGCAGGAAGCCCAAAAGAGATGGAAAGCTGCTGTTTTCACAGGGCTGAACAGCTGCCTCAATTACCAGGCTGTGCTTTTTCCGAGGAGAAATTACCCGCCCGCAAAGCCCAGCTTTTCCAATAATCTCTGAGCATCGTCATTTCCCTGGGCGGCGGCTTTTTCCCACCACAGCCTGGCCTGTTTATTATTCTTTCGGCCCACGCCCTGGCCTGTAAAGTACAAGAACCCCATTAAGAACTGAGCATCGACCAATCCCTGAGTGGCGGCTTTTTCATACCACAGCCGAGCCTGCACATAATTTCTGCGTACGCCCAGGCCTTCATAGTACATATTTCCCAGTTCGTACTGGGCATCGGCATATCCCAGAGCTGCAGCTTTTTCCCACCACAGCCTGGCCTTCTTATAATTTTGGTCCACGCCCAAGCCTTCAGAGTACATCTGACCCAGTAAGAACTGAGCATAGGCAAATCCCTGGGCGGCGGCTTTTTCAAACCACTGCCGCGCCTGCGCATAATCCTGGTGTACGCCCAGGCCTTCATAGTACAGGCCTCCCATTTCGAACTGAGCTTCGGCACTTTCCTGGGCAGCTGCTTTTTCAAACCACAGCCGAGCCTGCCCATAATTCCTGCGTACTCCCAGGCCTTCATAGTACATCTTACCCAGGCCGAGCTGAGCATCGGCCAATCCCAGAGCAGCGGCTTTTTCCAGCCACCGCCGGGCCTTCTTATAATTTTGGTCCACGCCCTGGCCTGTCAAATACATGCCCCCCAGGCTGTACTGAGCCGCGGCATTTCCCTGTGCGGCGGCTTTTTCCCACAACAAACAGGTCTGCTCATAATCCTGAGCCCCACCTAAGCCTGCATAGTACATGGCTCCCAGTCCGAGCTGGGCAGTGGAATTTCCCTGTGCAGCAGCTTTTTCCAACCACAGCCTGGCCTGCCCATAATCCTGGTTCACGCCATGGCCTGAAAAGTACATCTCTCCCAGTTCACACTGAGCCTCGGCCAATCCCTGGGCCGCGGCTTTTTCAAACCACTGCCGAGCCTGTGCATAGTTCTGATCCACTCCATGGCCTTTAGAGTACATCCTGCCCAGGAAGAACTGAGCTTCGGCAAATCCCTGGGCTGCAGCTTTTTCAAACCACAGCCGCGCATGTGCATAATCCCTGTTTACGCCCAGGCCTGCATAGTACAGCTCTCCCAGTGCGCTCTGAGCTGCGGCATGCCCCAGGGCGGCAGCTTTTTCCCACCACTGCCGCGCCTGGGCATAATCCTGGCTTACTCCTTCGCCTTTACTGTACATGGTGCCTGTATGGAAGAATTTTTCTGCATCGTTTTCAATCATCTTTGACCTTCCGCTGGAGATTGTATATGGATTTCCTGGTCACTGGGTTTTATCAAATACCCAGGCCACCACACTATATTTTGGTGATTTTGACTGCAGCATATATTTTTTGTGCCAGCCAATCAAACCATATCCCGGGGCTTTCAGGTTAAAAAGGCAGTACGGCCGGGATCTGCGCCGTCAGATCAGCAGGATCCGGGGGAATGGAAAGTGAGGCGCGGCGTAACAGGAGTGTCCTGATGCCGGTTTGCCGAACCCTCACTTATTTTTCAACAAGATTTATGCATGAACCCAAAATTCTCTACGTAATTTCAGAATTTCAAACAGCCGAAAACGTCATAAGAATGGGCCTTGGAGGCCATTTTTATGGGGTCAAAAGTGCAAAACACAGGTTTAGCCCTCAACTCCGCATGGGAATGCGGATCTTGCTGTTTTCAAGACGCAAAACAGAAGAAAAAAGCCCCGCAGCTTATGCCTGCAGGGCCCAAGACAGCAGCGGGGCAGTATGCTGCCTCAATCACCAGGCTGAGTTCTTCTCCCGGTGAGAAGTTACATGCCTAAATCGTCCATCTTCTTCAATAAGAACTGAGCCATGGAATTTCCCTGTGCGGCGGCTTTTTCAAACCACCGCCTGGCCTGCTTATATTTCCTACGGCTCAGGCCGAAGCCTGTAAAGTACAGCTCTCCCAGTCTGAGCTGAGCCTCTGCATCTCCCTGAACGGCGGCTTTTTCAAACCACAGCCTGGCCTGCTCATAATCCTGAGCCACGCCATGGCCTGCAAAGTACATCTCTCCCAGTGCGCACTGAGCTTTGGTATTTCCCTGCGCTGCGGCTTTTTCCCACCACCGCCGGGCTTTCTTATAATCCTGGTTCACGCCTTTGCCTTCATCGTACATGTTCCCCAGGTAGAACTGAGCTTCGGAATCTCCCTGGACGGCGGCTTTCTCCACCCACTGCCGGGCCTGCTTATAATCCTGATCCCCGCCAGCGCCTGAAAAGTACATGCCTCCCAGTATGCACTGAGCTTCGGCAACTCCCTGGGCGGCGGCTTTTTCAAACAACTGCCGCGCCTGCGAATAATCCTGATCCACGCCTTTGCCTTCATGGTACATAAGTCCCAGTACGAACTGAGCTGCGGCCAGTCCCTGCGCGGCGGCTTTTTCAAACAACTGCCGCGCCTGCGCATAATCCTGGTCTACGCCTTCGCCTGTAGAGTACATGGTTCCCAGTACACACTGAGCTTCAGCATTTCCCTGAGCAGCGGATTTTTCCAACCACTGCCTGGCCTGCTCATAATCCTGGTTTACGCCTTCGCCTTTATAGTACAAGATCCCCAGACCGTACTGAGCATTGGCATTTTCCCGGGATACGGCTTTTTCCCACCACTGCCGCGCCTGTACATAATCCTGTTTTACGCCTTCGCCTTCATAGTACATATTTCCCAGTGCGCACTGAGCCGCCGTAAATCCCTCTGCGGCAGCTTTTTCATACCACAGCCGGGCCTGCTCATAATCCTGAGCCACGCCCCGGCCGGCATAGTACAGAGCTCCCAGTGCGAACTGAGCGTTGGTATCTCCCTCTGCGGCAGCTTTTTCATACCACAGTCGGGCCTGCTCATAATCCTGAGCCACGCCATCGCCTGTAAAGTACATGTCTCCCAGTGCGCGCTGAGCTCTGGTATTTCCCTGCACTGCGGCTTTTTCCCACCACCACCGGGCCTGCCCATAATCCTGATCCACGCCCAGGCCGTAATAGTACAGACCTCCCAGTTCGTACTGAGCTTCGGCATGTCCCTGGGCAGCGGCTTTTTCATACCACAACCGGGCCTGCTCATAATCCTCTTCCATAGAGTACATGTCTCCCAGTTCGTACTGAGCATCGTCATTTCCCTGGGCGGCGGATTTTTCCCACCACAGCCTGGCCTGATCCCAACCTTCTTCCTCGTCCAGGCCGTCATAGTACATGATCCCCAGTGCGAACTGAGCATTGGCATGTCCCTGGGCGGCAGCTTTTTCATACCACAGCAGGGCCTGCTCATCATCCTCTTCCACGCTCAGGCCGTAATAGTACATGATCCCCAGGCAGTACTGAGCTTCGGCATGCCCCAGGGCCGCGGCTTTTTCAAACCACTGCCGCGCCTGCGCATAATCCTGGCTTACACCTTCGCCTTTAAAGTACAGGCTGCCTGTATGGAAGAATTTTTCTGCATCGTTTTCAATCATCTTTGACCTTCCGCTGGAGATAGAATATGGATTTTCCGGTCACTGGGTTTTATCAAATACCCAGGCCACCACACTGTATTTTGGTGGTTTTGACTGCAGCATATATTTTTTGTGCCGGCTAATCAAACCATATCCCGGGGCTTTCAGGTTAAAAAGGCTGTACGGCCGGGATCTGCGCCGTCAGATCAGCAGGATCAGGGAGTATGGAAAGTGAGGCACGGCGTAACAGGAGTGTCCTGATGCCGGTTTACCGAACCCTCACTTATTTTTCAACAAGATTTATGCATGAACCCAAAATTCTCTACGTAATTTCAGAATTTCAAACAGCCGAAAACGTCATAAGAATGGGCCTTGGAGGCCATTTTTATGGGGTCAAAAGTGCAAAACACAGGTTTAGCCCTCAACTCCGCATGGGAATGCGGATCTTGCTGTTTTCAAGACGCAAAACAGAAGAAAAAAGCCCCGCAGTTTATGCCTGCAGGGCCCAAGACCGCAGCGTGGCAGTATGCTGCCTCAATCACCAGGCTGTGCTTTTTCCGGGGAGAAGTTACATGCCTAAATCGTCCATCTTCTTCAATAAGAACTGAGCATAGGTATTTCCCTGTGCAGCAGCTTTTTCAAACCACCGCCTGGCCTGCTTATATTTCCTGCGGCTCAGGCCGAAGCCTGTAAAGTACAGCTCTCCCAGTCTGAGCTGAGCCTCAGCATCTCCCTGAACGGCGGCTTTTTCATACCACATTCGGGACTGCGCATAATCCTGAGCCACGCCATGGCCTGAAAAGTACATGTCTCCCAGTGCGCGCTGAGCTTTGGTATTTCCCTGCGCTGCGGCTTTTTCCCACCACCGCCTGGCCTTTTTATAATTTTGGTCCACGCATTTGCCTGCATCGTACATGCTCCCCAGGAAGAACTGAGCTTCGGAATCTCCCTGGACGGCGGCTTTCTCCACCCACTGCCGGGCCAGTGCATCATCCTGATCCCCACCATTGCCTGCAAGGTACATGCCTCCCAGTATGCACTGAGCTTTGGCAAATCCCTGAACGGCGGCTTTTTCAAACCACTGCCGCGCCTGCGCATAATCCTGATCCACGCCCTGGCCTGTATGGTACATAAGTCCCAGTACGAACTGAGCTTCGTCAAATCCCTGGTCGGCGGCTTTTTCAAACCACTGCCGCGCCTGCTCATAATCCTGGTTTACGCCTTCGCCTTTATAGTACAAATTTCCCAGTGCGCACTGAGCTTCAGCATTTCCCCGGTCGGCGGCTTTTTCCCACCACTGCCGCGCCTGTACATAATCCTGGTTTACACCTTCGCCTTCATAGTACAAATTTCCCAGTGCGCACTGAGCTAAGGAAAATCTCCGGGCGGCAGCTTTTTCCCACCACAGTCTGGCCTGCGCATAATCCAGATCCCCGCCCAGACCGGCATAGTACAGATCTCCCAGTGCGAACTGCGCGTGGGTATTTCCCAGGGCTGCAGCTTTTTCATACCACCGCCTGGCCTGTGCATAATCCTGGTTCCCGCCCTGGCCGGCAGAGTACATATTACCCAGGCTGTACTGAGCCCAATCATGTCCCAGGGGGGCAGCTTTTTCAAACCACTGCCGCGCCTGCCCATAATCCTGGTCCACGCCCTGGCCGTAATAGTACATTTCTCCCAGTTGGAACTGAGCATCGGCATGTCCCAGGGCAGCGGCTTTTTCCCACCACAGTCTGGCCTGCTCTTCATCCTCTTCCACGCCCATGCCTACAGAGTATATTTCTCCCAGTTGGTACTGAGCCTCGGCATGTCCCTGGGCGGCGGCTTTTTCAAACCACTGCCGCGCCTGCTCATAATCCTCTTCCACGCCCTGGCCTTCATCGTACATGATCCCCAGACTGTACTGAGCATCGGCATGTCCCAGGGCAGCGGCTTTTTCATACCACAACCGGGCCTGCTCATCATCCTCTTCCACGCCCAGGCTGTAATAGTACATGCCACCCAGTCTGTACTGAGCTTCGGCATGCCCCAGGGCAGCGGCTTTTTCAAACCACTGCCGCGCCTGGGCATAATCCTGGCTTACTCCTTCGCCTTTAAAGTACAGGCTGCCTGTATGGAAGAATTTTTCTGCATCGTTTTCAATCATCTTTGACCTTCCGCTGGAGATAGGATATGGATTTTCCGGTCACTGGGTTTTATCAGCTACCCAGGCCACCACACTGTATTTTGGGGATTTTGATTGCAGCATATATTTTTTGTGCCGGCTAATCAAACCATATCCCGGGACTTCCGGTTAAAAATGCAGCAATAAAAAGAGGCAGTACGGCCGGGATCTGCGCCGTCAGGTCAGCAGGATCCGGAGTATGTCAGGGAGTATGGAAAGTAAGGCGCGGCGTAACCGGAAGTGAAATTTTTCCAGGCACTTCAGGTACAGCAGACCTTGGGCGGCTACCGATCTGCTTCAGGGAAGCAGTCCGCTGTTTCCGGGCAAAGCCGCAGGTTTTTCTCCTGGGGAAAAATCCGGGAAATCAGGGGAAAAGATTGAGGAAGGATGAACAGTCCCCCGCCTGCTGACAGGACGGGGGAGCATCCCCGGCAGGACGGAGCTGCACTGCAGCCGGCTCCGCCTGCGGATTAAGAAGGATTAAGGCAGCACAAAGCCTATCTTGCTGTAGACCAGCTCCAGGGTCGGGCGGGCAATCTGTCTTGCCTTATCGGCACCCTTGGCCAGGATCTGCCGCAGGTAGGTCTCATCGCCGCGGATCTCCTGATAGCGCTGCTGTATGGGCTCCACCATGGCCACTATGGCATCGGCCACCTCGCTCTTGAAGGTGCCGTACATCTGACCTCTGAAGTGCTCCACCAGATCCTCCACACTGTGGCCGGTGGCCGAGGACATCAGCTCCAGCAGATTGGAGACGCCGGGCTTGTGCTCCCAGTCATAGGCAATCACCGGCGGATTGTCTGAATCGGTGACGGCGCGCTTGATCTTTTTGACTATGGACTTGGGATCTTCGAGCAGTCTAATCACATTATTGGGATTGTCATCGGATTTTGACATCTTTTTGGTGGGCTCCTGCAGGCTCATCACCCTGCCGCCGGCCGGCGGAATAAAGGCCTCAGGCAGCACAAAGGTCTCACCGTACAGAGCATTGAAACGCTCGGCAATATCGCGGGTCAGCTCCAGATGCTGCCGCTGATCATCACCTACCGGCACCTTTTTGGCCTGATAGAGCAGAATGTCGGCGGCCATCAGGGTAGGGTAATTGAACAGACCGGCAGTCAGATTGGCAGCATAGCGCTTGGCCTTATCCTTGTACTGGGTCATGCGGGAGAGTTCGCCTACCTGGGTATAGCAGTTCAGCGCCCAGCCCAGCTGAGCATGTTCGGCTACATGGGACTGCAGGAAGATGGTGCATTTGTCAGGATCAATACCGGCGGCCAGGAATACGGCCAGGGTATTGAAGGAGCGCTCATGCAGCAGCTTGGGATCCTGTCTTACGGTAATGGCATGCTCGTCTACCACGCAGTAGATGCAGTCATAGCTGTCCTGCAGCATCACCCACTGACGCAGGGAGCCTATGTAATTGCCTATGGAAAGCTCACCTGAAGGCTGAATGCCTGAAAAAATAATATCTTTAGCCATGGAGAAAACTCATATTAAGAAAATTGCGCCCACATTGTAGCGCAGATGCCCCGGCTGCGTGTACTCTGCCGGGACGGCCGCTGAGGCACGGACATGGGGCCCCGCTCCCTGATGGAGAACAGAGGAGCGGTAAGAAGGCCTCAGCAGGCCGAAAGACTTTCGATCAGAGAAGTTAGCTGCTCGAAATGATCGAATACATAATCAGGCGCAAATTCCCTGACATCATGCCCGCCGTTGTAGCCGTAGGTAAAGGCAGCTGTAGGCATGCCGGCATTTTGTCCGGCCTGAATATCATTGACCGAATCCCCTACCATCAGTGCGCAGGCAGGATCCACACCCAGCTGGCGGCAGACATAAAAAAGAGGCTCGGGATCGGGTTTGCGCACCGGCAGCACCTCGCCGCCCAGAATAAAATCCAGATGGCAGGACAGCTGCATATATCCCAGCAGCGGCCGGGCAAAACTCTCCGGTTTGTTGGTAACCACCGCACACAGCAGACCCAGCTCCTTAAAACGGGCCAGTCCTTCCGCCACCCCGGGGTAAACCATGAAGTTTTCACTAAGACCGGCAGTATAGAACTGATTGAACAGCTCCCGGGCCTGCCGCTGCATATCAGAAGGGATCTGCGCCAAATCCACATCCATTCTGCCGGCTATGGTCCGGGCCAGCAGCATGGTCACGCCATTGCCCACAAAGTTGGCTACAGTCCTGCTGTCCGGAACCTTTATATCAAGGGCGCGGGCCACCGCCTGTGCCGCCAGGGCCAGCTGCGGCAGGGTATGGGCCAGCGTGCCGTCCAGATCAAAGATCAACAGCCGGGGTTGATGCTGCAGTTTCATGATGCCAGCCCCTCATACAGAGCCTGCAGAGCAGCGCGGCGGTCTGAGCGGCCGAAGAAGGCAGAGCCCACCACAAAGACCGAGGCTCCGGCATCGGCGCAGGATTTGACGGTAACAGGATCCACACCGCCGTCCACTTCAATCAGGGGATTAACTCCGGCCTCGGCGGCCATGGCAGAGATGTCCTGCACCTTCTGCAGGGTGGCCGGGATCAGCTTCTGACCGCCAAACCCGGGATTTACCGTCATGACCAGCACAAAATCAAGCTTGTCCCACAAATAGCGCAGCAGCTGCGGCGGTGTAGCCGGATTCAGCACCAGGCCGGCTTTGACGCCATGGCTTCTGATTAAGGCCAAGGTGCGGTCTACGTGGGTGCAGGCCTCGGGGTGGAAGGAGATCCAGGAAGCCCCGGCTTTGGCATAGTCATTGATGATGTCTTCAGTTACCGGAGAAACCATCAGATGCACATCGAGCACGGCCTCGGGAAAGGCCCGGCGCATTTGAGAAAGCAGTCCCGGCCCGAAGGTCAGATTGGGCACAAAGTGATAATCCATCACGTCAAAGTGGATCACATCTATGCCGGCATCCAGGGCATTTTGTACATCCTGCTGCAGGTTGAGCAAATCAGCAGACAGTATCGATCCGGCAAACTGAGGTTTTTCTTTCATGTTGTTCTCCTTTTTCTCCCTGCTGCACCTGCTTACTGGGCTCTGGCAATTTCCTGTTTGACGGTGCCAAAAGACTTCACAAAGGGTTTGGCAGTCTTAAGTACACCAGGCAGCCGGGAAATGGCCTGCTGCGCCGCGGCGCTGTTGGGATAATCACCGGTGATCAGCACATACCAGGGTCTGCGTTCACGCGATGTTTCATAAATCCAGTATCTGTCCGTCAGGGCCGCCGCCACCTTGCTCAGCGCCTCTTTATTGCGGGAGGCTACGATCTGTATGGTATAGCTGCGGTCATTTTTGGCAGCCAGCTCTGCAGTGCCGCCTGGCACGGCCTTACCGGAGAAAGTTACATTTTCCGGACGCAGCACGCCGGAGCGGGCCGGCTGGGCTGTACGCTTCCGCCCGGAAGCGGCGCTGTCTGCAGCCGGGGCAGGTTTCTGGGCCGCGGGAGCGGGAGCGGCAGCTGCCGCAGGCTCCGGCCGGGCCGGAATGGTTACCTTTTCGTCAGCCGCTGCTGCAGCAGGTGCGGGGTCTGCGGCAGGAGTGACTTCAGCGGCAGCAGGTACCACGACCGGCGCCGGGGCCGGGATCATCTGCTCCTGCACGGCCGCGGGAGCCGGAGCCGGCGTATTCTCCCGGCCGTTGACTTCATTTATCCGAATCGGCTCTGACTGTACAGGCAGAACCACGGCCTTCTCATCCTCCAGAGCGCCGGCGGCGGCAGTGGGTGGAGTGGCAGTGACTGCGTCAGAGGCGGGTTCTGCAGGCAGGACAGCGGGCTCCTGCGCAGCTGGTTCATCCGGCAGGCTGTTTTCCAGGGCCGGGGCGGCAGCGGGAGCCGGAAGCTGTACCTCCTGCGGCGGCAAAGTGTCATCTGCAGGCAAGCCGGCAGGCTCCTGCACAGCAGGCTCTTCCGGCTGACTGTTTTCCAGAGCCGGTGCAGTATCGGCAGCCGGCAGCTGTACGGCCTGCGGCGGCAGCGTGCCGTCTTCAATCTGCTGCAGCTCTTCACCGCTTAAGGTAATGCTCTGCTGCGTGGACGGCGGCGGAGTCTGCACGGCAATACCCTCAGGGACAGGCTCATTGAGCGCTCCTTCATCCACTACCGGATCGGAAACGGCCGGAGCCGGCACGCTCTGCGGCGTTGCAGCAGTGCTGTTCTGCTCCGATCTGCCGTCAAAATAGGTTTTGCCGGCGTAGCCTGCCGCCAGCAGCACCAGCAGCAGAACGCAGATCTTGGGGAGCACTGAGCCTGATTTCTTTGCACCCTCTCCCTCTTTTTTCACCTCTGCGGCGGCGGGATCTGCCTCCGCAGTCTGCTGCGGCCCGGCACTCAGCTCACCAAGCGGTGCGGCAGCGGCAGGCTGACTGCTGCCATCCGGTGAGGACAGCTCCTCACTCAGCTGATCTGCATAGGCGATAATGCGGGAGATATTGCCGCCGCAGGAGGCGAGCCCGGACTGTATTCTGCTTTGGAACTGCGCAAACAGCGGCTGAGCCTGATTGCTTTTGAAGACCAGCTGACAGATCTTCATTCCCTCATCATCGTTGAGGGGAGTTACTGCGTACTGACTGACGGAGAGGTGCTTGATCTGCTGTCCGCGCAGCGTTTCGGCCTGCTGCTGCACCCATTCCGGACTGCCGGCACACAGCAGAGTACAGCTGTGGCTGCCGGCAAACTTTTTACAGATGGCAATGAGTGCCTGAAAGCATTCCGCGGCTGCCAGATCTATGTCGTCGGCCACAATAAACAGCTTGTTTTTGCTGTCGGCGGAAATTTTGTTCAGGACAGCGTTCAGCGGCAGATCCTGACTGAGATCCGCGGGAGGCAGAAGCTGTGAAGCCAGAATTTTCGTCAGGGAACCCAAGGTGGTTTCCTGAGTGCAGGGCAGATACACCGAGCGCATTTTGCGCTCCACCCCGGTGGCTGTGAGCTCCAGCAGAGTACTGCGCCCGCTTCCTGTTTCTCCGCTGAGAAACATAAAGGTGTCTCCCTTATCTGCCTGCTGCATCAGCTGTTCACACAGCTGCAGCTGTGAGTGCAAATAAAATACGGAAAGCGGGCTCATGATCACCTCTGTTTGAATGTTGTTATCAGATTACATGCCTCGGCATCGCTCACATCGGAGAAGACTGAGCTTCTGCCTATGCCCTGAGGCAGCACATAGCGGATTACGCCGGATTTTACTTTTTTGTCATGGCGCATGCCCCTGATGAAGTCTTCAGGACCCATGTCAGCCGGCACCGTGACGGGCAGACAGTTCTGGCTGACTAAATGCTCAATGCGTTTATATTCTGCCTCAGTCAGCATGCCGCGGCTCTGGGACAATGCCGCCGCCAGCAGCAGGCCCACGCCCACAGCTTCACCATGCAGCCAGACGCCAAAGCCCATATAAGCCTCAATGGCATGCCCGAAGGTGTGTCCCAGGTTCAAAATGGCCCTGATGCCGCCCTCGCGCTCGTCCTGGGAAACCACCTCGGCCTTGATTTCACAGCAGCGCTTGACCACGTGTACCAGACTGCTCTTGTCGGCAATCAAATCGTGCAGGGAACCCAGTCCCTCCAGATAAGTGAAAAATTCCTGATCGCAGATGATGCCGTATTTGATGACCTCGCCCATGCCGGCGGCAATTTCCCGCTCCGGCAGCGTATTTAAGGTATTGAGATCGGCAATCACCGCCTTGGGCTGATAAAAAGCCCCGATCATATTTTTGCCCAGCGGATGATTGATGGCAGTCTTGCCGCCCACCGAGGAATCCACCATGGCCAGCAGAGTAGTGGGGATCTGCACGTAAGCTACGCCGCGGGTGTAGGTAGCAGCGGCAAAGCCGGTCATATCCCCCACCACGCCGCCGCCCAAGGCCACCAGCGCGCAGTCACGCGACAGTCCGGCCTGCATCAGCGCCGACATGATCTGCATGTAGGAATCTACGGTCTTGTAGGCTTCACCATCCTTTAAAATCACCTCATGCACCGCAAAGCCGCAGGCTTCAAGCTGTGCCCTGGTTTTGGCCAGATACAGGGGAGCTATGGTGTCATTGGTAACTATCATGATCTCCCGGGTATTTGGCAGTGCCTGCCTGATCAGCTCTCCGGCGTTGAGATCAAGACCTATGTAAATGGGATAGGATCTTTCCTTGAGTTCTACCTGCAAAATCTCTGTCATGATTATTCCTGCAAATTGTCTGCGCCCGCGTCGAGCAGGGCAGTAATGGCCTGTACGCAGCCTGCCACATCCAGCCGGCCGGAATCGATTTGAAAGACCGCCGCGCTGCGGTAAAGCGGATCACGGACGGCAAAAAGCTCCTGCAGTCTGGCCCTGCGGTCTGCGGCATAAATCATCGGGCGGTTGTTGTCATTTAAGGTGCGCTGATACTGTGTTTCCACATCGCAGTAGAGATAAACAGCTGTGGTCTGCTGCTTCAGGATTTCGCAGTTTACCTCCCGGGAGATAATGCCGCCGCCGGCGGCAATCACTCCGGAAAAGTGAGCTGCGGCATCCTGCAGGGCGGCAGTTTCGCGATCGCGGAACCCCGCTTCTGCAAATTTGGCAAAAATATCCGGTATGCTCATGCCGTTGTCGGCTTCGATTTTGGCATCAAGATCCAGGAAATTCTGCTGCAGATGAGCCGCCAGGGCCCGTCCTACTGTGCTTTTGCCCGAGCCCATCGGGCCGATCAGGATGATCGGCTTTTTACTTGAATTTAGTGCAGGCATCTTCTTCCCCACCACGTGTGAAACCTCTGAGTCTACTGATTAAATGATAGAATAGCCAAAATTGCAAAACAAGGTTACAACTCTACGCATTAAGTCTAAAGGAATTATCCGTGTTTTTTAGGATCTTTCGTGTCATGGTCTGGTCCGGCCTGTTTTCCGCTTCCCTGTGCGGCATGGCTGTTGCCGGCATGTATTATCAGACCCTGGGCACTCTGCCTGATGTTGAAGAATTAAAGCATGTCTCTTTTGAAACCCCGATGCAGATCTACAGCAGGGACGGCAAACTCATAGGTGAATTCGGCGAGCACAAGCGCATCCCCGTCAAGCTCAATGACATTCCCCTGAAGCTGCAGCAGGCTTTTCTGGCTATTGAGGACACCCGCTTTTATGAGCACAGCGGCATAGACCCCATAGGCATATTAAGAGCCTCGCTGGTGGCTTTGACCAGTGCCTCCGCTTCTCAGGGCGCCAGCACCATAACCCAGCAGGTGGCCCGCAATTTCTTTCTCACCCGCGAGCGTACCCTGGAGCGCAAAATCAAGGAAATCTTCATCTCCTGGCGCATAGAGCAGGTGCTCACCAAGGATGAGATTTTGGAGCTTTATCTCAACAAGATAGCCCTGGGACACCGTTCCTACGGCGTGGCGGCGGCTGCCCAGACCTATTACGGCAAGGAGCTCAATGATCTCACTTTGGCTGAAATGGCTACCATAGCCGGTCTGCCCAAGGCTCCGTCCACCTTAAATCCCATATCCTACCCCGCCCGCGCTGAGGCCAGACGCCATGTGGTGCTCGGCCGCATGCTGGATCTGGGCTATATCACGCAGGAGGAGTATGACATAGCTGATGCCGCTCCCTCCAAGACCTACTATCACAGCACCCCGCTGGATCTCAATGCCCCCTACGTGGCGGAGGAAGCCCGCAAATTCGCCATTGAGCAGTTCGGCGAGGAAGCTTACATCAATGGCCTCAAGGTCTACACCACAGTGGACTCCAAACTGCAGGACTATGCCAATTACGCCCTGTTCAAAGGCCTGACCGATTACGACACCCGTCACGGCTGGCGCGGAGCTGCTGCCAATATTTATGAAAAGGAGAACTTTGAGCCCAGTGTGGACAATGTCATGGATCTGCTGCAGAGCATGGATGTCTATCTCTACGTGCATCCGGCTCTGGTCAATGCGGTCAATGATGAGGATAAGACCATAAGGGTATTCAAGCAGGATGGCCGGGAATACTATCTGCCCTGGGAGAGCATCTCCTGGGCCCGCGCCTTTCAGGATGACCGCCATCAGGGTCCTGCCCCCAAGGTGCCTTCGGAAATAGTCAAAAACGGAGACATTATCTTTACCTACATCAATGAAGAAGGGCAGGAAATGCTCACGCAGCTGCCGGAAGCTGAAGGTGCACTGGTCTCGCTTAATCCTTATGACGGAGCCATTGTGGCCATGGCCGGCGGCTATGATTTTGCGCTGACCAAGCTCAACCGCGCCATGCAGGCCAAAAGGCAGGCCGGCTCCAACTTCAAACCCTTTTTATATTCAGCTGCTGTAGCCAAAGGCATAGCCATCAACTCTCCCTTCTGGGATCTGCCGATCCGCACCTGGGATCCGGGCTCCCGTACCTGGTGGCAGCCTACCAATTCGCCCAATCGTTTTGACGGCATCATGACCCTGCGCGAGGCGCTGGCCAAATCCAAAAATGCCGTCACCATCAGACTGATGCGTCAGGTGGGTGTGCCTGACTTTGTGGAGCATTTACAGAAATTCGGCATCAATGTGCCCAAGCATCAGCAGAGCGAGGCCATGTCGCTGGGCAGCGTCGAGCTTACTCCCCTGCAGACTGCCACCTGCTATGCCACCTTCTTAAACGGCGGCTACAAGCTCACTCCTTATCTGATTGATGAAGTCTGGTGCGGCGATCAGCGGCTGTACAAAGCCACCTCCCTGAAGGCAGATCCTGCAGCTCCCGATCGCGTGATCAATGCCATTCCGCTCACTATAGATGAGGAAGTGCCAGCTGTGCCCGGCCTGGCTCCGCAGATCCTGACGCACGGGCATGCCTTTATCATAGCTGACATGCTTTCCTCCGTCATTTACGGCGGCAATGGTATTCAGGGCAAATTCTGGGGCACAGGCTCACGTGCCGCTGCCTACACCGGGCGCACGGATCTGCACGGCAAAACCGGCACCACCAATGATGTACACGATGCCTGGTTTACCGGCTTCAACGGCAACTTAATAGCCACCGCCTGGGTAGGTTTTGACAGCGATAGAAACCTGGGTTATTCCCGCGTCAGCGGCTCTGAAGGCGGTGCCTATACCGCCCTGCCTATTTTCACGGAGTATTTTAAGCGAGCCCAGCCGGCAGACAGCGTGCCGCCGGCACTACTGCCCGTGCCCAAGAACGTAAGACGTGCCGCCAACAGCTACGGTCTGACCGATTATGTGCTGCCGGACAGCGTTACCATTCAGGACAACAGTGCTGATAATTCAGCCGTACAGAAGAATACCGGCATAGACAGCTCCAGTGTGGAGCTCGATTCCATCTTCTGATCAAGCCGCAGGCCGGAGCACGTCCGGCCTGTGGATGCAATTTAGTCTCTCTGCCGCGCCTGGCTGCCTGTTTCTGCAGACTGGCGGCGGTCTGGGAGAAGTGGGGCTGATTTATCTGAGAACGGCTTTAGTATCCGGCTTCACTCAGTCTGCGATATTTATCATAGGCCTCATTTAAACCAAGGTCACATGCTCTGCCGTAGTATTCTTTAGCTTTCTTTTTATCCTGGCGTACTCCATGGCCTTTTTCGTACATAATACCCAGATTAAACATAGCTCCAGCACTTCCCTGCGCTGCAGCTTTTTCCCACCACTGCCGCGCCAGAACTTCATCCTGACGAACTCCAACTCCTGCTGCATACATAAACCCTAGTTTGCTCTGAGCCACAGCAAGTCCCTGCACTGCTGCCTTTTCACACCACTGCCGTGCCTGGGCATAATCCTGAGGTACTCCCTGTCCTTTTTCGTACATCATCCCCAAACCGAACTGAGCATCAGCAACTCCCTGTGAAGCTGCCTTTTCCCACCACTGCCGCGTTTGAGCATAATCCTGATGTACTCCCTGACCGTTATAGTACATTACCCCCAAACTGTACTGGGCATCAGCCTCACCTTGCGCTGCCGCCTTTTCAAGCCACTGCCGTGCTTGGGTATAATCCTGGCGGACGCCCCAACCATTTTTGTACATAGTACCTAGTGTTTAACTGCATAAATTCGTTAATGTATTACGAATCTGGCTGCC
>CAYRIZ010000018.1:0-36543 GCA_964424565.1 uncultured Enterobacterales bacterium
ATTGTCTCATGATGACTTTTTAAAGAACTCTTTCACAAAGCGCTGGGCTTTGTTTCGCGGTTCCCGTCAGGGAACGGGTGCATATTTTAAGCGCTTTAAACTCGTTGTCAAATGTTTTTTCCGAAAATTTTTAAAATTTTTGTAAATCAGAGGTTAATTCCTTGATTTTAAAGGAAAATTTTTATGTGACCCCGATCACGCAGTGTGTACTGCCGGAGGCAGTTCCAGCAAATTGAGGCTGTAAATGCCAAAGCGTCTTAAATATGTCATGCGCTGCCTGGCCTGTACTGTGCTGGTGCACCAGGCCAGACAGGTGCCGGCTGTGCCGTCGCCGCGAATATTCTCCTCCCCCAGCAGCGAAATCACCCGGCGGGCTATGGCCATACCGCTGTCCACCAAAGTGATCTCAGGCCCCAGCACGGCTGACAATTCCGCCTTGAGCAGAGGATAGTGGGTACAGCCCAGTACTACCGTATCCGGACGCTCCTGCGGCGGCAGATCAAGCCAGGGCTGCAGGATTTTTTGAATTTCACTCAGCCGCGGCTTGATGCCGGCCAGCTTGTCCTCGGCTATACGGGCCAAATCAGCCGAGCCTATACAAAGCACCCTGACGCCGTCGGCAAAATCATGAATGAGATTGGCAGTGTACTGTCTTTTGACCGTACCGGGAGTGGCCAGCAGACCTATGATGCCGCGCCGGCTGAGCCTGGCTGCGGGCTTGATGGCCGGCACCACTCCCACCACCGGGACGGATATACGCTCCCTGAGACAAGGCAGGGCCACGGTACTGGCTGTATTGCAGGCCACCACTATAAGATGAGGACAAAAACGATCAGCTGCGGCCTTCAGCAGCTGCTCCACCCTGGAGATGACAAAGGCTTCGCTCTTGTCTCCGTAGGGAAAACATGCATTGTCAAAAAGATAATCATAGGAGAGTTCCGGACAGGATTTCTTGACTTCGGCAAACACCGACAGTCCGCCTACCCCGGAATCAAAAAACATTACCCTTTTATTTTCTTCTTGCACTTAAATGCATCTCAATTATCATGGTCATGCTGAAAAGCTGCTGCCTGGAGCATCGGCAGCAAGTATACCGCATTTTCTTACGGCCCCGGGGATACCACCATGCTGCCTACATTAATCGCCACCACCGATCCGCAACACTATCAGCTTTATCTGGACCAGAAAATTCAAGCCGTGCAGCAGCTGCTGCTGCAGGCCGGACTGGAACTGCCGCCGGCCCAGATCTTTCCCTCCCCGCCGGAGTTCTACCGCATGCGCTGTGAATTCGGGCTGTTCAAGGATGGAGAGGACATCAAATATGCCATGTATGTGCCCGGCTCCCGTCCGCGGGAGCGCATTCTGCTCGATCAATTCCGCGGCGCCCATCAGGCCATAAATGCAGCCATGGCGGCTCTGCGCGCCGAGCTTTACGGCAATCATCCCTTAAAGCACAAGTTGTTTGAAACCGACTTTTTGTGCAGTCAGTCCGGTGAGGTGGTGATTTCCCTCAACTATCACCGCCGCTTTGACGAAGCCTTTGCCGCCGAGCTCCACAAGCTTAAGGCAGCCCTGACTGCCCGCGGCCTGCAGGTAAATCTGATCGCCCGCGCCCGCGGCATGAAAATAGTCTGCGACAGTGAAGAAGTACTGGAAACCTATCACCTGGAAGATAAGGACAGCAGGCTGTATCAGGTGGAGGGCACCTTCAGTCAGCCCAATGCCGCCGTCTGCACGCAAATGCTCAACTTTGCCAGGCGTTGTGCCCGCGGCAGCTCAGAGCGCGATCTGCTGGAGCTGTACTGCGGTTCAGGTACCTTTACCACGGCTCTGGCCGACTGCTTCCGGCAGGTGCTGGCCACGGAAGTAGCCCGCGTGCCGGCTCAGACTGCCCTGAAAAACCTCAGTCTGAATAATATCAGCAACGTCAAACTCTGCCGCCTCAATGCCGTGGAAACGGCGCAGGCCCTGCAGGGAGTGCGGACCTTCAACCGTCTGATCCTCAATAATATCGATCTTAAGGATTACGATTTCTCCACCCTGCTGATCGATCCGCCGCGCTGCGGCATAGCAGATACCGAGGCCCTGGCCTTTGATGCCCGCTTTGAGCGCATTATCTACATCTCCTGCGGCCCGGCCTCGCTGGCTGAAGACTTGAAATTCCTCTGCCGTACCCACCGTATAGAGCAGCTGGCCTTCTTTGATCAATTCCCCTATACCGAGCATTTGGAAAGCGGGCTGCTGCTGGTCAGAAAATAAGCCGCAGCGGCGTCTGAAAACTACTCAGGCCGTCCACCTGGGACAGCCTGAGCTTTTTTGATACTGCAGTCTGCAGTTCCCTGCCGGGAAGACTGGAAGACAGACTGCAACTTTGCAGATTCTATGTCTTATGCCATGTAGTTTTCAGGCATAGGGATCTGGGCGGCGCCGGACTCTACAGCAGCCTGGGCCACAGCATAGGCCACGCGCTTGAGCAGACGCGGATCCATGGGCTTGGGGATCACGTAATCCGGGCCAAACTCGAGGTGATCAACCTCGGCTGCCTTGACTACTTCCTCAGGCACCGGCTCCTGGGCGATCTGACGAATGGCATTCATGGCGGCCTTCTTCATCTCCAGGTTGATGCAGGATGCTCTTACATCCAGAGCACCTCTGAACAGGAACGGGAAGCAGATCACATTGTTGATCTGATTGGGATAATCAGAACGACCGGTACCAATGATGATATCCGGACGCAGTCTGCGCACCACAGCCGGATCCACTTCAGGATCAGGGTTGGAGCAGGCAAAGACCACAGCCTTGGGAGCCAGATGCATTACCTCGTCATCGGTGATGAGGCCGGGACCGGACACACCCAGCAGAATATCGGCATTGTCGCAGGCTTCAGCCAGGGTCTTGGGACCGGCATCATTGATGAAGTGCGGCTTCTCACCATTGTTGTACTGAGGCCTGTCGGATCTGATCACACCGTGACGGTCGACCATGAAGAACTTGCTCTTGTCTGCACCGCAGGCCAGCAGCAGGGTGGAGCAGGCAATACCGGCAGCACCGGCGCCTACGCAGACGATCTTGCAGTCCTCTATCTTCTTGCCCTGCAGCTGCAGGGCATTGAGGATGCCGGCGGCAGTTACTATGGCAGTGCCGTGCTGATCGTCGTGGAATACAGGGATCTTGCAGCGCTTGATCAGCTCACGCTCGATCACAAAGCACTCCGGAGCCTTGATGTCCTCCAGGTTGATGCCGCCAAAGCTGTCGGCAATGCATTCCACAGTCTTGATGAACTCTTCCACCGTGTCATGCTTGACTTCAATATCTATGGCATTGATGCCGGCAAAGCGGTTGAACAGCAGAGCCTTGCCTTCCATAACCGGCTTGGAAGCCAGCGGGCCCAGATTGCCCAGACCTAAAATGGCAGTACCATTGGAGATAATGGCAACACTGTTGCCCTTGCCGGTGTATCTGTAGGCATCAGCAGGGTTTTTGGCAATCTCGCGTACAGGCTCAGCCACACCGGGGCTGTAGGCCAGGGTTAAGTCGGTTGCAGTCTCTGCCGGCTTGGTGATTACAATCTTAATCTTGCCCGGCACCGGGTTCTCATGATAGGCCAGTGCAGCATCATGCAGCTGTTGATGATCCAAGATTTCCCCCTTTGGTATTTTCTCAACTGTAAATGATGTAAAACTGCAGTGATGATAGCGCAAAAACAACCGTGCAAAGCGGCTCTTGATACAAAATTGCTAAGAACCTCGAAAATTTTGCGAATTTATGCGATTTGCATAAAAAACCGGCGAAATAAATGAGAAAAATTCGCAGAAACGCAAGAATCGCAAGCCTTTACGGGGTCTTGGAGATCCAGGGGCAGGAAGGAAGGGAGTGCAGAGACGACAAGGCCCGGAATCAGTCCGGACCTCGTCAGGCTCAGAGATGATCTTACTGAGCGGCCTTGCGGGCAGCGCGGGCCTTGGCCAGCATGCCGAAACGCTTGTTGAAGGCTTCAACACGACCGCCGGTATCAACGATCTTCTGCTTGCCGGTGAAGAAAGGATGGCAGCGGGAGCAGACTTCAATGTCGATGTCGTGGCCGGCAGTGGAACGGATCTTGAAGTTGTTGCCGCAGGAGCAGCGCACATTCACTTCTTCGTACTTGGGATGAATATTCTGTTTCATTTGGACCTCAATGCGTGTCGCCATGGCAGCCGCCGCATTGCGCCGCATACCACACGCTAATTAATGAAAAATACGGCGGCAGATTCTAAGGCATCAGCCCTGCTGCAATCAAGCTTTTATCTGCCCAAAAACAAAATTTTTTTGCCGCCGGATGCCCTGTGGTGAGCCCGGTCCCCTCTGCAAGCTCCCCGGCAGTAAAATTGCTCTGCTCCTCCCCCGCTCCCGGTCCTGGTTGCCGCCGCTGGAGGAGCACGGCTACAATGAAGGCACAGCCATCAGGAGCATCATGGACTACATCATCAATGTCGCTTTAATCAACCGCCCGCTGACTGCGGGCTTTGATTATCAGTTAAGCCTCCCGGACGATGCACCTCCGCCCTGCCCAGGTGCCAGGGTGCTGGTACCTTTCGGCAGCAGTAAGGACAATACAGGGGTCATCCTCAGCGTGCAGAGCCCTGCTGCAGCCGCCCCGGCGCCTGCCGCCCGCAAATTAAAACAGGCACAGCTGACCGACCGCGACTGCGTGCTGGGGGAAGACGTGTTTGAGCTCTGCCGCTGGGCGGCGGCCTATTATCACTATCCGCAGGGCCTGTGCTTTTTCACTGCCCTGCCCTCTTTGCTGCGCGCCGGCCGGGAAGCTGAATTCAAATCCCTGCCGGCAGTGGCCCTCAATCCCGATTTCCCGGCGGATTACACTTTTAAAAATGAGCTGCAGCAGCGGCTGTTCTCTATGCTCAAAAACGCCCCGCAGCCGCTGTTTCGGCAGGAAATCAAAGATCGCGGCATCAGCACCTATGCCCTGCGCGCCCTGATCAAAAAAGGCGCGGCCGTGGAAACCACCCGCCGCGACAGTCCGCAGGGCAGCTGGCAGGAGACGGCGGCAGAGCGCAGCATCATCCGCACCGGCGGTCCGGCCTTGAATGTCGAGCAGCAGGCGGCGGCAGATGCGGTAATCAACACCCAGGACTTTGCAGTCTTTATGCTCAACGGCATCACCGGCTCGGGCAAGACCGAGGTTTATCTCACCATTATTGCCGCAGTGCTGCAGCGCGGACAGGCGGCTTTGGTGCTGGTGCCGGAAATTGCCCTCACGCCGCAGACGGTGGAGCGCTTTTATCAGCGTTTTGCCGTACCGGTGGTACTAATGCATTCGGCCCTAAGCGATGCCGACCGGTTAAATGCCTGGCTGATGATGAAGCATCAAAAGGCAGCCGTGCTCGTCGGTACCCGTTCGGCTCTGTTCACTCCCATCCCACATCTGGGGCTGATCGTGATAGATGAAGAGCATGACAGCTCCTTCAAGCAGGGGGACGGCCTGCGCTACCACACCCGCACCCTGGCCGAACAGCGGGCCCGGCTCAATCACTGCCCGCTGCTGCTGGGCTCGGCCACCCCCTCCATGGAAAGCCTGTATGCAGTGCAGCAGGGAGATTACATCCCGCTGTATCTGACACATCGCGCCGGTCCGGCCGAAATGCCTGCGCTCAGCCTCATAGATTTGCGCACTGAACCGCTGACGCAGGGCCTGCTGGCCGGTATAGGCCAAACCCTGGAGGATGAAATAGGCCTGGAGACCGTCAGGGGCAATCAGGTACTGCTCTTTTTAAACCGCCGCGGCTATGCCCATCAGCTGATGTGCCATCAATGCGGCCTGCTGTTTACCTGCCCGCACTGCGATAATATTCTGACCGTGCACAAAGCCGGGCACAAACTCAGCTGTCATATTTGTGACTGTGCCTTTGCGCTGCCCGATCACTGCCCGCAGTGCCATGCCGGCCGGGAAAGCCTGATTGAAAACGGTTTCGGCACCGAGCAGATAGAGGAATTTTTAAAAAAGCGCTACCCTGATGTGGGTGTGGAGCGCATTGACCGGGACAGCGTCAGCGGCAAAAGCGATCTGGAGGTCAAACTGGGGAGGATCCGCCGCCGCGAGAGCATGATCCTGGTAGGCACGCAGATGCTGGCCAAGGGTCATGATTTTCCCGATGTTACCCTGGTGGGCATTATAGATATAGACGGCGGACTGTTTTCCGATGACTTCCGGGCCCAGGAGTACACCGCGCAGCTGCTCACTCAGGTAGCCGGACGCTCAGGAAGAGCCGAAAAGCCGGGACGGGTGCTCATTCAAACCCATCATCCGGATAATCTGCTGCTCAATCAGCTGATCGATCCCAACTTAAGCTACAGCGATCTCATATCCACGCAGCTGGCCTTAAGACAGCAGCTGCAGCTGCCGCCGGTCACCTGCCAGGCCTATCTGCTGGCCAATTCCCTGCAGCGCGAAAAGGCGCACCGCTTCCTGCTGGAACTGCAGCAGGCCCTGCAGCCGCTGCTGTCGCAGCTGCCTGAGGTGGTACTGGGACTGGTGCTCTCCGATAAGATAGAAAAACGCCACAACCGCTATCATTTCCATCTGCAGGTCACCTCCTGCAGCCGCAGCAGCTTTGATGATTTTCTCAGTTACGCCGTCACCGCCGCCGCAGCCTTGAAAAGCGGTGACGGGGTGCGTTTTGCGGTGGATGTGGATCCGCTGACCATGTACTAAGCCCGCGGTCACTTGGACTGCGGCCTGGGGCGGTGCACAATAGATACTGCCCTCACTTAGGAGATTAACCTCATGCTGTTCTTTTTAGCCCTGGCAGTGCTGATCGGCGGTGCGGTGCCAATACAAACTGCCGCCAATGCCGAGCTGCGCCGGCAACTGCACTCTCCCTTTCTGGCCACTTTGGTCAACTCCAGCCTGGGAGCCCTGATTATTGCCTGTGTCCTGCTGTTTGCCGGCAGCTCGCTGCAGGTGCAGTGGGCTGAGGCCCTCAACTCCCCCTGGTGGAGTTTTCTGGGCGGACCGCTGGGCTTTGTCATTCTGCTGCTGGCCCTGCTGACCATGCCGATTTTGGGCGGGGTGGGCACGGCGCTGTCCATGACGCTGGGCTCAGTCTGCACCGGCATGATCATAGATACCTTAGGCCTGCTCAACAGTCCGGTGCATGCTTTTAATCTGCAGCGGGCCCTGGGACTGCTGCTCTCCCTGCTGGGTCTGGCCCTGATGCTGCGGCTGTATCAGTTTTTAAGCGGCCGGCGGCCATCCTTTAAGATGGCGGCAGTGCCGGGAGTGATCCTCGGTCTTGCCGCCGGCAGCTCACAAATCATTCAGACTGCGGTCAATACTGAGCTGTCCCGCCATTTGGGCTCCACCATACCCACGGGGTTGTGGTGCATGGGCTGCACCATGTGCATTATCTGGTGTTGTCTGGCGCTGCGCCGCGAAAGCCCGCTGGCCCTGCGCCGTCTGCAGATAGGCCGCAGCTTCTGGATTTTAAGCGGCGGTTTGTGCGGGGCCCTTTATCTCATAGTCAATGCCTTTCTGCTGCCCCGCATAGGCGCCGGCTCCCTGGTCATTCTCAATATTGCCGGCCAGATGGCAGCGGCCATGGTCATAGACAATTTCGGCCTGTTCGGCGCTCAAAAACGCCAGGTCAGCCTGATGGAGACTTTGGGCATAGTCATAGTCTTTGCCGGCGTAGCGCTGATCAAGCAGGGCTGATCTGGCCCCTGATCTGCTTAAGGCAGGGCAAGCACAGCCTGATCGCTGCGTTCCACCGCCTGCACTGCCTCCTCGCTGAGCTGACCCAGCACAATCAAATCATCTGGGCTGTGATAGTCCACGCGGAATACGCACAAATTGCCCCAGGGCACATAGTAGGCCAGAGCGCCGCGTCTGACTTCAGCCGGCTTTTTCCAGGAAGATATGGCCAGTTTCTGCGGCAGATAGGCTATGCGCTCCTTGTTTCCGAAATTTTCAAACTGCAGCTGCAGCGGCAGCACCTGCTTCAGCAGCCCGGCCTCAGGAGTGGAGTGCAGCTCAATGAGATAGGTTCTGCCGTCCACCTGCAGGCTTAAGGTGTCAGCCGCCGCCCCGCCGGCGGCACAGGTCAGGGCGGCGCACAGGGCGCCGGCTGTAATGTTCTGTTTTCTCTTCATATGACTTAAGCTGCAGCAGCACAGCTGTGCCGCCGCCCCGCTTCCTCCGTAAAACTGGGAAAATGGGAAAAGTATCAGCCCGGGACTGCAGCGCCTGCCATCAGGCTGCGGCTGCAGATTCCCCTGCCAGTTAATCTAACAGCACTCCGGCCGGGGTGTAAAATACTGGATTTTTATAGGCGATCATACTTTACAGGCATATCAGGGCCGGCGGTGATACCCCGCAGGATCCCCGGCAGAAATAAGACTGCATTGTGCTATGCTTAGTGGATCTCAAGTTTTATTTTTCGTGTCCTCACCATTTATAAAAATTCATGAAAGAACACATTAGTCAACTGCTGAAGGAAAGCCTCAGGGCTCTTTCCGTCAAATCAGAAATTCCCGCCGGCATGCTGCAGAACCTGCGTATAGATCGCAGCAAGGACAAGGCTCACGGCGATTTTGCCGCCAATATAGCCCTGATGCTGGCCAAGCCCCTGCACACCAATCCGCGGGCCCTGGCTCAGGAAATCATCGATCACCTGCCGCCGGATGAGAAAATAGCCAAAGTGGAAATAGCCGGCCCTGGTTTCATCAACTTCTTTGTCAACAAAGCAGACACCGCCGGCAGCCTGATGCAGATGCTGGGCGATGATCATCTGGGAGTAAAGCCGGCCGCCGCTCCCGAGACGGTGGTGGTTGATTATTCCGCCCCCAATGTAGCCAAGGAAATGGCCGTGCATCACCTGCGCTCCACCGTGATCGGCGACGCCGTGGTCAGAGTGCTGGAATTTCAGGGACACCACGTGATCCGCGCCAATCACATAGGCGACTGGGGCACGCAGTTCGGCATGCTTATTGCTTATTTGGAGCGCTGCGAAAATGAAAGCGGCAGCGGCATGGATTTGAGCGATTTTGAGGCCTTTTACCGCGAGGCCAAGCTCTGCTACGACAGCGATCCCGATTTTGCCGTCAAAGCCCGCCGCTATGTAGTGATGCTGCAGGGCGGCGATCCCTACTGCCGCCGCATGTGGCAGAAGCTGGTCAAGCTCACCATGGACCAGAATCAGAATTTGTACAACCGCCTGGATGTCACCCTGACGGAAAAGGACATCATGGGCGAGAGCCTCTACAATGACATGCTCCCGCAGGTGGTGCAGGATCTCAGCGCCCAGGGACTGGCCGTGCGCGATCAAGGAGCCATGGTGGTCTTTTTGTCTGAGTTCCGCGGCAAGGACGGCAATGAACAGGGTGTGATCGTGCAGAAGCAGGACGGCGGTTATCTCTATACCACCACCGATATTGCCTGCGTCAAATACCGCGTGGAAAACCTGCATGCCGACCGCCTGATCTACTTTACCGATTCCCGTCAGGCCCGCCATCTGGAAGAAGTCTGGACCATCTGCCGCAAGGCCGGCTGGCTGCCGGACAGCGTCAGGGTGGAGCATGCCGCCTTCGGCATGATGCTGGGCAAGGACGGCCGTCCCTTCAAGACCCGTGACGGCAATACGGTGAAATTAAAGGATCTGCTCGATGAAGCCGAGAAGCTGGCCGATCAGCTGCTGACCGGGCGCGGCAGCACGCTGGCCGGAGAGGAGCGCAGCCTGGTGGTCCACAACCTGGCCATGGGTGCAGTCAAATATGCCGATTTGTCCAAAAACCGTCTGACCGACTACATCTTCGACTGGGATCAGATGCTCTCCTTTGAAGGCAATACCGCCCCTTATCTGCAGTATGCCTACAGCCGCATCCGCGCCATCTTCCGCAAATCAGATCTTCAGGCCGGCCCTGTAGTGCTGAGTGAAGAGGCCGAGGACATCCTGGCTTCCAAACTGCTGGCCTTCCCTGATGCCGTCAGTCAGACTGCGCAGCGGGCCATGCCGCATCTGCTGTGCACCTATCTCTACGAGCTGGCCGGCTGCTTCATGCGCTTTTATGAAAGCTGCCCCATTCTCAAGAGCGGGGTACCTGAGGAAACTGCCCGCAGCCGCCTCTCGCTGTGCGAGCTTACCGCCCGCGTGCTCAGCTGCGGTCTGAGCCTGCTGGGCATCAATGTAATGGAGCAGATGTAATCTCCCCTGCGGCCGGGGATACCTCAGGCCGCAGGACAGCTTTAACCGAGGCAGTGCCGCGGTCTGATGTCCGCGGCGCTGACATAAGATCATGATTCATAACAAAAGAAACTCCCCCAAACCCAGGCCGCAGCGCAAAAAGCTGCTGGCTGTAGGAGCGGTGGCCGCCATAGTGCTGGTCTTTGCCGGTTTTCTGCTCTCCCTCTCCGGCGGCAGCAAATCATCTGAGGCCGCTGCCCCTGCCGCCACGGCAGCAGAGGAACAAAATCAGGCAGTTTCAGGAGAGCTGCAGCTCCCCGCCTCCAAGCGCTATGACTACGCCAATCTGCTCACTGACGAGCAGCCGGCAGAGGAGATTACGCCAGTACAGCCTGAGACTGAGGTCGAGGACGATCCCTTTGCCGACATGCAGGATCTGGATCAGAGCTGGCCGGAAGACATTTACCCTGCAGACAGCAGCAGTACTGCCGCCGCCGTACAGCCGCAGGTCGTGCAGACGCCCCGCCAGGCCATTATGTACTGCGACAGCTTCACTTCCACCCAGGATGCTGAAAGCCAGAAAGCCCTAATCGCCTTCCAGGGCATTGTAGCCACCGTGGTGCCGCAGGGTCAGACCTACAGCCTGCGTATAGGTCCCTTCCCCAATCGTGAGGCCGGCCGGCAGATCTTCAGCATTCTGTCCGACAAAGGTCTGGTCAGACAGTGTGCGCTGAGCGATTATTAAGCCCCAAAATCACGCAGTGCGTCCGCGGCGTCTTGAAAAACGCCGTCGGACAACCCATGTTGAAATCATAAGCCTTCAGCGTCTTTGTCATGGTTTTTCCTGCCAGGGCGCCTAAATCCGCGGCTTTAGCTGATGCCGTCAGGCATTCCGACTGCCGCCGGACTGCGGCCTATGCCAGCAGTGCATCCGTCTGCACATACCGGCGCAAATTAATCCACTATCAGGAGAGTACGCCTCCGCCTGCAGACAGGAGAGGCGTATAGAGTGAAAAATGACCACTATTGTGACTGTAAGACGCGGCAATGTTGTCGCCCTGGGCGGTGACGGCCAGGTTACCATGGGACAGAGCACTGTCCTCAAAGGCAATGCCGTTAAAGTAAGACGTCTGTTCAAAGGACAGGTTATAGCCGGCTTTGCCGGTTCCACCGCCGATGCCTTTACCCTGCTTGACCTTTTTGAAAGCAAGCTGGAGGAACATCAGGGCATACTGGAGCGCGCCTGCGTCTCCCTGGCCAAAACATGGCGCACCGACCGGGCCCTGCGCAAGCTTGAAGCCATATTGATTGTCTGCGACAAGCACGCTTCCTTTATGATCACCGGCACAGGTGATGTGGTGCGCATGGACGATGATATTCTGGCCACCGGTTCCGGCGGCAATTATGCCCTGGCCGCAGCCCGGGCCCTGTACGACTGTACCGAACTCGACGCCGCCAGTATTGTCAAAAAAGCCCTGGAAATAGCAGGCGACATCTGCGTCTTTACCAATCAAAATCACATCATCGAGACCATAGAATACTAAAGTTTCCCCCCAAAGCCCTGCGGATCAGGGCCGGGGGACAGCCTTACAGGCACCCAGGAATTTAAACCTCCCGGCAGAAGCTGCCGGAATTGAGCAACATCACAGGTTGAATATGAGCGAACTTACTCCCCGTGAAATTGTCAGTCAGCTCGACAAACACATCATAGGCCAGACCGAGGCCAAGAAGGCCGTAGCCCTGGCCCTGCGCAACCGCTGGCGCCGCATGCAAATCGCCCCCGAACTGCGCGCTGAAATTTTCCCCAAGAACATACTGATGATCGGCCCCACCGGCGTAGGCAAAACAGAAATAGCCCGCCGCCTGGCCACCCTGGCCAATGCCCCCTTCATCAAGGTGGAAGCCACCAAATACACCGAGGTGGGCTATGTGGGCAAGGAAGTGGATTCCATTATCCGCGATCTGGCCGACGTAGCCATGAAGATGGTGCGCGAGCAGTCTTTTGTGAAAAACAAAAACCGCGCCATGGATGCAGCCGAGGAGAGGATCCTCGACGCCCTGCTGCCTGCTCCCTCTGCTACAGCCGAGGAAAAAAGTCAGAACAGCACCAGGCAGATCTTCCGCAAAAAGCTGCGCGAGGGACAGCTAGACGACAAGGAAATAGAGATCCACGTGGCCGTCAGAAGCCCTTCGGTCAATGTCATAGGCGGCAGCAGTGCCATAGAGGACATGAACAATCAGCTGCAGTCCCTGTTTGAGAACATGTCAGCCGGACGTACCTCCCTGCGCAAGATGAAGATCAAGGATGCCATGCGCGAGCTGACCGAGGAAGAAGCCGAGAAGATGTCCAAAAAGGACGATCTGAAGCTTGAGGCCATAGAGCTGGTGGAAAATCACGGTATTGTCTTCATAGATGAAATAGACAAGATCTGCGGCAATGATGCCTCAGGCTCCCGCGGTGAAGTATCCAGACAGGGCGTGCAGCGCGATTTGCTGCCCCTGATTGAAGGCTGCCAGGTCAGCACCCGCTACGGCATGGTCAGAACCGATCACATCCTGTTTGTGGCTTCGGGTGCTTTCCAAATGTCCAAGCCCTCCGATCTCATCCCTGAACTGCAGGGCCGCCTGCCTATACGCGTGGAATTAAAAGCCCTCTCCACCGAGGACTTCGAGCGCATCCTCAAGGAGCCGCATGCCTCCCTGACCCGGCAGTATCAGCTGCTGCTGGCCACTGAGGGCATAGATCTGTCCTTTACCGATGATGCCATACGCCGCATTGCCGAGGATGCCTTCAAGGTCAATGAGCGCACTGAAAACATAGGCGCCCGCCGGCTGCACACGCTGATGGAAAAGCTGCTGGAAAGCATATCCTATGAAGCCCCGGAGCAGGCCGGCCAGAAGGTGGTCATAGATGCCGCCTATGTGGATGAGCATTTGTCCGATCTGGTGCAGAATGAGGACTTAAGCCGCTACATTCTCTAATAACCCCCAAACAGTCCGCCCGCCCTCAGTCTGCGGGCGGTACAGGCAGGTGGAGCATGAGTGACAAATTCAAAGATCAGCTGAAGCTGTCGCCGCGCGAGCGCAGTCTGCTGGAAGAACTGGCGGAAATCAAGGAATTGAGCGGGCGGCTGGTACGGGTCATGGCCGACCAGAATGACACCCTGGACGCCCAGCGCCGGGAGTTAAATCAGCTCCGCCGGTCCCTGACCGCCCTGCAGGAAGAAAACAGCAGGCTGAACCGCGCCCTGCAGCAGTGGAATCAGCGCGCCGAACAAATGATAGCGCAGCTGCGCACCCCGCTGTAGAGCCCTCTCCGCGGCTCCTTCCTTTTCCCCTTTTTCTCTGCTTCAGGCTTCAGACTTCGGCTCTGCGGCCTGATTTCGCATATGGTGCACAAAGGAGCGGCGCAGCAGCACAAAAGCCGCCGTGCCGGTCACCAGACCAATCAGCAAAGCCAGCAGATAAAACAAATGATTTTGCGCCAGCGGCACTATGAAGATGCCGCCGTGGGGGGCGCAGACTCCGCAGGCCAGGAACATGGAGGCCGCCCCGCTGCAGGCCGATCCTATGACGCAGGCGGTGCGCATGCGCCAGGGGCAGCGGCTTAAATAAGGCAGCACGCCCTCGGTGACAAAAAGCAGTCCCTTGATAAAGGCCACCGGAGCCTGCTTTCTTTCCTTGGGCTCAAAATAAGCCCGGCCGAATATGCCGGCTGCCAGGGCGGCGGCCATAGGCGGGATCATGCCGCCGGCCATTACTGCGGCCATGACCATGGAGCCCGGTCCGTTTTCCGGCAGACAGTCGGCCAGCAGCAGTACTCCGGCCGCGTAGGCTGTTTTATTGCAGGGCCCGCCCATATCGGCCGACATCATGCCGCCGAGCACGGCCCCGATCAGCGTCAGCTGCCACAGCGGAGCCTCCAGCAGAAAATCATTGATGAAGTGATCGAGGAAGGAAGCCGGCAGACCGGTGACATACTGTGCCGCCAGGGTGGTAATGGTGGCTCCCAGCAGAGGGTAGACCAGCAGCGCAAACATGGCGTCATGGCCTTTTAAGAAGCGGGCGGCTATACGCGTCAGCACAAAAGCCGCCCCGCCGCCTATAAAGCCGTTTAATACCGCCCCTATGACCCCGGCCCCGGACATGTCAGCCATCACCCCGCCGGTGAAACCGGCCACCAGGGCCGTGCGCCCGGCTATGGAAAAGGAAATAAAGGCAGACAGTACAGGAAAGAGCAGCGTACCTATGCTGTAGCCTATGCTGTCCAGAAAAAGTCCGGTTTCCGTACCCCGCAGCAGCTCCAGCCTGGCTATGGCCGCCAGAATACCGGCCGTGGCCGCCAGCGGCAGAATATAGGTCAGTCCGCTCATCAAATGGCGGTACAGCCGCATCAAAAAGGATGAGGTTTCAGTACTGGCCCCGGCGGTGTAAACCGGGCAGTCTCCGGACAGGGCCTTTTCGATCAGCCGGCCGGGGCTGTGCACGCCCTCCCCCACGCCGGTGCGCACCATGGGCTTGCCTATAAAGCGGTCCATTTCCACGGCACGGTCGGCGGCCACTATGACCGCCCGGGCATTGGCTATATCCTCAGGCAGCAGCCGGTTGCGGTTGCCGGCGGCACCATCGGCCTCCACCTTGATGCGCAGCCCCATTTCCCTGGCCTTCTGCTCCAGGGCTTCGGCAGCCATATAAGTATGGGACAAACCGGCAGGACAGGCGGTGACGGCAACAATGTCATATACCGGATGAGAGCCGTCCTGCAGCGGCTGCCCGGCCCCTGACTGGGCACTGGGAGCCTGATCTTCTTGTTCCTGTTCGGCCAGAGCGGCATTTTCCGCGGCATCAATGCAGGCGAGAAAAGCTTCGGGATCGCGGCAGGTGAGGAGCTGGCTGCGGAAGTCCTCATCTATCATCAAGGTGGACAGGCGCGCCAGGACATCAAGATGGGCATCTGAGGCCTGATGCGGCGAGGCAATCAAAAAGAACAGCCGGGCCGGCTGCCCGTCCACGGCCTCAAAGTCCACTCCCTCCGGCACCACCATGGCCGCCAGCCCCGGATGTTTGACGCCGGCTGATTTGGCATGAGGCATGGCCACGCCTTCACCAAAGCCGGTGGAGCTCTGCGCCTCCCGGGCAAAAACATCATCCCGAAAAAGCACCACATCAGACAAACAGCCTGATTTGGCCACCAAATCAACCAGGTGATTGACTGCTTCGGCCTTGTCGGCCGGAGCGGCATTAAGATCTATGCTGCCGGGGTCCAGGAGATCGTGAATGCGCATGAGAGCAGGATCCAGAAATTATTTGAACATGGCCTCATTCTAGCAAAATTTGTGATCCAGAGCTTATTTTGTCACAGATAATTGCCGCGGCGCCGGCCCGGCCGCGGCTTGGTCTGCAGTTTGCAGGTCAGACGTCTTTTTTGCAGATCACGCCGCAGGCCTCGCTGCACACCGGGCCCGGGGTATCGAGTTTCTGATCCATGTCCAGAGCCGGCATGGCCTGCCGCGGCCGGCCGACCACGCGGGCCGGGATACCGGCCACCGTGGTATGCGGCGCCACCTCGGTCAGCACCACTGAGCCGGCGCCTATTTTGGCACCGGTGCCTATCCTGATATTGCCCAGCACCTTGGCGCCGGCACCTATCATCACGCCGTCGCCCACCTTGGGATGACGATCCCCTGTTTCCTTGCCTGTACCGCCCAGGGTCACATCCTGCAGTATGGACACATCATCCCCCACCACAGCCGTCTCACCTATTACTATGCCTGTGGCATGGTCAAACATGATGCCGCGGCCTATACGGGCTCCGGGGTGAATATCCACGGCAAAGACATCTGAAATCACGCTCTGCAGATAACGCGCCACATCGGCCCGGCCGTGCTCATACAAATAATGCGCCGCCCGCCAGGCCTCCAGGGCATGGGCACCCTTCAAATACAAAAAGGGTATGGAATACTCGGCTGTGGCCGGGTCACGGCTGCATACTGCCCGAAAGTCGGCACAGACAGCCTCAATAATATCCTTCTGCCGGTAGGCCTCCATGCACAGCTGATACAGCGGCTCCCGGCCTACAACCTCATTGGCCAGGCGGGCTGAGATCAAAAAGGCCAGGCCGTCGGCCAGATCCCGCCGGTCCAGCACTGCATGATGCAGCATATCCGAGAGTATGGGTTCACGCTCTGCTGCGGCCCTGGCCTCAGCAGTAATTTCTGCCCACAGGGCATCTGCTTCCTTACTGTCACTCATTTATTTATGTCGTCCTTGCTGTGGGCGCCGGCGGCGCCTTGTTGTTCTGCAGCAGCCTGCTGCCCTTTATGATCCTGCAGCTCCTGCTGTCTGAGCTGTTTTACCTTGGCCCAGTCCAGCACACATAGCGTGTCGTCAATAAACTGCATATTCTGATAGGTTTCCTGCTCATCAGGCTCCATATGCATGATGATGTCGCCTTCAGGGAAAAGCTGCCTTACCGCCAGCTCTGCCCTGGTGGCCACTACATGGGCCTCATGCAGCGGCATATCAGCCCGCATCACCAGATGCCCCTGTATAAAACAGCAGGGCCCGGCCCGCCTGGTGCGCAAATCGTGTACTGAGGATACCCCGTCCACGGCCAAAATGGCCCGCAGCACCTTTTCATGTTCAGCCGCACTCATGGACTGATCTAGCAGGGTGGCCACGGCCCGGCGGCCCAAAGACCAGGCACCGGTGAAAATATAAAAGCCCAGCAGCACGGCAAACAGCCCGTCCGCCCAGAGATAGCCCTGCAGGGAGCAGAACAGCGAGATCATCACGCCGGCGTTGAGCAGCAGATCGGACAAATAGTGATAGCGGTCCGTTTCCACCGCCTGACTGCCGGTCTGCCGGATCACATAAGCCTGAAAAGTCACCAGCACCAAAGTCAGCACTATGGAACAGCCTGAAATTACTATGGCTTCCTGCAGATACTGCAGCTCATGCTGACTGTTGAGGCGTTCAAAGCCGTGGATAACCAAAAAGAAGGCCGATCCGCCTATAAAGGCAGCCTGACACAATGCGGCCAGAGCCTCGGCCTTATAATGCCCGAAGCGGTGCTCCCGATCAGCCGGCCGCAGGGCATAGCGCAGGGCCTGCAGATTGACCAGGGAGGCCCCCAAATCCAGGGACGAATCCACCAGTGAAGCCAGGATGGTGGAAGAGCCGCTGATGATCCAGACCACAAACTTCATGGCAATCAGCAGCAGGGCCACAGCCACGGAGGCAAAACCGGCCAGCAGCACCAGCTTTTTGTAATTGTTAAGTTTAGGCTCGCTCATCGTCTCTTCAGGCAGTCCCTATGCCTTCTCCTGCAGCGGGGGCGGAATTTATCTCTGCGGCAGGTTGTGTCTCCTGCAGGGCCTGTTCCACCCGGCGCACCACCTCCTGCAGCGTAAGCAGGGAAGTGGCCAGCACCACCCGGGCAAAACCCGTGAACTGCCGGCCGAAATGCGAACCGGGATAAAGCTCCACCTGGGCTTTGCGCACAAAGAAATCCATCATCTCACTCTCGTCGGCAAACACCTGCCGAAAATCCAGCCACAGCAGGAAGGTGCCTTCACGCCTTTTGACGCGCAGGGCGGGAAACAGCCGGGCAAACTCCGTGCGCAGATACTGCTCATTGGCATCTATGTAGACATTGAGCTCATCTATGTAGGGAGCACACTGCTGATAGGCTGCCTTCATCACGGCATTGGCAAAGATATTGGGACTGCTCTCTCCCACCCTGTTGATCTGGCGGACAAAGCCTGCCCTGAGCTCAGGGTTGGGAATGATGAGATAAGCGGCATGCGTGCCCATGGTATTGAAGGCCTTGGCCGGAGAGGAGGCCAGGATTAATCGATCGCATATGGCCCCCTGCAGCTCCAGCACCGAATGAAAGGTACAGCCCTTCCTGACAAAATCGCAGTGGATCTCGTCGGCAAACAGGATCAGATTATGCCGCAGGCACAGCTCGGCTATATCCTGCAGCTCCTCCAGGGTCCAGCAGCGGGTGGTGGGATTGTGCGGATTGACCAGGATCAACATGCGGGTGCGCTCATCAATCTCGGCTTCCAAAGCCTGCAGATCAAAGCGGTAGGAATCCCCGTCCTCCACCAGCGGCGCTTCAATCACAAAACGGCCATTGTCCTCGGCGGCCTGCTTTAAGGGCGGATAGGAAGGGGCATTGAGCACCACCTTGTCTCCGGGGTGGGTAAAGGCCTCAATGCACAGTCCGCAGGCAAAGTTGATGCGCGGGGTGAACACTATGGCGTCGGCACTTATTTCCAGGTGGTGGCGTTTGCGGTACCACTGCCTGATGCCCTGATAGAACTCGCAGCCTGTATACGTATAGCCGAAAATACCGTGATCTATCACCTCACGCAGCGCCGCCCGCACCGGCTCGGGAGCCCGGAAGTCCATGTCGGCACAGCCCAGATGAATAAGCGTGCTGTCGCCGTAAACTTTATCCAGGCCATCCCACTTGTAGCAGTCGGTATGGTGCCGGTCTATTACCTCATCAAAATCGTACATCTCAGTGCAAACTCCTCACCTGATTGCAGGCGGCAGGTATAGTACAGTCTTATGGTTTAGTTGACGAATTTCTGCAGCAGTGCACCAGTTTGGCCTCCCAAAGCCTCTGCAGGCATCGCCGTTCTTGCTTCAATACTGCAGTCTGCAGCATAGCAGTTTTGCAGTATTTTTTTGCATTTTGCAGGCCAGGTGGAAAACCCGCTTTACGCAAGAGCATATAATGATTTGCAGAACTCTGTCACAAGGTGGGTTTTACGATGCTTAATGATTTTCTGCGCCTGCTGTTTTACTGGCCCATTCGCTTGACTACCACCTGCGAAGCCATCCCCTTTGAACCTGAAAAACACATCAAACTCGATAAAAACAAGCCTATAGTCTACCTGACTGTATCCTCTTCCGTAGGCAATCTGCTGACCATTGAACGCCTGACTCAGCGTGTAGGCTGGCCCTCCCCCTTCAGCCGGGTGGAGATAGGCAAAAAAATGCTGCAGCGCACAGCTTATATGCGCACCCCCAGCCTGTTCAGCTCCAATGCCACCATCAGGGACTTAAACGAAATTTTTCTGCAGTGGATCCAGGCCGCCGAGGAGGCCCATGTAGATGTGCAGATCGTGGCCATTACCGTGATCTGGTCGCGCAACCCCTCCTATGAAGGCATAGCCCTGCGCGGCATCGACTATGCCAACTCCTCCTGGCATAAATTCTGGACTCTGCTGTTTGCCGGACGCGACAACTGCACCATTATTTCAGATCCCATCTCGCTCAAGGCAGTCAAGGAGCGGCTGGCCGGCAAAAAACACCCGGACAATATACTCAACCGGGCCGCGGCCATGCACTTTCTGCGCAAGGCCCGCTCGGTAGTAGGCCAGCCCTTCCCCAACCGCAAACTGCTGATCGACGAGCTGCTGCAGCGCCCGGGCACCATGGCCGCCATAGATGAAAAGCTGGCAGAACATCCTGAGCTGCCCCGCGGCGACATCATCAATGAAGCTCGGCATATCTTCAATGTCATGGTAGCCGACACCCGCTATCCGCTGCTGAAATTCTTTAATACCATTATCAGCGCCGTGTGGCAGAAAATTTATCACGGCCAGAGTATTATTGGCGCAGAAAGGGTCCGGCAGCTGGTGCAGAACGGCCATGAAGTGATCTACATTCCCTGCCACCGCTCCCACATGGACTATATACTGCTGTCCTTTGTGATCTTTCATGAGGGTCTGCCCATTCCGCAGATTGCCTCAGGTGACAACCTCAACTTCTTCCCTGTGGGTCCCATCATCCGCCGCTGCGGCTCCTACTTCATCCGCCGCAAAATGAAGGGCGACAAATTCTATACCGCGCTGTTCCGGGAATATCTGGCCATATTGTTTGAGCGCGGCTATGCCACCGAGTTCTTTATTGAAGGCGGCAGATCGCGCACCGGCCGCATGCTGCCCCCGCGCACCGGCATGGTGTCCATGGCCGTGCAGGCTCAGCTGCGCGGCATAGAAAGACCCATAGCCTTTGTGCCTACCTATCTGGGCTATGAGCATGTGATGGAAGTGGGCTCCTACATGCATGAGCTGGAAGGCCACAAAAAGGTCAAGGAAAGCGCCCTGCAGCTGCTGGGCATTTTCAAGCGCCTGCGCTACTACGGCCGCGGCTATGTGTCCTTTGGTGAGCCGGTGATCATCCCGCGCTTTTTGTCCAAATCCGTGCCCAACTGGCGCGATTATATGGATCCCACCGGGCGCGGCCGGCCGGAGTGGCTGCATGACATAGTGGACAATATGTCCCATGAGATCATAGTCAGGCTCAATGACTCCGCCATGGTCAACGGCATTAACCTCTGCGCCCTGGCCCTCATGAACGATGAGGATCACACCATATCCATGACGGGATTAAAGCACTGCCTCAACCTCTTCCTGGCCCTGCTCAAGTGCGATCCCGACCGCGCCAAGTCCATATCTGATGACAATATCAACAATTTGATCAAACAGGCGGTGGAGCTCAACAAATTCCACACCTACGATGTGGGCGAGGACATGCAGTTCATCAGACCCAGCCGCGGCCAGAGCCTGCAGCTGACCTACTTCCAGAACAATATTCTGCATTTGTTTGCCCTGCCCTCGCTGATTGCCAATATTCTGATCCGCAACGGCCATATCAAACGCAGCGAGGTGCGCGTACATACCAGATCGCTGTTCTACTTCCTGCGCCATGAGCTCTTTGTGCCGGTGAATGAGGCCCGGCTGGACAGCCTGATTGAAACCTACATCGATACCTTTATCAATGAAGGCTACATTCAGCAGAGCGAGGACACGCTCTACATCTCAGGCGACGGCTTCACCGAGTTCAGCATTCTCTCGCGCATCATCCGCCTCAATCTGATCCGCTACCTGGTGGCGGTGACCGTGCTCAAGCAGATCGAGGACGGGGTGGTGGATATAGAGCACTTTGTATCCATCTGCGTGCGCCTGTGCCATCTGCTGCCCGGCGAGTTCTACAACAATTCCCCGGAATTTGCCGATCCTGTGGTGTACCGCATCCTGTGCAACACCCTGATCAGGCACAATTACTTCTCGCTGCATGACAATGGCACCATTAGGATCAATCCAGAAAAGATCCAGAAGCTGGTGCGCTCGGCCACCCCGCTGCTGGCCGCTCGGGAAATCAAGATGCTCAATCAGCAGGATATAAGCAAACTCGAGGAGTACACCAGCAGCCGGGCCAAGTTTAAGGCTCAGGCGGCAGAGAAAAAGGCTGATGAGGCAGAGCAGGCCAAGACTGCCGGCCACTGATGAAAAATACGGCCGGGCAGAGCACCCGGCCGGAAGAAGTCTTACTTCTTTTTACTTCTTTCTTAAGGTTTAAGGCTGCAGCCTTAAGCCTTAAATTTTCTGCTGTCTATCAAGCCCCACAGGGCCCCGACGGCCATACCGCCTACATGGCAGAAATTGGCTGTGCCGGAGGTGAAAAAGCCAAAGGCTATAAATATCAGGCAGACTGCCAGCAGTCCGCGCGGCACGCGCAGGGCAGATGGCAGATGCGGATTTAAGGACAATACCCCCATATAGCCTATGATGCCGTAAACCACCCCGGACAGTCCCCCGAAAATTGCCGGCTGCTGCAGCAGGGCAAACTCCAGGGCATTGGAGAGCATGGCTATGACGAGCAGCAACGACAGCAGCTTCAGCCGCCCCAGCATGCGCTCCAGCGGTCTGGCAAAAGCTTCCCACATCACCAAATTAAAGGCTATGTGCATAAAGCCGAAATGAAAGAAGATGGGCATGATCAGCCGCCAGACCTGAAAGTTCTCCGTCAGATGCGGCAGATGATACAGCCCCAGCAGGCCGTAGGCGCTGTTATAGGCCCCGGGCAGGAAGCTGAGCAGATACAACAGCACGCATATGACCTCCACCAGGGTGGTCACCGAGAAGGGCTGCAGATAAAAGGCTGACCAGGACGCAAACAAATTGCGCCGCCGTCCGGCCGGTGCTCCCTGCTTCTGCTGCCAGGCTGCCTGATTGTATTCCCTGAGCTTGGCATAGGGACTGCTGCCCAGCCTGATGAGCTCCAGTCTGATGGTGCTTACATCGCTTTCCTGCGCGGCATAAATGGTGAACTTGTCGTTAAAATCCTCCTGTACTGCCGCCTCTATGCCTCTGGAGGCCAGATAATCCACAAAGGCCAGCGCGCTTTCGCGATGAGGCAGCATGCCGGCCGGATAGGGGAATTTGCTGTCGCCTGCTACTTTGAATTGAGCCATTCCATGTAGGCCCTTACACCTGAGGCAACATCGTGGAACTGTACATCACAGCCGGCGGCTCTTAATTTGGTCAGATCAGCCTGCGTGAAGCACTGATAGTGACCTACCAGATGCTCCGGGAAGGGAATGAACTCCACCTCACCGCGGCCGTGATAGGCTATGACTGCCTTGGCTATGTTGAGGAAAGGCTCGGCTCTGCCGGTGCCGCAGTTGTAAATCCCTGAAGGGCCGTTATGCTCAAAGAACCACCAGTTGACCCTGGCTACATCTTCCACATAGACAAAATCGCGCATCTGCCCGCCGTCACCGTAGCCGCAGCAGCCTCGGAAAAGTTTGGGATTTTCGCCGCGCAGCATTTGATTGTTCAAATGGAAGGCTACACTGGCCATGGAGCCCTTATGACCCTCACGCGGACCGTAGACATTGAAGTAGCGCAGGCCTACCACCGGGCTCTGCAGGGTATGCATCCTGGCTCTTAAATACTCGTCAAAGAGGAATTTGGAGTAGCCGTACACATTGAGCGGGCCCTCATGCTCCCGGCCTTCCACAAACACATTGCCGGCACCGTAGGTGGCAGCGGAAGAGGCGTAGATAAAGGGGATGCGGCGGGCGGTGGCAAATTCAAACAAAGCCACGGTGTATTCGTAATTATTGCGCATCACGTACTGTCCGTCCCACTCGGTGGTGGAGGAGCAGGCGCCCTCATGGAAGATGCACTCTATGGAACGACTGCCAAAACGCCTGACAAAAGCCTGCTCATCTTTTACGAGCTGCATGAAATCATCCCGGTCGAGATAATCTGCTATGTTCAAATCCGTGAGATTGATGAATTTGTGCCCGTCTTTTAAATGATCTACCACCAGGATATCCCTGATGCCCTGCTCATTGAGCAGTTTGACTATATTGCTGCCGATGAATCCGGCACCACCGGTTACTATAAACATGGATCTGCCTCGCTGGAAATCATGGGAGGGGAGGAGCCAAAAAACACTGTGTTTTCAGCGCCTGCATGTTAAAATTTTAGCATTATTGAAGCCATGTTGAATCACAAAACCACAGAGCATTGTCAACGTGAAAATTTTGGTCATTGCACCTTCCTGGCTGGGCGATCTCATCATGTCGCAAAGCCTGTACAAGCTGCTGAAAGCTCAGAATCCTGCCGCTGAAATCACCCTTTACGCCCCCAAATTCATGGAGCCGGTTGCAGGACGCATGCCTGAGATCAGCTCTTTTCTGGTCAATCCCTTTGCCCACGGCTCCTTTGACCTCAAAAGGCGTATAGCCGAAGGCCGCCGCCTCAAACCGCTGGGCTTTGAGCGGGCCTATATCCTGCCCAATTCCTTTAAATCAGCTCTCATTCCCTTTTTCGCCGGCATCCCTGAACGTATAGCCTTCAAGGGGGAAAGCCGTTTTGTGGTGGTCAACCGCATGCGCTGCAACAAGCAGGATTTTCCGCTTATGGTGGAGCGCTATGCCGCGCTGGCCTATGATCCGGCCGCGGTCAAAACAGCAGCCGATCTGCCGCCCATACCCTATCCCCGCCTGCAGGCTCATGAGGTGACGGCGGAGCTCAGAGCGCGCCTCAAGCTCAATACTTCAAGGCCGCTGCTGGCCCTGGGCTGCGGCGCCAATTACGGCCCGGCCAAGCTCTGGCCGGTGGAGTATTTTGCCGACATCAGCGCCCGCTGGATTGAGCGCGGCGGCGCCGTGCTGGGTCTGGGCACCACCAAGGACGGTCCCACCGTCAGGGCCATTTACGATTTGGTACCAGCCAATCTGCAGCCTTATTTTTACGATATTTCCGGCCAGACCAATCTCACCGAGGCCCTGGATGTGGCGGCACTGTGCCGGGCGGCAGTATGCAATGACTCTGGCATGATGCATACCATGGCGGCTTTGGATATACCGCAGGTGGATATTTTCGGCTCCACCTCCACCGGCTATACCCCGCCGCTGTCAGACCGGGCTGTGTGCGTGGAGGCTGAAACCTCCTGCCATCCCTGCTTCAAGCGCACCTGCCGCTTTGGCACCTATGAGTGTCTCAAAAGCCTGACCCCCGATCGGGTCTGGACTGAACTGCTGAGGATCTGCCATGTTTAAGGTCAGAGCGGCCCTGCTGCTGTATCAGCTGATCACCCTGCTCATCGCCCCGCTGGGTCTGCTCTTTCTGCTGTGGAAGAAAAGGCGCGATCCGCCCTACGGCAGGCGCTGTCTGGAGCTGCTGGGTTTTATGCCGGTGCAGTTTAAAAACTCCATTTGGTTTCACACCGTCAGCGTAGGCGAGGTCATGGCCGCCAGGCCGGTGATCGCAGCTTTTGTCAAAAGCCATCCCCGGCTCAATGTGATCGTCACCACCACTACCACCACCGGAGCGGCAGCCGCCCGCGCCATTCCCGGCATCACCCATCTTTATGCCCCGCTGGACAGCCCGGCGGCCCTTTACCGTTTCTTCAAGGCAGTAAAACCACGCCATTTGTTCATCATGGAAACAGAGCTGTGGCCCAATCTGCTCCATAAGGCCAGGAAGCATTACACCCATGTCACCATATTCAATGCCCGCATGCCTGAAAGCACCTGCCGGGCCTATGAAAAGCATCTGAAGCTGGTCAAGCCGCTGATTGCCGACAAGCTCAACATGGTGATCTGCCAGACCCCGGAAGATGCCGCACGCTTCGCCCGCATTGGGGTCCCGCCGGAGCGCATACAGGCGGCAGGCTCGCTGAAATACGATGTCACCATGCGCGATGAGGTCTTTGCTGCCGCCCGTCAGCTCAAGGCTGCCCGCCTGCCGGGCCGGGTGCTGTGTGCCGCCTCCCTGCACGACGGTGAGGAAGTACTGGTGCTGGAGCAGTATCAGCAGCTGCTGCAGACCGATCCCGACCTTAAACTGGTGCTGGTTCCCAGGCACCTCAGCTGTGCCGACCGTGCTGCAGCCTGGCTGCAGGAACGGCCGCAGATCACGGCCCAGAGGCGCACGCAGTGCCGCCCCGCTCTGGAGGATTTCCGCAGTCAGATCCTCATCGGGGACACTATAGGGGAGATGGAGTTTTACCTCGGGCTGTCCGATTTGGTATTCATGGGCGGCAGTTTGATCGACATAGGCGGCCACAATCCACTGGAGCCGGCTTATTTCTCCCTGCCGGTGCTGACCGGACCTTATTACTACAACTTCAAGGAACAGTTTGCCGCTCTCACGGCAGCCGGCGGAGCCTGGATCTGTCCGCAGAGCGGCAGCCTGGCTCAGCTGGTGCACATCCTGCTGACCGATCAAGCCGCCCTGCAGCAGGCCGGTCTGCAGGCCCGGGCCGTACAGCAGCAGGGACGCGGCGCCCTGCAGAAAACGCTGGAGCTCATAGAACAGACTCTGCTGCGTCCGGCAGATGAGCGCAGTCATTCCTCTTCACAGACCGGCTCACCCTCTTAGGCAAACCGGGAGCATACAGGAGCTGACTGCTGAGGCAAATCCCTGCCGGCTGCGCAAGGCCTAGGCTTTGGCGGGAGTTTTGCCGGTCAGGCTGAAAATAAAGTCCACATAGCCGCGGGCACTGTCTGCCAGCAGTATGGGATTGGGTCTGCTGCCGTCCGGCTGGGAAGCACCGCAGAAGGAATAAATCCCCTTAAAATCGGCTTTGACATGCCGCAGGGACATGATCAGGGAGTTCAAAAACTCCTCTATGGTGTGGCCCTTGGCACCTTCAGGGGTGTAGGCTTCGGCAGGAGAACCGGTGGTCACGGCTATACCAAAGGGTTTGCCCTCCAGGTGATGACCGCCGCCGTAGGCCCAGCCGGGTGAAAATACGCAGTCAAACCAGCTCTTGAGAGTGGAGGGGCAGTTGTACCAGAACATAGGGAATTCCAGAACCACACCGTCGGCATTATCCAGCAGGGAATGCTCCTTGACCGGATCTATGGAGCTGTGCGGATAGCTGCTCTGCAGATTATGCACCTGTATGTCCTCGGGATAACGGCGTACTTCATCAAGCCAGCGGCGGTTTACTACAGAACGATCAAAAAACGGATGATCAACAATAACTAAGGTTTTCATCTGCCTAAAACAACAGCCCTGCGACTGTTTGCCTCCTTGTCTCTGTATTTCTTATATTCCAACCTGCCCGGCAACAGGACGCAGGCCAGGCCGGGACTGCAGTCTCCTGACTGTATACTCCTGCGTCAGCCGGGAGCTGTGTAAATTTTAGCGGTTTGCCTGGGATTTACCAAATAAAGCCCCAAACTTTATCCGGCCTAAGGTGCAGGGGGGATCCCTGAGGGTTGATGGAGAGCAGTAAGACAGGCTTCCTGCAGCAGCGCAAAATCCTGGGGAGCAAAGCAGACCTGCGGCCGCAGGCGCTTTTCCTTATTAAAGGAGCGGCTCAGGCGCTGCAGCATGCCGGCAATTTCCGCCGCGGAGAGTTTATCCCTGGCGGCACATTTGTCAAAATCTATCACCCAGCACTGCCCTGAGGCCAGCAGTATATTGCGTATATTGAGATCGGTGTGCAGGATGCCGCAGCGGAAGAAACGGGCCAGAGTGCAGCCTATGTGGCTAAGCTCTGCTGCCGTCAGAGGACGGGAGGCTATGATTTCGGCCAGATTGCGGCTGTGGGGAATTTGCCGGGAAATCAGGGCATTACGCCGCCAGAGCAGGCCGCACTCCTCGCGGCCGGCCACGGCCTCCGGCACCGGCAGACCCAGGGCACGCATCTTTTCACAAAGCTGCAGTTCCAGCCGGGCCCGGCGGCTTAAGGCAGAAAAGCGCCAGAAGCTGCTTTTGATGATTTTGCCCCACAGCCCGCCGCGCAGATAGCGGCGCAGCACCAGATCCTGCCCCTGCAGGGAAAAAAGCCAAGTCTGCCCGCGGCCGCCGCAGAACCTCAAATCATGGGCGTGGAGTTTGAGAAAGTCCTCAGCAAAATACTGCTCCAGGCTGTCTGCATCAGCCTGCTGCAGAAAATCCGCCCCATCGGCTACAAAATAAGCAACGCGTCCTTTGATTATCTCCCGCACGGCCTTGTTCTCCCTGCTTTGCTCTTATTTAGAGTTTTTGTCTGCTGCAGACAGGTAATACTCAGCTTCCTCCGGGGTAAGACGGCACTGTCCGGCATCATACTGCTGCAGGCAGCGCTGATAGAAACCGGCGGAGTAGTCGGCTTCATGACTGAATTTGGTGGAGGACCAGGCGCTGACGCAGTTCATCAGGATCATAATGGCGGAGAGAATGACTATAACCCGCAGCGGCACCACCCGATCATTGACAAAGGCCAGCAGCGGCAGCAGAGCAAAGCAGAACAAGATGATGATCTGCCAGTAATTTAAGATAATGGTGGAGGCAGCGGCGGCCAGCAGCAGTGCCAGCAGCGCACTGATGGTCAAATACCTGACAAAAGTCAGCTCAGATCTCTTGGTGCGGCGCGCCTTGAAAATTATTTTGAAATTAATAAAGGCCGAGACCACCACAGTAACCACGCCAAAGCCCTGCAGCAGGATCAGATAGAGGTAATACAGCACATCCTGATACAGTGCCGCATCAGCCGGCAGATCGGGCAGCAGGCTCTTTTTGGTGATGAGCAGAGAGCCAAAGCGCAGCCAGTACATCACCGCCTTAAACAGAGGATAGACATGCACCAGGCCGTAGCCAAAATAACGATCCCTGGCGTATTCAGTGGGGTTCTGCGTGATGGCCTCATTGACCATGACTTCCTGATAGTAGGGAATAAGCGTAATCCCCACCAGCACCAGCCCCAACGCTGCCCCGGCAAAGCTGAAACGGATGCGGCGCAGCAGCCACATGATGCCGGTCAGGGCCACCAGTACCGGCCAGGAGAAGTGCAGCTGCAGACACCAGCCCACGCCCAGCGTCAGCACCAGAGAACAGACAAACACCCCCAGCCTGCTTTCCGCCGCGCCCCGCAAATCATCGCGCCGGCGCAGGCGCACCAGCATATTGAGCACCACAGCCGCCCCAAAGGAAAGATAGGAGGGGTTATAGACCAGACTGTCGTAAAGGAACCAGGGGTTCAGGGCATAAAGGGCCGCCCCCAGCAGCACGGTGCGCGGCTGAAAAATCATGGTTAAGGCATTGACGAAGAACAGAAAACCGGCCAGACGGATCAGCTGCAGCATTACCACCGGCGCATAGGGGTCAAACCACAGCGACAGCGGCCAGCCTATTACCACAGAGGACAGCGAGCCCGGCACATTGCCCATGGTGGAAGCCTCATTGCCGTAGGGCAGATATACACCTTCCACCGCGGCTTTAAAGCCTTTGTCCAGCATCTGTCCCTGATCGCCGGTGATCCACTGATTGCTTTGATAATAAAAGGATAAAGCCGTGGAAATCACCATGATGAGGATGATCCACAGCAGGCAGCTGCGCCTTTCCGCCGAGGTTTGGTTCATGTCTTTAATGTTCTCCTGTATGTTGTCTGCAGCCTGAATCTTGTTACTGCCGGTCGAGGTACTCACTGAAGATCCTGATCGCCTGCAGCAGATTGGGGCTGCGCTCGGTATTGCTGCTGTCCGTGTAGTCCAGGTTCTTAAACTGCAGCATGCCTACTTTGTCTATGAGCACTATACGATCGCGCTCCACTATGGCATTTTCCAGGTAGGAGCCGGTCAAAAAGTAATCTACAGGCTTTAAGGCAAACAAATCCTGCCCTATGGTGAAATCAGACAGCTGATTGGTCACTCCGAACACCCGCGGCAGCAGGGTGGCGGTGAGGTCATAGCTCACCGTGCGCTGATCTTCCACGCCCTGCCCCATACCAGGCCAGCTTACTACCAGCGGCACCTGCGTCTGGGCGGCGGTGAAATTGGAATTGTGGCCCCAGTAATTATCGCCATTGTCATTGAATTCCTCACCATGATCGGAGGAAATGACCACCACGGTGTTGTCCAGCAGGCCTTTTTGCTCCAGATAATCCAGCACTTTGCCTATATTGCTGTCGGCAAAATGGGCGGAGTTTTTGTAGAGATTGAAATAAGGTACAGGATCGGTACCGGCCCCCAGCTCCATATAATTGACCCCCGGCAGATAAGGCCGGAAGGGATGAGGAGCGTCCTCGGGCAGGGCCGCACTGTGCACATTGTCCAAAAAGATAAAGGAGAAAAAAGGCTGCCCGTTGAGACCGTCGGTAAAGGCTATGAAGTCACTAATGGCATTGGCATCCTTTTCCCACACCGTGCTGCCTTCAGAGTGCACCCGCAGATTGGGTACGCCGGCAAAGACGGTCTGATGAAATTCAGGTTTATAGACGGTGGCGGAGGTAAATACGCCCAGGGCATAGTTATTGTCCTGCACTGCCGTAATCAGCGCCGCCGGAATACCTGAGCTCAGGGCCACCTGCCAGTAGGCCGGAGGCAGACCGTAAAACAGCCCGAAAATACCGCCGCGGGTGGAATTGGAAGAGGAGTAACTGTCCGTAAAGCGCCAGCCCTGCCCGGCAAACTGCCAGGTACGGGGCATGATCTCTGCCGTGAGCATGTCGGCGCGCAGGGAATCCACCAGCAGAAACAGCACATTGAGGCGGCGCTCGGGAGCTTTATAGACTAGCGGAGCCCGGGGATAATTAAACAGGCCGTCTGCGGCTATGGTCACCTGGCGGTTGGCCAGCTCCTCCTTGCTGATAAAGCCTGTTTTAATCAGCAGGCTGTTCATGGTCAGCGGCTTGTACAGCGGCAGGCGGTTGGCAATTTCAGTTACAGGCAGCACGGCTTTGGCCGAACCCAAAGCATGGGTGATATTGGCCCCGAGGTAGCAGATTACACAGCACAAGGACAGCCATCCGGCTCCGCGCAGCCGGCGGCGGGAACAGTACAGCGCCAGGGCGGTGGCAGCCAGGGCATACACCAGCAGCACGGCCGCTTCCATGAATATGGAAACATAGGTACTGAAGCTGAAGGATATGACCTCACCGCCGGCATTGAAGAAGAGATCCAGCATGGCCATGGTCAGGTGGAAGCGGTAGAGCGTAAAGACGTGGGCATCCACAGCCAGCACCAGCTGCAGCAACAGCACGCAGATGAAGATATATAAAAAACTCAGGAGGCTGATCTGCTTTTTTAAGGCCAGCAGCGGCAGGAAGAGCACAAAACCTGCTATGAAAAAGTAGAGGAAAAAGTGTCCAAGGGCCGCGGCGGCAAAGGTGATCAGGGCATAATGCGGGCTGGACCATGAGGGGGCATAAAAGGAAGCATAGTACATGGAGCAGGGCAGCATGAGCACAGCCAGCCAGAGAATAAAGGAAAAACTTCGTTTAAACATTCCTAAAGCCTAAATCCCGCAAATTACTGTAAGTCTCTGTATCTTAACATGCAGGGCTGAGGGCTCCAAAGCTTCCGGGCCGCGTATATGAGGCTGCATGATGCCGAGGCGGCGCAATCTGCTAAAATTAGCCTACTGGTTCACATTTTCTTTACAACATATATGGACGACAGTAGTAATCACCCCCCTCATAACGGCTATAAGAAAAAGATAGCCGTACTCCGTCTTTCTTCCTTAGGTGACTGTATCAATGCCTTTGGTTTCATGGGCGGACTGAAAAAAGCTTATCCCAAAGTCAAAATCACCTGGATCATAGACAAACGCTTTTCCGCTTTGTTCTACGATCATGACAAAGACGAGCTGATGCCCATGGTGGAGCTTGATTTCAAAAAAGAAGGAGTCAGGGCTCTCTTTGCGCTCAAGGAGGAGCTCAAGGATAAGCACTTCGATCTGCTTTTTAATATTCAGACTTCCTTCAAGGCCTCCCTGACCTCCATGTTCATCAAAGCCGATGTCAAATACGGCTATGATCATCATCGCGCTCGGGAAGGGCAGACCTGGTTTACCGACATCAAGGTTCCCTCTCCTGCCGATCCGCATGTGCTCAGCGGCTTTCTGGCCTTTGCCGAGGCGGCCGGCTTTACCGGCGTGGAGCCTTACTGGGATTTCAATCTGCAGGACAATGAGATTGATTATGCCCGCAGCTACTTTGACAGCAATAAGATCTTTTTGATTGCTCCGGCTTCGGCCAAAGTGCAGAAAAACTGGACTGTGGAAGGCTACACTGCGCTGGCCCGCCATGCCCTGGACAAGGGTTATGCCGTAGGCCTGCTCGGCAGCAGCGGCAGCACTGAAACTGCCCTCTGCCAGGCCATTGAGCAGAATTTGGATCACCGCTGCGTCAATTTGTGCGGCCGCACCTCCCTGCGCGAACTGCTGGCCATAGTGGCAGTGGGCTCCCTGCTGCTCTCCCCGGACAGCGGCACCATGCATCTGGCTTCAGCCCTGCACACTCCGGTAATAGGTTTGTTTGCCATACACAATGAAAAGCGGGTAGGTCCCTGGAATTATCCCGATTTATGCGTCTCGGTTTATGAAGAGCTGGCATCCCGGGAACTGGGCGGCGCCAAAATACCCTGGCGTTACCGCGTGCGCGATGAAAAGGCCATGACTCATATCAGCATTGAGCGGGTCAAGGCCATGTTTGACTACGCAGAGCAGCAATATCTGCAGCAGGACAGCGATCATGAATAAAGTAAATCTGGCTGTATTCCCGGGTACCTTTGATCCGCCCACCCTGGGACATTTTGACATCATCAAAAGAGCCGCCCGCCTGTTTGATCAGGTGATCATAGGCTGCGCCGACAGCCCTTCCAAACACACCTTATTTTCCCTGGCCGAACGCCGGCAGATGCTGGAGCTGTGCTGTCAGCCGCTGCGCAATGTCAGGGTGGAAAGCTTCTCCGGGCTGCTGGTGGATTTTTTAAAGGAGCATCAGGCCAATGTGCTGGTGCGCGGTGTACGCACCGTGGCCGATTATGATTATGAAATACAGCTGACCGGCATGTACCGCACCATGATGCCTGGACTGGAGATAGTTCTGCTCCCCACCTCAGGGGAGCTGGCCTATATTTCAGCCACCCTGGTGCGGGAAGTGCTGATTCACAAGGGGGACATAGCCCCCTTTGTACCGGCTGAGGTGGCCCTGCTGGTCCGCCGCCTCAAGGAAGGCGCCTAACTCTCTGCCGCCGGCTGACAGCGGGCGCAGAAGAAAGTACTGCGCCCGGCCTGCACCATCTTCTCTATTCTGCCGCCGCACAGCGGGCAGGGCTGCCCTTCATGGCCATAGACGGCCAGCTGCTGCACAAAGTACCCCGGTTTGCCGTCTGCTCCGGAAAAATCCCTGATGGTGGTGCCGCCCTGGGCTATGGAGGCCTGCAGGGTGGAGGCGATCAGCTCACACAGCAGCCGGCACTGCTCCACGCTGAGGGCACAGGCCGGGGTCGCGGGATGGATGCGGGCTTTAAAGAGCACCTCGCTGGCATAGATATTACCTACGCCCACCACTACAGAGCTGTTCATCAGCGCCGGCTTGATCGGTCCCCGGATGCGGCCCAGGCGTTCCTTGAGCCAGGCGGCATTAAACTGCGGCGAGAAAGGCTCGGGCCCCAAATCCCGCAAATGCTTGTCCTGCAGCGGATCTTCCCCCGGCGGGACAAAACGCACCAGCCCGAAACGGCGCATATCATTGAGGCGGATCACCTCGCCCTGATCTGTAAACAGCGCAAAGTGATCGTGTTTTACGGCCGGAGTATCGGCACTCTGCACCTTGAGATGCCCGGTCATGCCCAGATGAATGATGACACTGCCGCGGCTGGTATAAACGATTATGTATTTGCCGCGGCGGCTGACGGCTGACACTGCGGCACCGCACAGTGACTTCAGCCGGGGATCGAAAGGCTCGCGCAGTTTGAAGTCGTCAAAAAATACATCCTTAATGAGATGATGCTCCAGATGCGGTGCCACCCCGCGTCTGGTCACCTCAACTTCAGGCAGTTCAGGCATTTTTCATTCTTCCAAAAAAGAAAAACCCTGCCTGCTGCAGGGTCTTTTTTACCAAAAAAGCGCAAAATTACTTGATCTTGCCTTCTTTGTAAATCACGTGCTTGCGCACCACCGGATCAAACTTCATGATCTCCATCTTACCCGGAGTGGTACGACGGTTCTTGGTGGTGGTGTAGAAGTGACCAGTTCCGGCAGAAGAATTTAAACGAATCTTCTCGCGGCCGCCTTTCTTAGCCATGATTAATGCCTCCTAAATTAGATCTTAACGCCATTGGCACGCATATCTGCGAGCACAGCATCAATGCCTACCTTATCGATAGTGCGCATGGCCTTGGTGGTGACACGCAGTCTGACGAAACGGCCTTCGCTCTCTACCCAGAAGCGGTGATACTTTAAATTGGGAAGAAAACGACGCTTGGCCGCATTCTTCGCATGGGAACGATGATTACCCACCATCGGGCGCTTGCCCGTAACTTGGCAGACTCTGGACATGTTATCTCACACTCCAAAAATACGTTATAGGCTCACAGCACCTAACAGAGCTGTAACCAACTAAAAACCACAAATCAATAACAAAGTGCGCGCATTCTAGCACAACTGCAGGGCAAAAGATCAAATACTCCCACCGCCCGCCACACCGAGGCGGAGATGAGGTGAAAGCATCCTGACACTGCAGCTACCGCGCAGCTCTGAATTCCTTTGTTATACCAAAGTTTCTCGATCCCCCAGCGGAAACTTCCAAGCTTTGGGTAAGCTCAACTTTAGCAACCGCTGATTATAACCTAAAAAAGGCTGCAGTATACGTCCAAACACATATTTCTTTAACATTTTGTTCCCGCAGCTCCCAAATAAGCCCACACAGCCGAAAACTTAGGCTTTAGTGCCGCTTTCCGGCACAAAATCTGCCCAAAACCTCTGCAAAAATGCCCCGTCTGCCCATATATTACATATAGAACTTTGATCCCTGCCTGTCCCCTGAGAGCATCAGGCCTGCTGCCTGCCTGGAGCGGCTGACCTCGGACCTGTGTTCCCGGAGCGGACCGGTAAACGCTGTTGTCATGGGAGTTTTTATATGCAGCTTGAACATAAAAAAATCGTCTTGGGAATAAGCGGCGGCATTGCTGCCTACAAGTGCACGGAATTGTGCCGCCTGCTCAAAAAGCAGGGTGCCGATGTACATGTAGTCATGACTGAAGCTGCTGCCAAAATAGTGTCCAAAACCACCATGGAGACTTTAAGCGGCCATAGCGTATACATGGATGTATTTGACGATCCGGCCGCCGTCAGCCATGTCAGGCTCACCGCCGATGCTGATTTGATGGTGGTAGCCCCCGCTACAGCCAATACCATAGCCAAACTGGCCTGCGGCCTGGCCGACAATATGCTGACCTGCTCCGCCCTGGCTGCAGCCTGCCCGCTGCTGCTGGCCCCCGCCATGAATGTCCGCATGTATACCAATCAGGCCACCAGGGATAATCTGGCTCTGCTGCAGAAACGCGGTGTACTGATCATTCCGCCGGCCTCAGGCGAACTGGCCTGCGGGGAAACTGCCGTAGGCCGCATGCGGGAGCCGCAGGAGATAGTAGCCTACATCATAGCCCTGCTGCAGAATCACACTGCCCTGACCTTTGATGAAAACACCCTGCTGCCCCAGCCGCCGCAGCCGCAGAGGCTGGCAGCCCAGAAGCTGCTGCCCAAGGCCAGCGGTGCCGGCCTGCGGGTGCTCATCACCGCCGGTCCTACCGAGGAGCCCATAGATCCGGTGCGCTTTATCACCAACCGCAGCTCAGGCAAAATGGGCTTTGCCCTGGCTGAAGCCGCCCGCGCCCGCGGCGCTGAAGTCACCCTGATAGCAGGTCCGGTCAGCCTGGAGACCCCCTCCGGGGTCAGCCGCATCAATGTCAGAACAGCCCAGGACATGTATGATGCCGTCAAAGACAAACTTGCGGCGGCGGACATAGTCATAGGCTGCGCTGCCGTGGCTGACTACCGTCTGGCTTATGTATACGATCAAAAGCTCACCAAGGAGGAACAGGGCGGGAGCATGACCCTGACCCTGATTAAAAATGAAGACATCATCTCCATGGTGGGTCACAGCAGCCCGCGGCCCTTCACGGTGGGCTTTGCCGCCGAAACCAATGACGGCGAGCAGCATGCCAAAGCCAAGCTGGAGCGCAAAAAGCTGGATCTCATTGTCCTCAACGATGTCTCGAGAACTGATGTGGGCTTCAACAGCGATGACAATGCCGTAACGGTGTTTGATCGCGACGGCCGGGCGGCAGTCTTTGACAAGGCTTCCAAGCAGGTCATAGCCTCTGAGCTGATCGACTATATTTTTGAGGCCGCCCGCACTGCCGGTGCCGGAGCCCGGAGTTAGCTCTAGTGCAGGTTGAAATCAAAATACTGGATGAGCGTCTGGGGACGCTCTTTCCACTGCCGCGCTACGAAAGTGCCGCGGCCGCCGGCATGGATCTGCGGGCCCTGCTGCCTGCAGATACAGTCATCAGGGCCGGGCAGAGCCTGCTGGTACCCACCGGCTTTGCCATGCATATTAAAGATCCCAATGTCTGTGCTGTGGTGCTGCCGCGCTCGGGACTGGGTTTTAAGCACGGCATTGTGCTGGGCAATCTGACTGGTCTTATTGATGCGGACTATCAGGGGCAGCTTTTTGTACCGCTGTGGAACCGCAGCAGTGAGGACTTTACCCTGAAGGTTGGCGAGCGCATGGCACAGCTGATCTTCGTGCCCATCATCCGGGTGGAATTTACTCAGGTGGAGGAATTTGCCGCCTCAGAGCGTGCCGCCGGCGGTTTTGGCTCCACCGGCGTGCAGTAAGCCGTCCGTCCGGCCTGCCCTATAAATCACATCCGCCTGCTGCTGTGGCAGAGCGGATGTTGTCCCATCAGCATCAGACCGCAGTACTGAGCAGAACCGCAGATAACATTGAGCCTTGCTGCAGAGATTAAGACAGTTGTTTGATCAGGCGAAATCGATCACAATGGTCAGATAGGTTTTGTCCTCATATCGATCAATCTCAATACCGGTATGCTCGTACAGCTCAATACCAAGGGCCCGCACCTCTGCATTACATTTATCTGTCAGTCTGCCTACTTCATCAAATATCTTAGCGGGATCTACGCGATAATGGCATTTGTAGAAGTTTGGAAAGGTATCGTCTTCAACTTCTTCAATTTCTTCGTCAAATTCAGCCGCATAAAATTCTTCTGCTGCAGCGGCAGAAGTAAGAAGCATGATCCCACAGG
>CAYRIZ010000019.1:0-34744 GCA_964424565.1 uncultured Enterobacterales bacterium
TCAATGATTTAAAAAATTTATAAAAAATATTTCACTAGATTAACAAGATTTGGGCTGCGCAAATCCCTCCTGCATAAATTAAATATTTCCTCATTAGTCAAAAAAGTAATAAAACATTATAGTGCTGTAATATTATTAATTAATATCATGCATACTGCATAATATCCCGTCGATCTATTGACTGCGACGGTAATAATATTGCATAATACAATCTATAATATAACAGCAGCAAAGCAGGCTGATTACTTTCCTGCGCAGTCTGTTGTTTTTATTACTGCTGTCCTGAAGACATATGGAGGAATACAGTATATGACTGATGAGCCTAATGATAATCACATTTACAATACAAACATGTTCTCCTATCACGGACGAATCGGGCGTCTGCGCTTTTTTGGCATCAGCCTGCTGTTATATCTGGTATCGGCTCTGATGTTATTCCTTTTCGAAATTGTGCGTTATGAAGCATCAGTTATTGTCATTGCCTATGTAGTGTGGATAGTGCTGATAGTTATCAGCGTTTTTAACCAGATCAAACGTCTGCATGATCTGAAAAAACCAGGATGGCTGTGGATTTTGATGTTTGTGCCTTTGGTCAATCTTATTTTCGGCCTGTATCTCCTGCTGTGGCCGTCCGCCTGGACTGACGAGGAACTACAGGCCTTAAGTCGTAATAGCTGACGGTGGGGCGGCAGTAACTTTTCCGGCCGCATCCACAGCAGGGCAGGGAGAAGGGCGGCAGTTGACCGGTCCGGTTGGTGCCGCTCTTTTCTTTCTCCTTCCCATCCTGTTCCTGTCATTTCCTTGCGGGCTACCGGCTGGCCTGCCTGAGGGCGCGGCGCTTTTAGTCTTTCCCTGAGATCTTGTATAATCTCCACAGTTTTGCAATGGGCAGTGTGTTCACCGGCCCTGCTGCCGGAGGCTGATGCTGCGGAGAAGAAAAATGCTATCAGACAAGCTGCGTGAAGGCGCGCAAGGAAAAATTTTTAAAGTTCTGTTTTGGATCATTATTCTGTCCTTCATCTTTGCCGGTGTAGGCGGTTATCTGATCCCCAGACTCAATACCGATCCAGTCAAGGTGGGCGACTACAGCATCACCTCTGCACAGTGGAATGAACAGTACAACCGCGAGACACAGCAGATGCACCGCATGCTCGGCGGTGAAGCTTCCAAACTGCTGGAAAATCCCGAATATGTCAGAGCTCTGCGCACCCGCGTGCTGGAGTCCATGATTGACAATGTGGCCCTGACCTCTGCCGTGTACCAGACTGATGTCCGTATAGGTGACGAGCAGGTGCGTGAGGTGATCAGAAACACTCCGGCCTTCCAGCGCGACGGCAAATTTGACAATAATCTCTATCTGGCCTCCGTGCGCAATATGGGCATGGATCCGGAATATTTCGGCCAGCAGCTGCGTCTGACATTGATGACCGATTTTATAGCCCAGCCGGCGGTCAACACCGCAGCCGCTCCGCTGCCTTATGAAATCACCAGCATAGGCAGACTGCTCTCCGAGTACAGGGTAGTGGATCTGTACAGCCTCGATCTCTCGCATCTGCAGGCAGATCTCAGCGCTTCCGCGGAGGAAGTACAGGCCTGGTATGACAGCCACCACGCCGCCTATATGGCTCCGGCTGAAGTCAAGTTCACCTATATCCTGCTGGATACAGATACCCTCAAAAAGGAAGTTTCCTACACCGATGATGATCTGCAGAATTATCTGAGCATCAATCAGGAAGACTTCCGCACTCCCGAAAAACGCGCCGTGCGCCACATTCTGATCAAAAATGACGCCGCCGACAGCGCCGAGCGCACTGCCGCCGTCGAGGCCGCTCTGGCCGAGGGGCAGGATTTTGCCACGGTGGCCTCCATTTATTCAGAAGATCTGGGGTCACGCGACAACGGCGGCCTCATGGGAGAGCTCAGCCGCGATGATCTGGCTGCCAATCTCTCCGATGCCGCTTTTGCCCTGCAGGAAGGCGAGCTCAGCGCCAAAGTGGCAGACAGTTTCGGCACGCATTTCCTGAAGGTGGACAAAATCATTCCGCCGTCCGTACCGGCCTTTGAGAGCATCAGAAGCCGTGTGGCCGCCGCCTATGTGGCAGATCGGGCCCGCGATCTTTATCAGGAAAAGCTCAACACCATGTCCGATCTGACTTTCGAGAATCCCGATTCCCTGGATATTGCCGCCGAAAGTCTTGGTCTGACCGTGTACACCTGCAACGGCCTGGCTCAGGGTGATGCCAGCCAGCCCTGGCCGCTGAATACACAGGCCCTGCAGGATGCTGCCTTTACTGAGGAAAACTACACTTCAGGCATCAATTCCCCGGTGATCAATCTGTCGGATACTGCCGCCGTCACCCTCAACATCTTTGATTATCAGGCAGCCGAGCTGCGTGAGCTGTCCGAGGTGCAGGAGCAGGTAAGCGCCGCCGTGATCCACAGCAAAGCCGTGGAGCAGGGCCGGAGCATACTCACCGAGTTTGCCGCCAGCCTGCAGGAAGATCCCAATACTCCGCTGCCGGCTGACGTCAGCTTAAACCGCGAGGTGCGTCTGGAGCGCGGCACCAGTGTGGTAGATCCGCAGTTTGGCATGGCCATATTTGCCATAGCCCGCGAAGGCAGCAGGCCTTACACCATTGGGGACAACAAAGGCCGCGAGACTTTGGCTGTGCTTAAGGAAACAGGCAGTGCCGACGATAATGCCCTGGCCGGGTATGAAACCCTGTTGCGCGCTCAGCTGCAGCAGTACAACAGCTCCCGCCTGCAGGCTGCGCTCAATCAGGAAGCCAGATCCTTAAATGATATTGAGTACAATGAAGAAGCCATCAGGCTGGTAAATCAGCAAAACAGGGATCTGGACTGAGTTTAGTCCGCCTGTCCCAGCCTTTTTTACGGCCCTGCCCCTTGATTGCGGCAGGGCTTTTGTATTTTAATGGTTTGCTATTTGAGCAGAAATCACGCCAAGCAGACAGAAACTAAGGAAAAATGCACTTACACGAATATCAATCCAAGGAAATGCTGCGTTCCTATGGCATCCCGGTACCGGACTTCAGGGTGAGCACCAAGGCCACCGGTATAGGCAAGGCAGCATATGAACTCTCCCCCGGGCCTTTTGTGTGCAAATGTCAGGTACACTCCGGTGCCCGCGGCAAGGCCGGCGGCGTCATGCTGGTCAATACTCCGGCTGAGGCTGAGGCCTTTGCGGCCAAGTGGCTGGGCAGCCGGCTGGTGACCAGGCAGAGCGGGCCGCATGGCAAACCGGTGTCGCGCATTCTGATCGAAAGGGCCACCGATGCCGTACGCGAGCTGTATCTGGGAGCCACCATTGACCGCACCAGCGGCCATTTGATCATTATGGCCTCCGAGGCCGGCGGCATGTCCATTGAAGAGCTGGCCGCCCGGGAGCCTCATAAGATCCTCAAGACAGTCATAGACGAGCTGACCGGTCCCCAGCCTTATCAGGGGCGGGCCATGGCCTACAGGCTGGGCCTCAAGGGCGGACAGGTCGCGGCCTTCACCAAGATTTTCGTCGGCCTGGCCAGGCTCTTTTTGGAAAATGACCTGAGCATGGTGGAGGTCAATCCTCTGGCCGTCACCAGGGATGGCAACCTGTTGTGCCTGGATGCCAAGATCAATCTGGACAGCTATGCTCTCTTCCGGCACCCCGATCTGGTGGAAATGGATGATCCTTCTCAGGAAGATCCGCGTATAGCCAGAGCCACGGCCTCAGGCTTCAATTATGTACCGCTGGTGGGCAGCATAGGCTGTCTGGTCAACGGTGCCGGTCTGGCCATGGCCACCATGGACATCATCAACAATTCCGGCGGCGCTCCGGCCAACTTCCTGGATGTAGGCGGTGCTGCCACCCGCGAGAGGGTGATGGAAGCCTTTAAGATCATCCTGGAAGATCCCAGTGTACGCTGCATTCTGGTCAATATTTTCGGCGGCATAGTGCGCTGCGATCTTATAGCCGAAGGTATTCTGGGCGCCGTGCGGGAAGTGGGCACCCATGTGCCGGTGGTGGTGCGCCTCGAGGGCAACCACGCCCATGAGGGCGCAGATCTGCTGATGCACAGCGGTCTTAATATTGCTCCGGCCTATACCCTGCGTGAGGCTGCTATGCTGGCCGTACAAAAAGCCGCGGAGGAGAACCAATAATGAGTATTCTGGTCAACAAATCCACCAGGGTGATGACTCAGGGCATTACCGGCTCTCAGGGCTCGGCCCATACACAGCAGTGTCTGGAATACGGCACCCTGATGGTGGGTGGTGTCACCCCCGGCCGCGGCGGCTCGCAGCATCTGGGCCTGCCGGTGTTCAATACCGTGCGCGAGTGCGTGGAAGTCACCGGGGCCACTGCCTCCATGATCTTTGTGCCGCCGGCCTTTGCCGCCGATTCCATACTGGAGGCCATAGATGCCGGCCTGGAGCTGATCGTCTGCATTACCGAGGGCATTCCGGTGCTCGATATGCTTAAGGTCAAGGCCATGCTGCGCCGCGCCCCCAACACCCGCTTAATCGGCCCCAACTGCCCGGGCATAGTCAGCCCAGGAGAGTGCAAAATAGGCATTATGCCCGGCTATATTCATCAAAAGGGCAAAGTGGGCATAGTCTCCCGCTCCGGCACTCTGACCTATGAGGCCGTCAAGCAGACCACCGATGCCGGTTTCGGCCAGTCCACCTGCGTGGGCATAGGCGGTGATCCGGTGCAGGGCTCTTCCTTTGTGGATATGCTGCAGCTGTTTGAAGACGATCCCGAGACTGAAGCTGTGGTCCTGGTAGGTGAGATTGGCGGTACCTCAGAGCAGGATGCCGCAGCCTGGATTAAGGAACACATGACCAAGCCGGTAGTGTCCTATATTGCCGGCTCAACAGCTCCGCAGGGACAGCGCATGGGTCATGCCGGCGCCATCATCACCGGCGGTCAGGGCACGGCCCAGGCCAAGCGGCAGGCGCTGCGTGATGCCGGGGTGATTGTGGTGCCTACAGCCGCCGACATAGCCGACGGTTTACGCGAAGCCACCGGCTGGAATTAAAAGCCGACCCCATCAATGCACAGGGCCCGCATCTGCGGGCCCCTTTAGTTGCGGCTGACTGCAAAGCAGTCAGAGCGTGTATGGATTTTGAATTCTGTTCTGCCAGCTGACGGCCAGCGCACCGGGCCTGGTCAGGGCAGAGAGCTGGATTTTGGATTAGAGATGCTTTTCAAAGCTCTGGCGCATGGCTGCTGCAGCCTCGGCCTCATCTTCACCGGTGCATACTACTTCAATTTCGTCACCGCAGCGGATACCCAGACCCATTAAGGAGAAGATGCCGCCTTTGAGGGAGATCTGTCTGCCCTTGGCTTTTAAGACGACGTCTGACTTGAATTTGTGAGCTGCCTGAATGATCACTCCGGCAGGTCTGGCATGTATGCCGTCACGATCCGTGATGGTATAAATAAAACGTTGCATTTTGTTTTCCCATGTTGACAAAACTTGGCCGCCCTGCGGCGGCCCGGCAATTATACAATATTGGGAGCAAATCAACTTTCTGAATTGTCTATCCGGCTTTTGAGCTTGGTGCCTGCCTTAAAAGTGACCACCCGGCGCGGGGCTATGGTCACCTGTGTGCCGGTACGGGGATTGCGCCCGGGACGCTCGCTTTTTTCCCGTACCACAAAATTGCCGAAGCCGGTCAGTTTTACCTCTTCTCCCGAACAGAGGCTTTCCGAGATGGTCTCAAAGAAGTCTTCCACAAACTCCACTGCCGCGGTTTTGGGAAAGTTCAGCTTGTAGATCAAGCGATCAGCTATATCTGCTCTGACTAAAGCGGGTACTCTTGGTTTCATAACATAAACAACAAACAGACCTAAAAATTCAACAATCAGTGCAGGCGCCGGCAGAGCGCCGGAAAGGAGTGCTGCCGCAGAAACAGCTGCTGTTTTTCTGTTTATACCAGGAGACGGATTAATTTCCGCAGGAAACTGCCGTATTTCAGTTGTCTTGTGCCGCACACTGCACAATATAATTTTACTCAAAAAATATGCAGATGTGAGCTTTCTGTCCAAAAAGTTTGATTTGCCCGGCATTTTGTCAGGCGAAAATCAAGCGCAAAATCCGCCAATCCCAGCGGGAAAAACAAAAATCAGCGGCGAAAAATGATCGACTTTTGCTCATAGGCTTCCGGCAGGTTGCCGCAGGCATGGGCTCAGGGCAGAGCCGTCACTAGACCGCTGGTTAATATAGTGTAGTTTTTGCGCTAAAAAGCTGCAGCTTTGCTCCTTGTTCACCGGTTAAAAATCAGCTAATTTTGTGCACAGTTTTAGATCATACTCCGACAGGAGCTGAGGTTAATATGACGGACATAATTACAGAAAAGCGCATGATCAGATCCAACAGGGCAGCCTTTTTGGCTGCCGGTTTTGGCATTGCCGCCTGGGCTCCTATGATCCCCTATGTACAGGAGCGCTTTGCCTTAAATCAGCAGGAGCTGGGCGTGCTGCTGCTTTGTATAGGCATAGGCTCGCTGGTTGCCATGCCCCTGGCCGGCTTTGCCGCCTCCAAATTAGGCTGCAGAGCGCTGATCTACTGCGCCACAGTGCTGGTGGCCCTGGGGCTGTGTGCCATTCCCCTGATCGATCAGCTCTATGTGCTGGCGGCAGTGCTGATCGCCTTTGGCATGTCGGCGGTCATACTGGATGTGGTATCCAACATCAATGCCGCCCGTGTGGAGATCATTTCCGGGCGGGGCATCATGTCCGGCCTGCACGGACTTTACTCAATAGGCGGCTTTCTGGGCTCGCTGGGTGTCACTGCGCTGCTGACCCTGGGACTGTCCCTGCCGGCGGCCGGACTTACTGCCGCCGTACTATTGTTGCTGATCGTCTGCAGCAGCTGCCGCTTCCTGCTGGATCGCAGCAGCGGACTGACCGGCAGTGAAAAGCAGCAGCAGGAGCAGCAATCAGGCGGCAGGGCGCGGGTACTGCATCCGCTGGTGATCCTGGTGGGCATACTCTGCTTCATCATGTTCATGACCGAGGGCTCCATGCTGGACTGGTCAGGCATCTTCCTGCGCACTGAGCGCGGAGTGCCGGTGGAGCAGGCCGGTATAGGCTATGCCGCCTTTGCCATAGCCATGACCATCTTCAGGCTGACCGGAGACAAAATTGTGGCCACCCTGGGCAGAAGACGCGTCATAGTCACCGGCACCGGCTTTATAGCCCTGGGTTATCTGCTGGCCGTGATGGTGCCGCATCCCTATACAGCCCTGATGGGCTTCTTCCTGATTGGTGTAGGAGCCTCCAATGTGGTGCCGCAGCTTATTTCCTATACCGTCACCATAGAAAACGTCTCCATCAATGCCGCGGTGACCGTGGTCAATGCCATAGGTTTTACCGGCATTCTCTGCGGACCGGCAGTAATAGGCTTTCTGGCCCATCAGCTGGGTGGTCTGCACAATGTCTTCCTGCTGCAGGCCTCTGCGGTCATCCTGACCGGAGCGATCTGCTTTGTGCTGCTGCGCGGCCGCAAGTCCGGGCAGCATAGTGCCGGGTAAACACAGCAGGCTGCAGCTTGAGCCTGAGCAATTTGTGGTGCTGTCATGGATAAGGTAGTACAAAAACATCTGGTAAACGGCAGCCGGTCGGCTTTCTTTCTGGCCGGCTTTGGCATCTCCACCTGGGCCCCCTTAATTCCCATAGTGCAGGAGCGCTTTGCCCTGGATCCGCATCAGCTGGGTCTGCTCCTGCTGTGCTGCGGCATAGGCGCTTTTGTCAGTATGCCCCTGGCCGGCTTTCTGGCCGGCCGGATCGGCTGCCGGGGGCTGGTTTATTTTGCCGTGGCGGTGATGAGCACTGCCCTGATGGGGATAACGCTTTCTCCTGTGCTTTACCTCACCGGAGCCCTGCTCTTTTTTGTCGGCATGGCCGGGGTCTGCTTCGGCGTGGCGGTAAACATCAATGCCGCTCATGTGGAGCGCATGATCGGCCGCTCCATCATGTCCAGTCAGCACGGCATCTACAGTGTGGGCTGTATCTGCGGCTCTTTGTGCGTGACCTGGCTGCTGGGGGCCGGTCTGCCCATGCCTGCCGCCGAGGCGCTGGCCCTGTGCATTTATATAGCCGTACCGATGATCTTCGGGCGCTGGCTGCTTTCCCGCGCCCAGATTGCCTCGGCCGCAACCGACAGCGCCGCGGACAGCAGCAAATCGGCCAAGGACGGCAAAGCTGCCGGCCGGGCAGTGCCGGCAGCTATCATCTGCATAGGTCTGATGTGCTTTGTGATGTATCAGACCGAGGGCTCCATGATGGACTGGTCCGGGGTTTTCCTCAAAAATGAACTGCAGGTTTCACTGGAGCATGCCGGCTACGGCTATGCCGCCTTTTCCGTGGCCATGACCCTGTTTCGGCTGCTCGGTGACCGCATTGTCACCGCCTGCGGCCGCCGCCGGATTCTGGTGCTGGGCGCAGTCGCCATTTTTGCCGGCTACTGCCTGGTGGTATTCGGCGGGGCGGTGCCGGCGGCTCTGGCCGGCTATTTCATCATCGGCATGGGAGCGGCCAATATAGTGCCGCAGCTGATTTCCTTTAGTGCCACCGTACCCGGCGTGTCGGTCAATAAGGCAGTGACCGTGGTCAATGCCATAGGCAATGTGGGCTCACTGCTCGGACCTGCGGCCATAGGTTTTTGTGCCCAGGCTCTGGGGCTGGGCAACACCTTTCTGCTGCAGGGCTGTCTGGTGCTGTGCGTCGGAGCCGGCTGTCTGCGGCTGCTGCGCCGGCAGGCTGCCGCCTGATCGATTCGCCATCCTCTCCCGGGACTGATGTCTGTCCGCTCACGCCAGGGTGTAGGCTGCAGCCTGGTGTTGTACAATGCAGCAGTTTTGATTCATCCCACAGGTAAGGACAAACATGGCACTTAATATTGCAATTTACGGCTATGACAGCGATATAGGCAAATTGATTCTGGAGGTGATGGAGGAGCGCGGCTTTACTGTAGGTCAGCTCTATCCTCTTTCACCTTTGAGCGGAGAGTATGATGCGGTCACCTTAAACGGCAGGAATTTTATGGTGACTGCCGCCGATGAGTTTGATTTTGCCCAGGCTGATGCCGCCTTTTTCATTACCACCAGGGATGAGACGCTCAGACTGCATGAAAAGGCCAGAAATGCCGGCTGTATTGTCATAGACAACAGCAGACTGTTTGCCGGCACGGGCAGTGTGCCTACCATCCTGCCGGAGCTCAATCCCTATGTGATCAAACAGGGCATGGAAAAGCGCATGATCATGCCCGCCGCCAGCGTCAGCACTCAGCTGGCACTGCCGCTGACCGCCCTGCATGATGAATTTGGTCTGGTCCGGGTCAGTGCCGTGGCTTTGGAATCCGTATCCGAGCACGGCCGGGCCGGTACTGAAGCCCTGGCTCATGAAACCATACAGCTGTTAAATGGCATGCCGGCAGACAGTCATGATTTTGAGGCCCAGCTGGCCTTTAATCTGCATCCGCGCATAGGAGCAGCCCAGGCAGACGGGCGTACCGAGCATGAACAGGTGATTTTGCAGGAGCTGCAGTCGCTGATTGAGGAGCTGCCGGCTGATTTCTCCCTGACCTGCCTGCAGGCTCCGGTATTCTACGGTCACACCGTGCTGCTGCATGCCGAGTGCGCCGAAGATCTGGATCCTGAGGCCGTCCGCGAATGCCTGACGGCCACCGAGGGCATTGAACTGTGCGCCGATGACGAGCTCATCACTCCGGTAACCCACGGCGTGCGCGACAATAAGATTTATCTCTCCCGGCTGCGCTTTAACAAAGCAGCTCCCCGGGTGCTGGATCTGGTGATCGTAATGGACAATACCAGACGCGGTGAGGCAGTCAGCTGCGTGCAGTGCGCTGAGCTGATAGCCGCCGAGCTGGCCTAAGCTGCCGCTGAGCACACCTGAGGAAACCACATGATGAATACCACGGCCGCGGCAGATACTGCAGTGCTGGAGGAGCGGCTCTTTCCCGGACGCAGACTGACAGAACTCCCCGGCGGACTGCTGGCCGATAGCGAAAGCGCCAGAGCACTGGCCGCTCTGCAGGCCCGGGCGGCGCAGTGCGGAATAGAGCTGGCTGTATGCTCGGCCTACCGCAGTTTTGCGCGGCAGTATCAGATCTTTCAGGACAAATATGAAGGCCGTAGGCCGGTGCTCGGCCCTGATGAACAGCCGCTGGATCTTGCCGGTATGTCTGCTGCAGACAAAATCCGGGCTATAGTGTATTTTTCGGCTCTGCCCGGACTGTCGCGCCATCATCTGGGTACGGATTTTGATGTTTATGCGCCCAATCTGCTGCCGCCGGGGCAGAGCCTGCAGCTGACCTGGCATGAATATGAGCCCGGGGCTTATTTTGCTCCGCTGGGTGAATTTCTCGCCCGGGAAGCGGCAAAATTTGGCTTTGAGCGGCCCTTTATGCAGCAGTGGGGCGGAGGGCCCGAGCCCTGGCATCTTTCCTTCAGCCGCCGGGCGGAAGAACTGCTGGCAGGCTTCAGGATTGAGAACTGGTGCGCATTGTATGCAGCACGCCGCGAGGATTTTGTGCCGCAGGTGTTATCCTTTGGGCAGGAAAATTACACTGCTTTGCTATGTTTGCACTAAGCGTGCAGGCGTAAGCTCATATGTACAGTATCTATGGTTTATTTGACGGAAAGGAGGACGCAGTACGGATCTGCGTTGAGATTATTTATGAATAAAACAAAATTTGCTTTAACTTCCGCCGCCTGCGCTCTGGCTTTAATCTGCTCTCAGTCTGTACTGGCCGCCTCTGAACCTGCCGCCCCTGCTCAGGCTCCGGCTGCCGCACAGGAGCAGGCCGCTCCTGCTCTGCCGCATCTGCGCATTGCCGGCAGCGCTCGTCCGCAAAATGAAGCCGCTCCGGCGCCTCAGCCTGCCCCTCAGGCAGCCCCGGCTCCTCAGCCTGGTCCTGCCCCGCAGGGAGCACCGCTGCCTCCGCCGCCGGCAGAGACTGCCGCCGCCCCGGCTCCGGCTGCCGCTCCTGAACTGCTGCGCGTCCCTGAAGGCGGTATGCCTGCCCCCAGCCCGGACTTTGCTGCTGCCGCTCCGGCTCCTCAGCTGAATGAAGCCCCGGCGCCGCAGGGCGGTCCGCAGCCGCCGGCCGGGTTCTTTGACGGTCCGGCTCCGGCTTTTGCTCCGCATGGCTGGCAGGCTTACCACGGCTACGGCCGTCATGTCCCGGCCTGCCCGCCGCGCGGCTTTGAGCCTGACTTTGCCGCCGGCCCTGATTTTAACCGCGGTCCTGCCGGCTTTGAGCAGGAAGAGCAGGCCGTGCCTCCGCAGCCGCAGCACCGCGCCGGTGTACCGGGCAGCCGCTATCACGCCCGCGTAATAGCCGCTCTCTCTGATGAGCGTTTCCAGGATCTGGCAGCAGATATAGCCGATCTGGAAGATCAGTATTTTGTGGAGCAGAGCGTGCTACTGGGCATGCAGCAGCAGACTGATGTCAATCTCGACGAACTGCGCGAGCAGGCTCAGCTGGTGGTTGATCTGCGCAATCAGGTAGATGGCAAATATGATGAGCTGATGCAGCAGTACGATCAGGAGCGCCGGGCCCGCCGCGCTGCCCAGCCGGCTCCGCAGCAGCCTGCTCCTGCTGCCGAAGAGGAAGCCCGTCCTGATGTGCTGCCTGGTCTGGACCGCCAGGAATTACGCCGCGCCATGATGCAGCGTCAGCTGCAGCAGGCTGAACCGGCACCTCAGCCTGCCCCGCAGCCTCAGCTGCCGCCGCGCCATCACCGCTGGCAGCTGGGTGAATAAACAAGAGGTCAGCTGTCCCCGGCCTTAGGGCCGGGGAATCAACACTAAAGGAAACAGCTATTTTCCATGACTGAGGAAATTTTAAATACTGTCATCATCGGCTCCGGTCCGGCCGGCTGTACTGCTGGTATTTATACCAGCAGAGCCAATCTCCGGCCGGTGCTCATCACCGGTGATACTCCCGGCGGCCAGCTGATTACCACTCCGGAAATTGAAAACTGGCCAGGGGCCACCGGTCAGGTCTCAGGCTTTGATTTGATGGCCAAACTGCAGGAACATGCCAAGGCTCTGGGCACAGTCTTTATTTCCGATAAGGTAGTAAAGGCCGAGCTCAAAGAGCGGGTCAAGATCCTGACCCTGGCTTCAGGCAGGGTGCTGCGCACTTTGAGTGTGATCATAGCCACCGGCGCCTCACCGCGGGAGCTGGGAGTGCCTGGGGAAAGGGAGTACCGCGGCCGGGGCGTGTCCTACTGCGCCACCTGTGACGGCTTTTTCTTCAGGAAAAAGGAAGTGGCCGTAGTAGGCGGCGGTGCGGCTGCCTTTGTCGAGGCGCTGTTCCTCACGCAGATGTGCTCCAAGGTTTACCTCATTCACCGCCGGGAGACCTTCCGGGCGGAGCCGGTGCTGGTGGACAAACTGCGGCAGAAGGCCGCTGAAGGCAAAGTAGAGTTCATCCTCAATGCCGTGGTTACCGCCGTCAATGGCGACGGCAGCAGGGTGCAGTCCCTGACTGTGGAGCAGCAGGGGCAGAGCTTTGAGATGCCCCTCTCCGGACTCTTTGCCGCCATAGGCCATGAGCCGCAGACCGGGCTGTTCGGGCAGGAGCTGGAGCTGTGCGACGGCTATATAGTGACCGGCCGGGACGGAGAAACAGGTACTTCCCTCCCTGGTGTTTTTGCCGCCGGCGACTGTGCCGACCGCGTCTACCGGCAGGCCATTACCTCGGCAGGTCAGGGCTGCAAAGCCGCCCGGGACGCCGAGCGTTATCTGCTTTCCTAAACCAGGGATCCTGCCTGTTTTGGTTTACAGCTGCCGGAGGACTACCGCCCCGGCAGTTTTTCTTTGTCCTGCCTCTTTTACCCGTGTTTTGCACCTTTGAAAACGGCAAAAACCGCTTTCCCATGCGGGTTTGCGGTCGATTTTTGATTTAAAAGATATAGTAAAAACTAGTAATTAAGATTTATAATACAGGTATGCCCGGTGATAGTGGTCATGGCAGGCGGGAGGTGCCCTGTGTTTCTTAGTATAAGTAAAATCAAAGGTCATCAGTATTTATATCTTATTGAGTCCGTATATGTCCCGGGGCGGGGATCCGTCAGAACCATACGTAAAAGTTATGGCCGCTGGGATAAGCTTCCTGAAGAAACACGCAGGGCCTTTGAGGATGAAAAAACCCGCAGATTGCTTGAGAAGGAAATGGAGGAGCAGTACAAACGTGAATCCATATCCAGTGCTGTGAAGAAAGTCAGCAGTGTCATGCCGGAGGAAGATGCTGCACAGAGCAGCAAGGACGGACAAAGCATTCCGGTACTGAATTACGGGCATCTGGCTCTGCGTTCCATATGGGAAAAAGATCTGGATATCAAGAACTGCATATACCATCTGCAGCGCAACATGACTGACATCAGGAAATGGAGCTGCAACGATCTGCTGTTCTACCTCTGCAGCCGTAAAGTCATGGATCCGGCCTCGTATCTTGAGGCATATCTTACCAAGGAGAATTACTTCTACTGCCCATGGCAGAATATTTCGCAGGACAATTTCTACCGTGGTCTGGACTTTATGTATGAGCACTGCGAAACAATCATGGCCCATGCGGTGAAATCATATCTGGGCAGTCGCGGAACTGAAGTGAAAATTGCCTTTTTCGACTGCACCAACACCTGGTTTGAAACCCCGTACGATGACAAGATCTGGCAGTTCATCCGCTTTACCCGGGATATACGGGACAAACTCACCCAGGAAGGATACAGCCGGGAACGGATTGAGCGGTATCTCGAGGGAGAACAATTTCGCAGGCGGCTGGCAGATGAGCTGGGGCTCAGTGATGATGAGATGATCCGTATGTGCGGACCGTCCAAAGACGGTAAATTCCGCCAGCCCCTGGTGTTGGTGGCACTGGCCATAGACCAGACCGGACTTCCTCTGGACTGCAAAGTCTTTGCCGGTAATACAGCAGAGGTCAATACTATAGAGACCATGCTCAACAGCCTCAAAGAAAAGTACCAGGTGAAAGATATCTATTTCGTGGCAGATCGCGGGCTTAATTCGACCAAAACCCTGCATCAAATCGAGGAGCGTGGTCTTGGTTTTATTGTGGCGCAGCGGGTTTCCATGCAAAATCAAGCCTGCCGCAGGGATATGCTGAGTACGGAAGGCTGGCATAATTGTGAGTTGGCAGACGGCAGGATTATCCCCTCTGCAGAGCCGCTTGATTTAACGCGTTTCCGCTTCAAAGTCAGCAATATGGAAAAGACCGCCATGGCAGAGCATGGCACAGGCGGACTTACAGCCAGTGGCAGACCGCGACACCGGAAACTGACGGTTAAATGCAGGGTAATTTATACCTGGGATCCCAAACGGGCAGCCAAAGATTTAAAGGAATTGGAAAATCAGGTTGCCAGGGCGCAGGCTGCGATAGAGCATGGAATGTTGATTGATAATCCGCATTCCACCGGCTGGCGATCTCTCATTCAAACGGCAAAAGAAGCCGCCGACAGCGATGATAAAGAGCTTTACCGAGCAGTAGGGCTGAAACAGGACGTGATTGCTGAACGAACCAGGACGGCAGGCTATGCGGCCTATGTGTATCAGCATCCAGACGGGACGCAGGCTGAACTCAGCGATAATGAAATTCTATCCGCTTATCATCGCCTGATCGGGATTGAGGACTGCTTCCGGGTCATGAAAAGCCGCTTTTCGCTCAGGCCGCTCTACGTACGGCTCAAAGAGCACATTACCGCCCATTGCTGTTTATGCTTCCTGTCTCTGCTGATGCTCAGGGTGCTGCAGTTTAAACTGCACGAAGCAGGTCATGATCTGTCAGCTGAACGCGTCACACATGCCCTGAAAACTGCAGTGCTGACTGCCCTGCCGCAGCAGACTGAGAAAGCAAAGAACCCGAACTATGTAGTGTTCAATCTGGGATTGAATCAGGCTGTATGCTCAGCCGCACCTGCCTGTAATGATCCAGAGCAGCTCAGTGATATGAGCAAGATACTCAAGGCTGTCGGGCTGAGACCGCTGCCCCCAGTATGCAGTATGCAGGAAGCCAAGAAAAGACTGGGAATAAGCAGATGCCCGCCGGGGCAGCTGATCTGCGATACCACTAAACGCCAATTGGAACTGGCAGCCGGTGTATAAAAAATCAAAAATCGCCCTCAAACCCGCATGGGAATGCGGTTGTCGCCGTTTTTAAGGTGCAAAACACGGGGGGACTGGTTTGGGTTTACAGCTGCCGGAGGACTACCGCCCCGGCAGTTTTTCTTTATCCCGCTGCCTTTTCACCTTCACAGGCACAGGCGGGCGAGCACCTGATAGTACACCCGGGTCAGCAGATCCAATTCTGCGGCATCAGTCTTTTCATCTATCTGATGAATGGACAGGGAGCGCGGTCCGAACTCGAGCACCTGCGTGCCCAGCGGGGCGATAAATCTGCCGTCTGAAGTGCCGCCGGAGGTGGAAAGCTCAGGCTGCACTCCACAGACTTCCGCCACCACTTCCTGCAGCAGCGGGCAGAAATCTCCCTGCACGGAAACAAAGGGTACGCCGTTTAAGGTCAGCTCCACCTCACAGTCAAGCTGCAGCTGTGCTACTGCCTGCTCAATGAAGGCCTGTATGCTCTCTTTGCTCTGCAGGGAGTTGAACCGCCAGTTGCACATAAACCAGCACTGCTGCGGCACCATGTTTTCCGCGCCTGTGCCGGCTTTGATGTTGGTGACCTGAAAGGAAGTGGGCGGAAAGACCTCTGTGCCCTGATCCAGCGGCTGCTGCAGCAGGGCAATCAGCGCTGCCGCCTGATGTATGGGATTTTTAAGGCGCTCAGGATAAGCCACATGCCCCTGTGTGCCCCGGACCGTGATGCGGGCGGTAAGCGAGCCGCGCCGGCCCACCTTGATGGTGTCTCCCAGCACCTCCCGGCAGGAGGGTTCACCTACCAGGCAGTAATCAGGGATCATTTTCTGCTGCTGCAGCCGGCCGGCCACATAGCTGACGCCGCCCCTGCCGTCTCCTTCCTCATTGGAAGTAAGCAGCAGACCCACCGTGCCACGATGCTCGGGATGAGCCCGCACAAAATCACGCAGGGCTATGGTCATGGCGGCATCGGAGCCCTTCATGTCGGCACTGCCGCGGCCGTAGATCATGCTACGGCCTGCTTCCTGCACTATTTCCGCCCCAAAGGGATCGTGGGACCAGGAGGATTTCTCGCCGGAGGGCACCACATCGGTGTGGCCCAGGAACAGCACAAAGGGACCGCCCTGCCCGTGGGTGGCGAGCAGATTGACCGTGCCGTCCTGATAATAAGGCTCGGTCTTAAAGCGCAAATCCTTTAGATAAGAGTAGATCAGATCCTGACAGCCCTCATCCTGCGGGGTGATGCTCTGCCGGCGGATCAGGCGCTGAGTCAGCACCACGGTGTCTGAATACTGCTGCATGGCTGCTCCTTAATCCTCAGCGGGGTACTGCAGAAAGAGTTTGCGCTCCAGGCGCAGAAAGGCATAAGCCGCCGGGAAATCATTTTTGATGTCGGCGCTGTGTCTGCCGTAGCGTATATCCGTCAGCAGCAGGCGGTCTGCCTCCGTCAGTGCGGCGGCAGCTTTGAGGTACTGGCGGATAAAATCACCGGCCAGCAGCTTGTCCCAGGGATAGACCGTGGAAATGGAGCGCAGGATCAGCATGGAGAGCATATCCACGCAGATCAGGCATTTTTCGCCCAGCCTGGCGGTAAAGTCGCGGAAATTCTCCGGGCAGCCGGCCCAGTCGAGGAAGTGGTATTCAGACGACTGTGCTCCGTCGGGATAGTGCAGGCAGCCCTCCTCCGCGCTGTGCAGCTCCACTCGTGCCGGCTTGAATTCCCTATCTGTGATCTCAGGATTTGCTGCCCGCGCCTGGGCAATTTCCTGATTGAGCGGGGCGGCGGCCTCCTGCAGCTGCCGGTAGATCTCCAGGCTGCAGCAGAGATTGGGCTGATCGCTCATCAGCGAGAGCACCTCGACCACATCGCTGGCCCCGTAGCGCTCAATTTCCGCAGGCTCAACCCTGACGCACAGCAGGGCATGGACTTCATTTTCCGGCGGCCGCATGACTTTATGGGCATCAGGCGGGCAGTCCGGTTTTAATCTGGTGATGGCTGACATAGCTTGCTCCTTTTATACAGTGCAGCAGATTTTAGCAGACTTTGCAGCCGGCGGCAGAGGCAGAGCCCCGTCTGCAGCCGCGGCAGATTAAGGCAAAATTCAGGCGGATTGGTGCAGGACATAAGTTGTCTGTTGTCTTAATATATAGGCTGTTTTGACAGAGAAGAGAACAGAGGACAGTCCAGAGATGATCAGAACACCAAAACTGCGCCGCCGCGCGGTTTTTTGGAGTTGCTGCTGCCTGTTGCTGCTGCCAGCCCTGGGTGCCTGCAGCCGGGAGGTCAGCCGGGAGACGGTGGCGGAGGAAATTGTCCTGCCGGTGGAAACCGTGCAGGCAGAATACAGGGAAACTGCCGTAGTCATACAGCTCAACGGCCGGGTGCAGCCTTTTGATTATGCCGAAATCAGGCCGCAGATCTCAGGCATCATACAGGAACGCTGTTTTGCCGAAGGCGCGGCAGTCCGGGCCGGAGATCTGCTCTATCTTATAGATGACCGCAATACTCAGGCCAGTCTGGCGGCAGCCGAAGCGGCTCTGCTGCAGCAGCAGGCCCGCCTGAACATAGCCGAGCACCGCTTAAAGCGGGCCCGCGATTTGTATGCCCGGCAGGCGGCCAGTCAGCAGGATGTGGAAGAAGCCCAGCTGGATTTTGAGGAGGCCAGGGCTGATCTGGCAGCCGCTGTGGCCGAGCGGGATCGCTGCCGGGTGGAGCTGTCCTATACCCGCGTCACCTCGCCCATAGACGGTATTGCCGGCAAAACCGACGTCTCCACCGGCTCTCTGGTCAGTGCCGAACAAAGCGATCCTCTGACCGTGGTGCGGCAGCTCGATCAGGTCTACGTGGATCTGCAGCAGCCCTCCCGGCAGTGGCACCGCCTGCAGAGCGCGCTGCTCGCCGGCGGGCTGAGCACCGATCTGCAGACCGGCAGGGTAGTGCTCCTCAATGAGGACGGCAGTGAACTGCCGGAAACAGGCAGATTAATTCTGGCTGAACCGGCGGTAGATGAAGGCTCGGACAGCGTGACCCTGCGGGCGGTATTCAGCAATCAGAACCATCTGCTGCTGCCGGGCATGGCCGTTCGGGCCAAATTTACCGGGGCGGTCAATCCGCAGGCGCTGATCATTCCGGCGCGGGCGGTGGAGCGCGATCCCAAGGGGCAGACCTTTGTGTATGTGATCTCGGCAGAAAACAGAGCCAGCCGCCGGCAGGTCAGGCTGGGGGCCCTGTCCCAGGCCGGCTATGAAGTGCTGTCCGGCCTGGACGGCGGGGAGGAGGTGGCCGTCTCCGGACTGGCGGCCCTGCGTGACGGCTCTCTGGTGGAAGTAATCAACAGGGCGCCGCAGTCATGATCAGCAAATTCTTTATCGACCGCCCGGTGCTCTCCTGGGTGATTGCCCTGCTGACCCTGCTGCTGGGGCTGATCTGTCTGCCGAACATGGAAATTGCGCGCTACCCCAACATAGCGCCGCCTTCAGTACGCGTGACCTTTACTTATTCAGGTGCCTCGGCTGAGACCATGGAAAACACGGTGGCCCAGGTGGTGGAGCAGCAGATGACCGGACTGGATCATCTGCTTTACTTCTCCTCCAGTGCCAATTCCGAGGGCTCGCTGACCCTGAGCTTTTCCTTTGACCCCTCGGTAGATCCTGACGTGGCGCAGATGCAGATTCAAAACCGTCTGGACACCATCATGAACAAGCTGCCTGATGCCGTGCAGCGCAATGGTGTGCGCGTCCGCAAAGTCTCGGATGATACCCTGATGACCATAGCCTTTTATGCCCGGGACGGCTCCATGGGGCAGGAGGATGTGGCGGACTTTGTCAGCTCGGTGCTGCAGGATCCCATCTCCCGCATCAATGGTGTGGGCAATGTCACCCTGCACGGCTCTGAATATGCCATACGCATCTGGCTCAATCACGACAAGCTCTTTGCCTACAGTCTCACTCCCGAGGATGTGGTGGATGCCGTGGAGGCGCAGAACAAGCAGGTCTCGGTAGGCCAGCTCGGCGGTTTACCCAATGTGGAAGGGCAGCCGGTCAATGTCAATGTGCAGTCCCGCCGCCTGCTGGAGCGGGTGGAGGATTTTGCCCATATCCTGGTCAAGGTGCAGTCAGACGGCAGTGCCGTCTATGTCAGCGATGTGGCCGATGTGCAGATGGGGCGGGAGAGCTACACCTATTCAGGCAATTACAACGGCCGGCCCATGGCTTCGCTGACCATTAATCTGACTGAAGGCGCCAATGCCGTGGACACTGCCGCCAGGGTGGAGCAGATGCTAATAGAAATGCGGCCGCTGTTTCCGGACAATCTGACCTATGCCTACTCCTACGATACCGTACCCTTCGTAAAGGCCTCGCTGTTTGAGGTGTCCAAGACCCTGGTGGAGGCCCTGCTGCTGGTTTCGGCAGTGATTTGGCTTTTCCTGCGCGATATGCGCTCCACGCTTATAGTCTGCATCACCATCCCGGTAGTGCTGTCGGCGGCCGGCTGCGTGCTGTATGTGCTGGGCTACTCCATCAATACCCTGACCATGTTTGCCATGGTGCTGGCCATAGGTCTGCTGGTGGATGATGCCATAGTGGTGGTGGAAAACATCAACCGCCTGATGCTGACGGAAAATCTCTCTCCCAAGGAAGCCGCCAAGGTCAGTATGGAGGAGATCTCGTCTGCCCTCTTCGGCGTGGGCCTGGTCATTGCCGCCGTTTTTACCCCCATGGGCTTTTTCTCCGGCGCCGTGGGCAATATATACCGGCAGTTTTCGGTGACCATAGTCTCGTCCATGCTCTTTTCCGTGGCTGTGGCCATTATGATCACCCCCAGCCTCTGCGCTCAGCTGCTGCGGCCGCGGCAGCACAAAGGCTACGTCATAGGTGATATATTCGATCGGCTGTACAAAAGCAGCAAACGCGGTTACCTGCATTTGAGTGCGGCAGCACTGCACAGCCGCAGGCTGACCATGCTGCTGCTGGTGGCTATCACTGCCGCTGCCGCCGGCTTGTTTGCCTTTATTCCCACTTCTTTTCTGCCTACTGAAGATCAGGGCATGATTTCCGCCCGCATTGTGCTGCCCTCGGGCTCTACTCAGGCCATGACGCAGAAAACCGCCATGGAAGTGGAGGATTTCTTTTTGATCGGGGAAAAGCGCAATGTGCAGGGCTTTCAGCTGACTTTGGGCAGCGGCGGCGGCCGTACCTCAGGACAGGGCACGGCCCAGGGCCTGATCCGCCTGACGGACTGGTCCGAGCGCACGGACAGCGACAGCAGTGCCTTTGCCATATTGGACAGAGCCAGACGCCACTTTGCCAATTATCCTGACGCCAAAATTCAATTCTCTCTGCCGCCTTCCATCCGCGGCCTGGGCTCGGCTTCAGGCTTTCAGGTGCAGATACTCAACAGCTCCGGACAGGAGCATGAGCGCTTTATGCAGGATATAAGACAAATAGTGGCCGAGGCCAATCAAAGCCCGCTTTTGTACAATGTCCGCTATGAAGTGCAGGAGGATGCCGCCCAGCTGCAGATCAACATAGATGATTTGCGCGCCGGGCAGTTTGGCGTAGATCCTGACGATGTAAATGAAAACCTGTCCACCGCCTGGGGCGGCAGCTATGTCAATGACTTCATCGACCGCGGCCGTGCCAAAAAGGTTTATGTGCAGGCGGCTCCCGAGTTCCGCTCCGTGCCTTCAGATCTGTCCAAACTCTATTTTCGCAACAGCTCAGGGCAGATGGTGAGCTTTGATTCCATAGGCTCCTGGGACTGGACCTACGGACCGGTACAGCTCGAGCGCTTCAATGGTGTCTCCTCCATTGCCGTAATGGGCGATCCGGCCCCGGGCATCAGCTCAGGCCAGGCCATGGCGGAAATAGTACGCATCATCAATGCCCATCCCGGCCACTACGGTTACGGCTGGTCCGGCGCCTCCTATCAGGAGGTACAGTCCGGTCAGCAGTCACTGTATTTGTTTGCGCTGTCGGCAGTAATAGTCTTTTTGTGTCTGGCGGCTCTTTATGAGAGCTGGACCATCCCGCTGGCGGTCATGATGATCGTGCCCGTGGGCGTGGCCGGCGCCCTGACGGCAGTACTGCTGCGCTCCATGTCCAATGACGTCTATCTGCAGATAGGTCTGCTCACCACCGGCGGCCTGGCGGCCAAAAATGCCATATTGATTGTGGAATATGCCAGACATTTCCGCCTGCAGGGCATGACGCTGCTCAAGGCTGCCTCCAAAGCGGCAGCCATGCGCTACCGCCCTATAGTGATGACTTCCATAGCCTTTCTGCTGGGCGTACTGCCGCTGGCCGTTTCGGACGGCGCCGGTGCGCAGTCGCAGCAGTCCATAGGTACAGGCGTCATCGGCGGCACGCTGGCGGCTACCACCCTGGGACTGGTCATGGTGCCGGTGTTTTTTGTGACCGTATCGATTATTTTTGATAAAAAGCTGCGCCGCCGCTTAAGAAGATAATACTGCCGGGGCCGCCGGGCGCTAAGATAAGTTAAGTTGTCTTGTCGAAAGGGGGCCCCATGAAATCATCATCTTCTCTCCTCCGGCGGGTATCCCGCGACTATACCCCTGCAGAGCCGGATTTTTCTCCTGTCCCGGCAGTGCCGCAGCAGCTCTGCCCGTCCGGGCAGCCTGCCGCCGCCCCAGGCTCCGGGCGCGCCCCGGCCAATCAGCCGCTGCCGCGGCAGGCCCTGCGCGAGGCAGTCAATCCGCGCTCGCCTGATCATCTCCTCAAGGAGCAGATCCTGCAGGACTTTCTGGAGCGGCTGGGGCTGTACCTGCAGCCCCTTAATCTTTCCCTGCCGCGCATCCGCAGCCTAAGCGGGGACTTTCAGAATACGCCGCCCTGGCTGTATCACTTAAGCGAGCTCATCTTTGCCAAAAAAGCCGGCCGGGCCGGGCAGGCAGACAGCACTGCCGCCTCAGGTGTACAGCTGCCCTTCAGGCCGCAGCTGCTGTACCTGGGCCCCCTCATCCTGCGCCTCAACTTCAGGCAGGATCATTTCCTCAATTTGGGTGCCAAAGCCGGCGGGGAGTGGCTGTATTTTCAGCTGGGCCATGTGCTGGGCCTGCTGCTGTTTGACCACAATTTAAATATTGAGCAGCTGCTGGCGCTGCAGCCGCAGACGGCGGCGGCCAAACACATCAGCGGCAAATTCTGCCGGGAACTGCTTTCGGCTCTCTTTGAACAGCGGACAGAGGTGCTCGCTGCCCTGGCCGCACATCCGGCAGCCGGCTGCGATCCTTACCTGGCGCAGCTGCTCTCTCAGGCCGCCCGCGACTTCAGTCAGCGAAGCGATCCTCTGTTCATCAAGGAAGAATTGGACAAGCTCAGGGGCTATCTGGCCGCTCGGGCCAGGCATGAGCAGGGCGGGGACTGCTATCATCAGGCGGCCAATCACGCCGCCCTGCCCTGGGATTTGTTTGAAACCATAGAATGCAGCGGCTGCCGCGGCTACTCCCGCCGGCATTATCTGGCGCTGCAGCTGTTAAATCTGCTGCTGCTTTTTACCCTGTACGCTCTGCAGTGCAATCTGGCGGCCCTGCCTTATCACTGTCATGTGCCGCTGCTGCAGCTGGCCGCCGCCCTGCGGGACTGCGCGCTGCTGCAGCTGCCCCGCTGTGAGCGTTTTGGGGTGGGGATGCTCCGCCTCGCCGGGCCGGAGCCGGCCGGGCTGATTCTGCCCAAGCTCATGCACCGCTGTCATTTAAAGCCGCTGCTGGACTATTACGATCTGCAGACGCTGATGCAGCGTTTTGACCTGCAGATGCTGCGCCTGCCGGCAGGCAAGGTGCAGTACCGTCAGTAGGGCTCAGGGCCTGCTGCCCCGCAGGGTAAAGAGGATGATCTCGCCTCTGGTATCCAGTCTGGCGGGAAATCCCTGCCACAGGCCTGCGCCTTCACTGACATAAAGCTGCATTCCGTTGACCTGATACAGCCCGGCGACAAAACCTTGGTTGGCCAGGGCGGTCAGCGCCCGCAGTATAGGGATTTGCCCGCCGTGGGTGTGACCGCAGAGCATCAAATCAATACCCAGGGCCGGATTGCTGTAGCGCTCGGCCTGCCGGGGCTGATGGGCCAGCAGCAGATTGAAGTCCGCCTGCGGCATGCCCTGTACGGCTTTGTCTATATCCGGACCGGTAAAGCCGGGCTCACCGCGGCGCACCGCCTGATCATCATCCAGGCCTATGACATTGATCACCGCCTGCCCGCGCTGCAAGGTGACATGCTGATTTAACAGCAAATTGAGCTGCCGCTGCCGGTACCACTCCTGCCAGGGCCCCATGCCGGTGATGTATTCATGATTGCCGGGGATAAAGAAAATACCCAGCCTGGACTGCAGGGCCTGAAAGGGCTGTAAATCGCCCTCGCGCATCTCAGGGGTGCCGTCCACCTGATCGCCGGTGAAGACTATGAGATCGGGGCTGTACTCTGCCAGGGCTTCCACCATCTGCTGTGAGCGGGAGGCGGTAAAAAAGGTGCTGGCATGCACATCGGTGATCTGCAATATGGTCATACCCTCCAGATCAGGGTGCAGATCAGTGATAAAAATCTCCCGTTGCAGCACCTGCGGCGCCCGGACGGCCTGATATTCAGCCAGGAGGGCAAAGCAGGCAAAAACAGCCGTTAAAATGCTGCCCAGCCGCCGGCGTTTTTTGATCATCCCCGGATGGCTTAAAAATCCCCGGCCTTTTTTCAGGCGCAGCACCCCCAGAATGATGTCTATGATCAGAAGCGGGGGCAGGGCCAGAATGGAGAAAACGGCAGCAAAGCCGGTAAGGTAAATCAAATAGCGCAGCGCCCCCAGCTCATGAGTATTGCCCCAGACCAGCAGGAACTGATGCAGGCCGGACAGCAGGGCGCAGAGCAGCGCCCAAAACAGGGTGCTGCCCCAGGAGAAGTAACGGTGGCGCAGCAGACTGGCAGTGCTGTAAAACCCGGCTGCGGCAGACAAAGAGATGATCACAATAAATATGGCGGTCATGATTTAAATGGCGCTGCAGTCCCCGGCGGGAAGACCAGCGTCCTTTCCTCCTGCGGTCAGATGTCAGATCAGATGAATAAGTCAGCAACAGCAAAACCAGGCGGCTGCCGGGCGGCTTAGCCTGCAGGCAGCTCCTGTATGCCTATATGCCAAACACAGCATAATAAAACGCCTGCCGCCTGCAGGTTAAGTATTTTATGTGCAAAATTCTGCCAAAAACTACCAGCCCGGGCAGCTCACCGCAGATTCGGGGTATTCTGCAGACGAATTTGCTGCCGCAGTGCTCCTCCATGAGGGTATAAAATTGCGCTCTTTTTTGGTATGGCTGGGGTGCTGTCGTGTTTTTATGCGGGGCTTGATGTAAAATGCAGGCAGATGTTATCTGCAGCAGACTGCAGTGGCATCACATCATTTGAGGCTTTTTTTGCAGATTTTTAATATGGAGTTCTTGATGGATATTCAAGACAACAGCGTACCTGCCGACGTGCAGAATGAAGAAAAGACCGTCGTGCCGGCCGCAGCAGCCGCTCCCGCCGAAGACGGCAAATCCCCGGAAGGCAAATTTACGCCCCCTCCCGGATCCCGCGCCGCCCACATCAGGGAGGCCCTGGAGATCCTGTATGACAAATTCCCCAAATGCTTTATCCGTGAGGGTGATGTCAAACCCCTGAAGGTAGGTATACTGGAGGACTTAAAGAAGCTGGTCCCTGAAATGGAAGGCATGACCACCTCCAAGTTGCGCTCTGCCGTGCGTCTGTACTGCACCCGCCTGCGTTATCTCTATGCCGTGCGCGAGGGCGTACCCCGTGTGGATCTGGACGGCAATGAAGTGGAGAACGTAACCGGAGAGCACGCCAAGTACGCCAAGGACCGCTTTGGTGAAGTCAAGGAACTGCGCCGCAAGAAGAAGGAAGAAGAAGCCCAGAAGGCCGCCAAGGCTGCCGAAAAGCGCGGCAAGAAGCCCTTTGGCAATAAGTTCGGCAAAAAGCCGTTCAACAAGCAGGGCGGCAAATTCCAGCCCCGCGGCGGTCAGCAGAGACGTTTCGGCAATGGTCGTCCCAACTCCTACGTGCGTCCTGCCGGCACTGCTGAAGGCGCCGAGGGAGCTCCGCAGGAGCCGCGGCAGCGCCGTCCCATGGTGCGCATCAATGCTCCGGCCCAGGTCAGACGCACCGGTGTGGCTTCACGCAGCATGGGCGTGCCGGCCACCGAGGCTGATCTGAAGCCCGGCATTACCGTACTGGTCAACAACAATAATCATTTCATGCGCGGCACGGTGTCCTCTGCCCCCAGGCAGGGTACGGTAAGCGTGCAGCTGACCACCGGCATTACCATGTCACTGCCTATCTCCAAGGTCCTGCTGCCCAATCGTCCGGCCGTCAGAAGCGAAAAACAATAAGAAGAGGTTGCTGTGCTGCGCTTATCCGCCCATATAGTTCTCGGTCTGCTGTTCTCTCTTTCCGCCTGCGCCGTGCAGGCGCGGTACAACGTACCCACGGCCGCGGAGCTGTCGGTCCTGCAGCCGCTGGAACAGCATCAGACGGCCTGCGCACGCACAGCCAATTACTATCTGCGCTCACATTACAAAGTGGTAAAGCCCGACGAGAACTTTGCCGACAGCGTAATTGAGCGCTATATGAGCTTCCTCGATTACAACAAAAGTCTTTATATACAAAGTGAGATAGATGAGATTCACCTCAACCGCAGCCGCATCCTCCGCGCCATAGACAAGTGTGATCTCAGCTATCCCTACGCTCTCTACAATGATCAGCTGCAGCGGCGTTTTGCCAAATACTCCTTCTTTGTGGATATGGTGAAGCAGCCGCTGGACGTCAGCACGCATGAAACCCTGGAATACGACCGCCGGCGCAGCAGTTACTTTACCTCCAGGGAAGAACTGCTGCAGATGTGGACGGCTGAGATTAAAAATGAGTACGTAAGTCAGCTCCTAAGCGGCAAAAGCGATGAGGCCGCCCGCGATCGCCTCAAGAAGCGTTATGAAACGGCGCTGAGCAGATTGGCCCAAATTAAATCGGAGGACGTGTTCTCCACCTTTGAAAATGCCTTTGCCAGTGCCATAGATCCGCATACCTCCTACTTAAGCCCTGACGACAGCGAAAGCTTCAATGATGACATCAATTTGTCGCTGGAGGGCATAGGAGCAGTGCTGTCTTCAGATGATGAGTACACGGTGATCAATGAACTGATGCCGGGCTCACCTGCCGAGCTGACCAAAAAATTAAAGCCCAAGGACAAGATTGTGGGCGTCCGGCAGGAAGACGGCAGCTATGACGACATCATAGGCTGGCGCCTCAACGATGTGGTCAAAAAGATCAAAGGCCCCAAGGGCACCAAAGTCACCCTGGAAATAGAGCGCGAGGAAAACGGCAGCATCAGCTCCTTTGCCGTGGACATCATACGCGACAAGATCAGACTGCAGGAGCGTGAAGCCAAGGGCGAGGTGAAATACGTGGACGGTCAGCCCGTAGGGGTCATCACCATCAAGAGCTTCTACAGCAATCTGCATCTGGATATACGCCGGGAGCTGGACAAGCTGAATGCCCAGAACATTAAGGCTCTGGTCATAGATTTGCGCGGCAACGGCGGCGGTCTGTTGCCTGAGGCCATTATGTCCACCGGTTTGTTCATCAAGGACGGCCCGGTAGTGCAGGTGCGCGATGCCATAGGCAATGTCATGCCGCAGGCCGATGACGACAGCAGCACGGACTATGACGGCCCGCTGGTGGTGCTGATCAACAGGCTGTCGGCCTCCTCCTCGGAGATCATGGCCGCGGCCCTGCGCGATTACGGCCGGGCGGTGATTGTAGGAGATAATTCCTTTGGCAAGGGAACAGTGCAGCAGAACAGGCCGCTGGCCCGGGTGTATGACGGCCCGCTGGCCTCCTCCTACGGCTCCATACACTACACCATAGCCAAGTTCTACCGCATCAACGGCGATTCCACGCAGCTCAACGGAGTTACTCCCGACATAGCCTTCCCGCCGCAGGTGGACAATGAAGAAGTAGGCGAGCGCTCCGAGCCCTATGCCTTAAGCTGGGATCAGATCAGAGCCACCGAGTACGAGCCTTATCTCAATATAGATGCCTATGTGCCTGAGCTGCAGCTCAAACATGAGGCCCGCATCAGGAACAATGCCGCCTTCAACAACCTCAGACTGGACATGCAGCGCTATCAGGAGCGCAAGGCCCGCGGCGTGCTGCCGATCAATCTGGAGGAAAGGCAGGCCTTAAAGCAGGAGGATGATGCCGCGCGCCTGCAGAACATCAATGCCCGCCTGCGCGAAATGGGAGAGCCTGAACTGGCCTCCCTGGATGATCTGCCTGAGGATTACGAGTTCCCTGATGCCCTGCTGCAGGAAGCCTGTGCCATAGCTGCAGATTTTGCCGCCGCCCAGGCCGTGCAGCTGTACCGGGCCGATCAAACTCCCATCTTCACCCGCATAGCCAATCTGCCGCAGAGTGCGCGCTAAGCATAAGGCCTGCCCTTCCGCCGCCGGCGGGCGGCAGGTCCCGCAGTTTTCCCTTCCTGCCGGAAGCTTTATGATCTGCCGCCTACAGCAAGAGCTAACAACGGCAGACTGCAGTCACCGGAAATCCACAACAAACACACAGAGGAAATAAGATGCCATCTGCAAATGCATTTAAGGTACAAAAAAGATCAGATTACAAAGCTCCGGATTTTACGGCCCTGGATATAGAACTGACCTTCGATCTGGCCGATGACTACACTGTAGTGCGCTCCGTGGCCCACTACAAGCGCCTGACTGCAGACCGCCGGGCTCCGCTGCGCCTGGACGGCGAGGATCTGGAACTCAGGGAAGTGCTGCTCAACGGCATGACCTGCCAGAGCAGCATAGATCAGGGGCAGCTGGTCATAGAAAATGTACCCGATGAATTTGAGCTGGCGGTGGAAAATGTAATATCCCCGGCCCGCAACAGTCAGCTGATGGGCCTGTACAAAAACGGCAGCTCCTACTGCACGCAGTGCGAGCCCGAGGGCTTCCGCCGCATCACTTATTTCCCGGACCGCCCGGATGTACTGGCCAAGTACAAAGTCACCATCATAGCCCCGGATTACGGCTGCTCCGTACTGCTGTCCAATGGCAATTTGGTAGCCGAGGGCGAGCGCGGCGGCAGACGCTTCTGCACCTGGGAAGATCCTTTCCCCAAGCCTTCCTATCTTTTTGCCCTGGTGGCCGGTACCTTTGACATCATCCGGGACACCTTCCGTACCAAATCCGGCCGTACGGTATCCCTGGAGCTGTATGTAGATCCCGGCTGCCATGACCGCGGCCTGTGGGCCATGCAGAGCATCAAACAGTCCATGGCCTGGGATGAGACCCGTTTTGGACTGGAGTACGATTTGGACAACTTTAAAGTGGTGGCCGTGGACTTCTTCAATCAGGGCGCCATGGAAAACAAGTCGCTGAACATCTTCAATTCCATATATGTGCTGGTAGATAAGGATACCGGTACGGATAAGGATTTTTACAATGTGCAGAGCGTGATCGGCCACGAGTATTTCCACAACTGGACCGGTGACCGCGTAACCCTGCGCGACTGGTTCCAGCTGTCCTTAAAGGAAAGCCTGACCACCTTCCGCGATCAGGAGTTCTCCTCTGATGTGGCTTCCCGGGCCGTAACCCGCCTGCAGGCGGTCAATGTGATCCGCACGGCTCAGTTTGCCGAGGATGCCAGCCCCATGTCCCATCCCGTGCGTCCCGAGCAGGTCATGGAGATGAACAATTTCTACTCCGTCACCATATACGACAAGGGAGCGGAAGTGATTCGCATGATTCATACCCTGATAGGCGAGGAGTGCTTCTGCCGGGGCCTGACGCTGTATTTGACCCGCTTTGACGGCAAGGCTGCCACCATTGATGACTTTGTCTCCTGCATGGCCGAGGTTTCCGGCCGTAGCTTTGAGCAGTTCATGCGCTGGTATACGCAGGACGGCACGCCGCAGGTGGATGCATCCTGGACTTATCTGCCGGAGCAGCAGGTGCTGCGCCTCACCCTCAAACAGCACACCGCCCCCACCGTGCAGCAGAAAGACAAGCTGCCGCTGTACATTCCGCTGCGCACTTCCTTTATGCACGGCTCAGGCCGCACTGTGACTCCGCCGCAGCTGCCCGCCGACGGCATAGTGATCCTCGATAAGGCCGAGCAGAGCTATGATTTCACCGTGGAGGACAGTTCGGTAATTCCCGTGCTGCTGCGCGATTTTTCCGCTCCGGTACGCATGAATGCTCCTTATACTGATGCCGATCTGCAGCATCTGGCCGCCTTCTGCGATGATCCCTTCATCAAGATGGACAGCACCTCCAACTTGATCAAGCGCTGGTGCGCCGCCAATGCCGCCGCGGCCCGCTCCGGCGGTGCCATAGCCGCTCCCAAAGCCGTATGCAGTGCCCTGGGTATGGTGCTGGCCGATACCAGTGTCGATCCCAATCTGACTGCCCTGATGGTGGATGTGCCTTCAGTGTCCGCCATGATGGAATATGACAACAAGATAGATCTCGATGCCCTGCAGGTGCTGCAGCGTGAACTGAAGGTACAGGTAGCCTCCAGCCTTTATGATCAATTTGCCGCTGTGTACAAACACAGCCGCAGCCGCGGTGCCTACCGCTACTCCATGCAGGAAGCAGGCCGCCGCGCCATGGTAGGTCTGGCCCTGAAGATGCTGTGCACGGCCGATATGGCCGCAGGTCAGCTGGAAAAGGCCGATACCAGGGTGCAGGAGCATTATCAGGCGGCCGATAATCTGACTGATCGGCTGGCGGCCCTGCGCACGGCCGTACATGCCGATCTGCCCTGTGCCGGCGTACTGTGCGAGGATTTCCAGCGCCTTTATGATCATGATGCCCTGGTTTATGATTATTTCTTCCGGGTGCAGGCTACGGCAGAGAACGAAGGCGTGGTCTATAAGGTACGCAAGCTGATGCAGGAAGATCCGCACTTCTCGCTGTTAAATCCCAACCGCGTGCGGGCGCTGATCGGTACGTTGGTGCAGCAGAACCCCTGTGCCTTCCATCGCACTGACGGCACCGGCTATGTGCTGCTGACTGATGTGGTGCGCCGCCTCAACGGCAGCAATGCCATGATGGCCGCCAAACTGCTCGGTCCGGTACTGAGCTTCCGCCGCTTTGATGCCGTAAGACAGGAATTGATGCGCGAGTGCCTGGAGAACATCAGGGCCATACCCGATCTCTCCCGCTCCGTGCTCGAAAAGGTCGACGCCGCCCTGCAGGCTGAATAAAATGAAGCAGGCGTCAGGGGCTGCGGGGAGCGGCTCCTGATTTTCTCATCCTGTAAGCTGTGTTTGGCTTTGGCTTTCTTTACATACTTTTTTCTACAGGTAATTTATGTCCATTTATGCTCTTTATCCCAGCCTGATTAAACCGCTGGTTTTCATGCTCGAGCCTGAAAACGCCCATACTCTTACCATTAAGCTGGGGCATCTGCTGTCCTCCCATTCCACGCTCTGCCGCCTGTTTGGCCAGCAGGTGGAAGATCGGCCGCTGGAGGTGATGGGCCTGCAGTTTAAAAATCCGCTGGGACTGGCTGCCGGCATGGATAAAAACGGCGATGCCATAGATTATCTCGGCGCCCTGGGGTTTGGTCATCTGGAGCTGGGTACAGTCACCCCCAAACCGCAGGCCGGCAATCCGCGGCCGCGCATGTTCCGCATCAAAGCAGCCCGCGGCATTATCAACCGCATGGGTTTTAATAATCTGGGCGTGGATCATCTGGTACAAAATCTGCTGCGCCGCCGCTATAAGGGCGTAGTGGGAGTGTCCATAGGCAAGAATGAGACCACTCCGCTGGAGCGGGCCCTGGATGACTATCTGCTTTGTCTGGACAAGGTGTATCAGCACTGCGACTATGTAGCAGTCAATGTGTCCTGCCCCAACACTCCGGGACTGACTGCGCTGCAGGAGGCCGAGCCCATGCAGAAGCTCATCTCCGGCATTAAGGATCGGCAGCTGTATCTGGCCGGCCGGAGCGGCCGCTATGTGCCGCTGGTGGTCAAGATCTCTCCCGATCTCAATGACGCACAGCTGCAGGCCCTGTGTGATATTTGTCTGCAGTACAAGATCGATGCCTTAAGCTGTACCAATACCACCACTTCCAGGGAAATGATTTCCGGCCTGGAGCATGCCGGGGAGTGGGGCGGCCTGTCCGGTGAACCGCTGCGCGAGCAGAGCACGGCTGTGCTGGCCAAAGTGCACGGCCTGGTGGGAGATCGGCTGCCGCTTATAGGCATAGGAGGGGTGGACGGAGCCGTGGCCGCCAGGCAGAAAGTAGCAGCCGGCGCTTCCCTGGTGCAGCTGTACAGCGCCTTTGTCTATCAGGGGCCGCAGATCATAAAGCAGATAGTGGAGAATATGTGAGGCCTTACAGAAGGCGGAAACCAGGGGCAGCTCCGTGGCCTGAGCCTGCCTGAGGTACCCGGGGCTGCAGCCCCGGAAAAGCTGCAGGCATTGATGGAGCGTGCTTTCCCGGCTGGATGATTTTGTAAAAACTATTATAAATAATATATAGATATATTATATCAGCTGTGGCGAATATGCTTTAGTTAAAAAATAATAATCATTCTTATAATATTAACTATAAACAGGGGGTGGCTTCACAAAAAGCCATATCCGCCTTTTTACATTTATCAGGTACTTGGTATACAATTGATGCAGCTAAAAAACTAAAAACTAATACCTGATCTAACTAATACCTGATCTAAGGTTTTCCAGTAAGGATTTATAATGAGATTTATTCCCGGCATTGAATGGACATGGGGCTATGCCGCTCAGCCGGATGGCTCAACTGCGCTGACTATGCATATAATGGACCACACCAGAGTCCGTTATATTTTTACCACCCACTTCGCCGATACAGAATTACGTATTCTTCCACAGGACAATCAGCCGCTGGAGCAGGAGGATCTGCGAGATCTGCAGATCTATAAGCAGGGGCTGGCTGCCATAGGAGTAAGCGGGGAAGAAATAGCTCTTCCTCTGGCTATCAATTCTCTGGCCTGCGAGCATTTCGTGAAGCTGCCGCAGCCGTGCGGACAGTATTTTCTGTCTTATTCTTCCCAAAAAAACAAGGATTTCAGGCGCGGTGAGGTAGTGTCACTGTATGGCAAAAATGGTGTCATTGGTGATTTTATGGTTCTCGACGATCAGCCCCAGCCCACTAGTCCCTGCCGCCTGATGCTGCTCAACAGCAGTATGCCCATAGGAGACATGGAGCTGCGCCTGGGTGCCATGATCTGTGTACCTTTATCGCGTATCTGCCATTTCCGTGAAATCAGTATGGAGAGACTGCAGGCCGATGTGGCCGCAGATAATCAGGCCCGTTACGCCTGATCTTTCTGCTGTCTGCTCTCGCAATCTGCTGAGATCTCAGCGGCCAAAGTCCTGTCCCCTCCGGATTTGTGATCTGCGGGGGGATTTTATGTCCGCAGCCCTTTTCTAAGTTTCAGCTAATTCTGCCGTATTACACTGCTCCTCAGCAAACTAAAGGGTTAAATACCTGCTTTAGACTTAAACCTGATTTTTCTGCCGCCGCTGACTGCAGCTTTGCGGCAACAGCAACAAACAAACAAACAGGATCCATTATTACAAATTTCTGATTCAGGCAGCATAAGGAGTAACCTGTGAATAAATATCTGAAATACATAACTGCCTGCGCCATGGTTTTCGCCGTGTGGTCTGCCGCAGTTTCCGCCGCACCCCGGAATTTGGATTATATGCCGCAGGGCTTTGATCGCGCCCCTCCGCTCAGCGTCGCTGAAGTAATGAATTCAGCCCGCGACCATCAGCTGATAGTAATGCAGGGCCGGCTTACTCAGTATCTGGGCCGGGATCTCTATGAATTTACCGACAGGCAGGGACAGACCATAGTGGTGGATTTGGACAAAGACTATGACTGGTCTCATGTGCAGCGCAATCAATTGATTAATATTATCGGCAAAGTGGACCGGGGCATAACCGGTACGATTATTCGCGTCAGATCTGCAGAGCCGGCAGCTGAATAACACCTTTTTTCTGACATACATTTATCTCCTGTCTCCCCCCGTATTCCACGGGGGATTTTTTTATTTCCCTCTCCTGCCGCATCCTGCGGCTGTGGTGGTGCTATACTGCACACAGGCGTATGTTTTATTACTGCGCTGCAGGTTTTTGTGTTGAAGAATAAATAAGGAGACGTTCTTATGCTGGCTGGTTTACCTGCTCTGGCTCTGAAATATGATTATTCCAGTGAGACTTTCAAGAAATGCTATCAGTGGCTGCAGGATCATGACACTGCAAACATGCCTGAAGGCCGCTATGAAATCTGCGAAGGCGCTTATGCCAATATACAAAAGTACACTACCAAGCCGGCTGAAGAATGCCGTTTTGAGGCTCACAATGCCTACTGGGATATTCAGTATATTGCCGCCGGTATTGAGGCTTTTGGTGTCTGCACCCGTGAAGGTCTGGAAGTTACCGAAGAGATCAAGCAGAATGATGTGGTCTTCTTCAAGACCCCTGAGCATTACACCACTGTAGTGCTGACCCCGGGTGAAATGTGCCTGGTGCCGCCGGAAGAGGCCCACAGACCCAAGGCTGCCGTAGGCGAGCCGGTACCGGTAACCAAGGTAGTCATCAAGATTAAGGCCTGATCTGATCAGGCTCAATTGCCCCTGCAGGGGGGCGGCAGCGGGGCTGATCTATGCAGCCCCGTTTTGATCTGAGCTTGCAGCGAACAGCCGCTGCAGTAGAGGGGGAAAATCAACATCATGCAGCAGTACCTGATCATTTCGGATATTCACGGCTCGGCTTCAGCTCTCAGGGAGGTGCTGACGGCAGCGGGAGCTGAAAACTTCTCCTCTGTGGTGCTTTTGGGCGATCTGCTCAATCACGGCGCACGCAATCATCTGCCTGCAGGCTACGCTCCACCTGAAGTAGTGGCCCTGCTCAATCCGCTGGCGGACAAAATCATGGCGGTGCGCGGCAACTGCGACGGAGAAGTGGACGGCATGCTCTTCAACTTTCCCTGCAATGGTCCTTATCTTTATCTGCAGGCAGACTACCTGGCCGGCCGCCGGGTGCTGGTGACCCACGGGCATCTCTACAAAATCAAAACAGCAGAAGACAGGATTAAGCTGGGTCTGCGTCCGGGAGATTTTGTGCTCTCCGGCCACACGCACAGGGCCGGAGTCTTCAGGGAGGAAAGCGGCATTATCAATGTCAATCCCGGATCTATCAGTCTGCCGCGCGGCGGGGCTGAACCCTCCTATGCCGTGCTCAATGATCAGGGCTTTAAGATCATCACGCTGTCAGGCAAAGTGTTGGATCAGGTAGGCTTTGATGAGACTATTGCGGCTGACAGTTAAAAAATTTCCGCTCTTTTCCTGCCCCAAAAACGCGATATATTTGCGCTTTTGCGCCCTCGGGCTGTGCAGCTGCACCAAAAAATTTTTAAAAAAGATTTGACAAGGGTAAAAAAGCGCTTAGAATACACACCCGTTCCCTGACGGGGACGCTCAAGCAGAGCCTGGCGCTCTGTGAGTTCTTTGAAAAGCAGCTTATAAGACAATCTGTG
>CAYRIZ010000020.1:0-32513 GCA_964424565.1 uncultured Enterobacterales bacterium
TTCTCAGACTTTTTTCAGTCCTCTGCTTTAAGCCAAGGACCCACACAGATTGTCTTATAAGCTGCTTTTCAAAGAACTCACAGAGCGCCAGGCTCTGCCTTTTTCGTCGTCCCCGTCAGGGAACGGGTGCCTATTCTAAGCACTTTTTTGTCCCTGTCAAATCTTTTTTAAAAATTTTTTGAGGCAGGGTCTGCAATATTACCGGCAATCCCAGGTTAAATCTGTGATTTACAACAAATTTTTGGCATTCAAACTGCCGGATGCGGCCCAGCCTGGCGGCAGTGCTGCCGGGCCTCACCTGCTTTGTGCTAGGATTTCATTCAGCAACACCACCAAACAAAGAAACAACAAAACCACCACAGACAAGAAGAGCAATACACCCATGGGATTTTTTCGTGCAGCAGGCCTGGCCTGCAAAGCTGCGGTATTTACTGCCAAGGTTGGCATTAATGCTACCGGCAGAACAGTCAAAGGCGTAAAAAATACCGTGAATACTGTCACCACAGTAGCCAAAGATATACGTAAGGGCGATTACGATCAGGCGCTGGAGCATGCCGGAGAACATCTGGAGCGTTCCCTTTATGGCATTGGCAGTTCCATAGAAAACTCAGTCAGGCTGCTGGATGCAGCCGCCAAAGCCAAATCTGCCGATGAGTTCTTTTCATCGTCCCATAATGTCAAACTGGCCTCTTCTGCTGCCATGCTGGCAGTGGGCTCGGCCATAGCAGTCAATGCTCTTAGCGATGACGACGACGCAGCTGCAGTCGACGGTCCTATTCCTGGTATGGATGAAAACGGCATGTTTACCGGCGATGAGGACGATCTGCAGGAGCTGATTGCCGCCGGTGAAGTCCCGGACAGCGAACATGTGGACAATGTAGAGCGTGATTTATCGGCCAGGGGTAAATTTCTGGCTGCGCACGGCTGGGACAGTGTACCTGAAGGATATGAGGTCCATCATATACAGCCCCTGAGTGAAGGAGGCTCAGACACTCCAGACAATATGATCCTGGTATCCAAAGAAGATCATGACATCATCACTGCCGCCCACCGCCGCTATTACCACTGGAGCTGAAAAAAACAGGCCGGAACCCCGGCCTGCGATTTTTATGCTACTTTTGCTGTCAGAATCAAAACAGGAAGGTTGCTCCTTCTTCTGCTGTGGACACAGTTTGTCTGCAGGAGCGGAACAAATAACGGCCATAGGTCTGCTCGGCTGATTCGGCATCAAACACCGCCGGCTCCCGCCCCTCAAATGAGGTCAGGCAGTTGATGGTACCGGCATCGGCATCAAAATCTATCAGATCACCATCTTTAAGATAGGCCAGCGGTCCGCCGCGCAAAGCCTCCGGGCAGACATGCAGAGCCGAGGGGATCTTGCCTGAGGCACCGGAAAGTCGGCCGTCGGTCAGCAGCGCCACCTTAAAGCCTGCCTTCTGTAAATTGCCCAGCACAGGCATCAGCTTGTGCAGCTCGGGCATGCCGGCAGCAGCCGGCCCGGCAAAACGCACTACTATTACCGCATCCTGATTGAGCTCCCCGGCTTTGTAGGCTTTTTCCACCTCATGCTGTGAATCGAATACCCGCGCCGGAGCCAGCACATGATGATGCTCGGGAGCCACGGCGGAAATCTTAATCACGCTGTGGCCCAGATTGCCGGTGAGCACCCTGATGCCGCCATGTTTGCTGAAGCAGCCGTCAGGAGAGGAGATCAGCACGCTGGGATCGCGGCTTTCACCGCAGGCAGTGAATTTGAGCTTGCCGTCATCCAGTACAGGGGTGGTGAGCTGATCGGCAAAAGTGCCGGTGCAGGTGAGCACATCCTCATGCACCAGGCCGCGCTGCTGCAGGGCCTTCAGCAGCACAGGCACCCCGCCGGCAGCCTGCAGGGCATTGATGTCCGGCTTGGCATTGGGATAAATGCTGACCAGCAGCGGTACCACCGCGGAGAGATCGCTGAAATCCTGCCAGGTGATGATGATGCCGGCTGCTCTGGCCATGGCTATGAGGTGCAGGGTGTGATTGGTGCTGCCGCCGGCGGCCAGCCAGGCTGCTATGCCATTGACAAAGTTTTTGGCCGTCAGCACTTTATACAGCGGCCGGTAATTTTCTCCCTGGGCGGTGAACTTTAAGATGCGTCTGGATATTTCCGCCGTCAGCTGCGGCCGCAGCGGATCGAAAGGAGGCACAAAGGCCGATCCCGGCAGCATCAGTCCCATGGCTTCCAGCACCAGCTGATTGGTATTGGCCGTGCCGAAGAAGGTGCAGGTACCCTTATTATGATAGGAACGGCATTCCATGTCCTGCAGCGCGGCGCTGTCGAGTTTGCCGGCAGCATACTGCTGGCGCACTGCCGTCTTCTCTTCATTGGAAATGCCTGTGCTCATCGGACCCGCCGGCACAAAGGCTGCCGGCAGATGCCCAAAGGCTGCCGCGCCCATGACCATGCCCGGGGCAATCTTGTCGCAGATCCCAAGCAGCAGTACGGCATCAAAGACATTGTGGGACAGCCCCACCGCCACGCTCTGGGCAATCACATCGCGGGAAAACAGCGACATATCCATGCCCGGCTGTCCCTGCGTGACGCCGTCGCACATGGCCGGTACGCCGCCGGCCACCAGGGCGGCCGCGCCCTCGGAGCGCACCACGGCCTTGATTTCATCAGGATAGAGCTTAAAGGGGCAGTGGGCCGAGAGCATGTCATTGTAGGCAGACACTATGCCTACCAGAGATCCGCTGCCGGTGATGATCTTTTCTTCATCCTCACCGCGGTTGCCGGCAACCACATGGGCTATGTTGGAGCAGGTGAGCATCAGGCGGTCGCGGCCCAGCTGCTCCTGAGCCTGCATCATCTGCAGGTAATGTGCCCGGCTCTGGGCCGAGCGGGCTTCTATTCTGGCGGTTACGGCTGCTACTGTTGCATTAATCATCTATGCCAAGCTCCTGTGCTGCTTTGACTGCATTTTCTATGACCTGCGGCAGAGGAGGAGTAATCTCCACACCCTTGACATCGCTTTCATCTGCTCCCGGGAATTCCAGCGCCTCAAACTGACTTCTGACCATGTCCTCCTTCATAAAGTGGCCGCTGCGCTGGCGCATGCGCTCCAAAATAAGCTCAAAGCTGCCGTGCAGATGGAGGAAGCAGACATTGTCATTGCCCTTTCTGATGTGATCGCGATACTTTTTCTTTAAGGCCGAGCAGACAATGACACCGGCAGCCGAGCGCTGCTTTAAGGAGTAGACCACATCATTGATGCGGGTCAGCCACGGTTCGCGATCGCTGTCATCCAGCGGATGGCCGGAGGCCATCTTGTCTATATTGGCACGCGGATGCAAATCATCACCATCAATAAAACGGCACTTGAAGTGATCAGCCAGAGCCAGTCCGACTGAAGTTTTTCCCGATCCGCAGACCCCCATAACGATTATACATTTCTTAGCCATTTGTAACCCCGCAACATAAATGCGCTTAATTAATTTCCTTACCTTTTCTTTTTGATCGAGATCGCATTTCTGTGATTTGCCTCAACCTTGAGTTTATTTTAGCAAATGTTACCGGTATCATGTTATGCATAACATAGATTTGTGATTTTTATCACGCCTGTTCAATCTTGTTTAATTTTGATCATTAGAAATGTTTTGCGAGGTGTTTTATGGAACAAATAGCAATGACGACCTCAACTTCTTATCTGCTGGGGACAGCAGCCGCAGCCATAGCTCTGCTGCTGCTTCTCATCATGAAATTCCGCATTCATGCTTTTGCTTCACTGATCATTGTCAGCTTTCTGACCGCTGTGGCCACCGGTATTGAGCTGCCGCAGATCGTGCCTGTCATGCTCGGCGGTTTTGGCAGTACTCTGGCCTCAGTGGCCATCCTGGTAGGTCTGGGCGCCATGATAGGCAAAGTGCTGGAATACTCCGGCGGCGCACAGGTACTGGCTGATACGCTGATTGGTGTACTGGGGAAAAACCGCGCTCCGCTGGCTCTGGGCATAGCCTCACTGCTGTTTGGCTTCCCCATTTTCTTTGATGCCGGTCTGGTGGTGATGCTGCCGGTGATTTTGACCGTGGCGGCCCGGCTGGGAGGCTCCCTGTTCCTTTATGCCCTGCCGGCCTGTTTGTCATTTTCCGTCATGCATGCCTTTATGCCGCCTCATCCCGGCCCGGTGGCCGCAGCCGGCATTCTGGGCGCTAATGTAGGTCATCTGGTTATTGTCGGTCTGATTGTGGCCATTCCCACCTGGATCATAGTGGGCTATCTTACCGGTCTGTGGATGGGCCGCAAATGGAATATTCCCGTGCCCGCCCTGTTTGGTGAGGATTCTGCCGCCAGAAATGACATTACTCCGCCCCGCTTCGGCACTGTGATCAGCATTCTGCTGGCCCCCATGATCCTGATTTTCCTGAATACAGGCATTACCACGCTGCAGGCTTCAGGCATTCTGCCGCACAATGGCTTTTTCTCCCTGCTGACTCTGCTGGGTCAGACCACCATAGCCCTGCTCATCACTCTGCTGCTGGCTGTCATTATCTTCTGCAAGCCTTTTGGCGCCAAGAAACTCAATGATCTTTGTGAAGGCGCCCTGGGCCCGGTATGCTCAGTGATCCTGGTTACCGGTGCCGGCGGTATGTTCGGCGGCGTGCTGCGTTCCTCAGGCATAGGTGACGCTCTGGCCGGCACCTTAAATGACCTGGGCATCCCGGTGATTTTGGCCTCCTTCATCATCGCCGCCTGCCTGCGCATAGCCCAGGGCTCTGCCACCGTAGCCCTGACTACTACCGCTGCCCTGATCGCTCCCATAGTGCACAACACTCCGGGACTGACCACCCTCGATCTTTGTGCCATAGTCTGCGCCATCTCCGGCGGCTCTGTGGTGTGCTCACACTTCAATGACTCCGGCTTCTGGCTGGTCAAGGGCCTGTTTGGTCTGGATGAAAAGACCACTCTGCGTTCGTGGACAGTACTGGAAACCCTGCTGGGCACTGTAGGCTTCCTGTTCAGCTGTCTTATCTACGTGATCTTCTAAGGGGCAATTCCTGATACTGATCAGATCAGATCCCCTGCCCCATGAGTGGGAGCGGTCCGCCTCCCACTCTCTTTTCATGCTACAATGTGCCCCCGCCTGAATATATAAAAAATAGGGGTCAAACTGCCCGCACAGCTCTACAGCCAGCGCTACAGATAATTTTTGATTGCAGGAAGGACCATGAGAGTACGAGTTACCATGCAGGACATTGCCAACAAGCTTGGCATTACCAAAATGACTGTTTCGCGCTACCTCAATAATCCCTCCAGTGTGTCCCAGGCCACAGGCGAAAAAATTCAAGCAGTGGTGGATGAGCTGGGTTTTGTGCCCAGCCGCGTGCCTTCCATTCTGGCCAATAAAGCCTCCCGCTCGGTGGGCGTGCTGATCCCTTCCTTTTCCAACATGGTCTTCGCCGATCTCATCTACGGGCTGGAGGAAGAGGCCAGACTGCACAATTACACCCTGCTGATCATGCACACCGGCTACAGCAGGGAAGCAGAAGAGCAGCAGGTGGAGGCCATGCTCTCCTATCAGGTGGACGGCATTGTGCTAACCGAGCCGCAGCATTCAGAGCTGACCTTAAAGCGCCTTAAGGCCATGGCCGTGCCCTGTGTGGAGACCATGTCCCTGCCCGAGCAGCCGGTGGATATGGCCGTGGGACTGGATCACCGCGAGCTGATGTACCGCTGTACCCGAGCGCTGCTGTGCTGCGGCCGCAAGAAGCCTTTGTATCTGGGCGTACGCCTGGATATACGTACCATGCAGAGGCAGGAAGGCTACACCCGGGCCATGGAGGAATTTGGTTATCAGCCTTTTGTGCTGGACAGCGATGCCCGCTCCAATTTCACCATAGCCGGCCGGCTGATGCTGCAGGCCCTGCAGCAGACCCCGGATGTGGACGCGGTGCTGACCACCAATGATGACGTGGCCGTAGGTGCCCTGATGACCTGTCAGGCGCTGCAGCTTTCCATACCAGACCGCATAGCCATAGTGGGCTACAATGGTCTCAATGTGGCCGCCGCCACCATTCCGCCGCTGTGTTCCATCCGCACACCGCGCGAGAAAATGGGCCGCCTGGCCATGCAGATGCTGATCAAAAAAATTCAGGGAGAGACCCCGGATCCCGGGGTGATCAGCCTGCCCTGTGACATCACCCCTGGGCACACCGTCACCCCGGCTGAATACTCAGCCCTGCAGCAGGCCGCCGCCCAGGCCTGATCTCATTCAAAAAAATCCCGGAGCACCAGGCCCCGGGTATTTTCTGCGCATTGGCAAAAATTTGGTTCCGGCGTCTTCGGCGTCAGACCGTCACTACGCGCATGCTGTCGGTAAGACCGGAATGTCCGGTGGCTACACCAAAGGCAATCACCACCTTGTCGCCGCTTTGCACCAGACCTTTTTGCACCAGGAACTCTACTGCCTTCATCAGGATCTCATCGCTGGTCCGATGCTCCCCGGTGTCAAACAGGAAGGGGAACACACCGCGGTACATATTCATGCAGCGCACGGCATGCTCATAGCGTGAAAAGGCATAAATAGGCAGGCCGGAGCGGATACGCGACATCAGCAGCGGCAGGCGGCCGGTATCGGTAAAGGCAATCAGACCGTGAATGCCGCGCAGATGATTGGCAGCAAACATGGAAGTAATGGCTACGGTCTCTTCTGCCGTCTCAAAGGTGCGCTCGGCGCGGTAGCCAGATCGCTGAATGGAGAGCTCGGCGCCGTGACAGACATTGGACATGGCCCGCACCGTCTCCACTGGGAAATCACCGGCTGCGGTCTCAGCCGAGAGCATGACGGCATCGGTACCGTCGAGCACGGCATTGGACACGTCCATTACCTCGGCGCGGGTAGGCATGGGAGACTTAATCATGGATTCCATCATCTGCGTGGCAGTGATGACCACCCGGTCCAGGCCGCGGGCCAGATTAATCAGCTTCTTCTGCACGCTCATCAGCCTGGCATCGCCTATTTCCACACCCAGATCACCGCGGGCCACCATCACGGCATCGCTGGCCATAATGATGTCGCGCATGCTGTCCTCATTTTCCACGGCTTCGGCACGCTCCACCTTGGCTACTATGCGGGCGGATGAACCGGCTTCAGTGAGCAGACGGCGGGCTTCGCGCAGATCATCGCCGCAGCGCGGGAAGGACACAGCAATATAATCAAGATCAAGCTCGGCTGCAGTTTTAATGTCCCGGCGGTCTTTTTCCGTCAGGGCCGGAGCAGACAGGCCGCCGCCCTGCTTGTTGATGCCTTTGGAGTTGGACAGCACCCCGGCTACTATGACGGCAGTATAGATGAGATGACCTTCCACCCGGGTTACGGCCAGCTGAATGCGGCCGTCATCGAGCAGCAGAATATCTCCGGTCTTCAAATCATGAGGCAGCTCCTTGTAGGTGATGCCTACGCGCTCCTGATCACCCTCATGCAGATCGAGCTCACCGTCGAGGATGAACTGATCGCCTATCTTGAGCATGATGTGGCCTTCCTTAAAGGAGCCTATTCTGATTTTCGGTCCCTGCAAATCGCCCATGATGGCTACCGGGCGGTCCAGCTCCCGGGAGACCCGGCGTACTTCAGACACCCGCTTGGCATGATCTTCCGGACTGCCGTGGGAGAAGTTAATTCTGACGACATTGGCTCCGGCTTTGATAATGCCTTCCAGCACGCCCGGTCTGTCAGTGGCCGGTCCGAGAGTGGTCACAATCTTTGTTCTGCGCATTTTAGCCATAAATCACTTCCATCATTGCAATTAACCTTGATTGATTTAGTTTAACTGATTTTTCATTAGGCCGTGCTGTGTCCGGCCAAATTTGCAAAGTGGCAGCCAAATTTGCCGGGCGGAATCAAAAACGCCGGCAAATCCGGCGCTTTCAACAATTGTAGACACAGGCACCAGACCACTGTGTGCCTGCCTGAAATGTAGTTTGTAAAATATTACAGCGGGCAGCCGATGCGGCGGGCTACTTCCTCGTAAGCCTCAATCACCCCGCCCAGGCCCTGACGGAAACGATCCTTGTCCAGCTTCTTGCGGGTTTCCTTGTCCCACAGTCTGCAGCCGTCCGGAGAGAACTCATCGCCCAGGATCAGCTTGCCCTGATACAGACCAAACTCGAGCTTGTAGTCGACCAGGATCAGGCCGGCCTTGTCAAACAGATCCTTTAAGATCTCATTGATCTTGTAGGACAGAGCGCGCATCTCATCGATCTGCTCCTGAGTGCCCCACTTAAAGGAGATAATGTGGGAGTCATTGACCATAGGGTCATGCAGCTCATCGTTCTTTAAGAAGAACTCAAAGGTGGGAGGCACTAAATCCAGGCCCTCTTCCACACCCAGACGACGGCAGATGGAACCAGCGCTGACATTGCGGACTACGCACTCCACCGGAACCATCTCCAGCTTCTTCACCACGCACTCGGTATCGGAGATCAGCTCCTCGACGTGAACCGGAATGCCGGCTTCTTCGAGCTTCTTCATGATGAAATAGTTGAAATGGCAGTTGGTGCGGCCTTTGCGATCCAACTGCTCAATCTTCTTGCCGTCAAAAGCTGAAGTGTCGTCGCGGAAAAGCATGATGTAGTGATCAGGATCATTGGTCTCATAAACAGACTTGGCCTTGCCGCGGTAGAGTTCACGTAATTTTTCCATTTTTAAAAAAATTCCAGTTGGAGTAAAAAAACAAAGCTGCAGCCCTGCTCGACTGCAGGGCCTATTGTACTCTTATTTGCCCGCAAATTTAAATTTCTGCGGGCGATATGGCAACTATTCTGCTCTCAATCAGAGGCCGGTTCCGCCATAGGCGGCAAAGGCCCTGGTCAGAGCAGCCGAGAATCCGGGATAGAGACGGGCAATTTCCTGAGGCTTGAGCGGATGATCGTCCTTGTTGTAGAAGATGATAAAGGTCCGATCACGATCTATGGAGACGCGGATGATGTACTCGCCGTCCTCCAGACCGAAATTGTCCACCCCGCGGGCCTGGAAGAAGTCGGCATCAGGCTCATCGTATTCCACCTTAAAGGAGCTGTGGGATACCGAGTACTCGGTGACGGTAAAGCCCCAGTCCGGCAGCAGATTGCGCATGACATCCCAGGTACGCTGATAAGGGGCATCCACTACCAGGCAGTCCTGACCGTTGTTGTCGCGATCGAGGGTGACGCTGACCGTGCCGTCAAAATACTCTGCAGCTGCGGTAACCGTCTGCATGCTGCGGATGAGGTGATTGGAGAAACCCACGGCAAAGCGCTCCAACTCAGCCGGGGTGAGAATATCATTCAGAGTACGGGTAGTGGAGAAGGAAAACAGTCCGGCTTTGGCCACGGTCATGGAGCCTATGACCGAGGTGGCTATACCTATATTGCCTGCCGCATTGCGGCCTATGCGGATGCGGTAAATCTGCCGGTAATACACTCCGTCTTCATCGGCCGCGGCGGTCATGGAGCGCGGAGTGCCGTATTCATTGAAATCGGCGGCCGCAGTGGTGAACTCGTAGGCTCCCGGGGTGACTTCACCCACCTGCAGGTGCATGCGCTCGAGGGCGCGCATCAGCAGCTCCCAGGCCTGGCTTTCATCAGCCACATTCTGTGTGCTGCCGGAGTTCAGCCACACTATGCTTTCGCCGTCAGCCCACACGGACTGCAGTCCGGCAGCGGAGCGCAGCTGCACCACCGGTGCCCGCACGTCCATATTCGCACCCACCGCTCCCGGCAGCAGGCCGTTTACTTCAGGCAGCATCAGGGTACGGTCGCGGGCCGGCTGATTAAGTCCTTCCGGTACCACCAGTTTGTCACCCGACGCGGAAACCTCTGTATGCTCATAATATCCGGTCGGTTCACGCAGAGAGGTGCTGACACTGCCGTCATACATCTGCCACAGGCTGCTGACGGTGGAACAGCCGGACAGCGCCCACAGGCACAGGGTTACCGCAGCCGGAGCGGTGAACTTGAAAGACACAGCTAAACTCCTTTGAAAAATTGTTTTTCTTATGAAACTTGATTGTACTGATTCATTCTGCCAAATAAGACTTCCGGTCAATATACCACAAAACAGTCTGCCGCATTCCTGCAGCCGGAGGGATGCAGGAGCTAAACCCCAGCTCTGCCGCCGCCCGGGCCGGATCCAGGGCATAGCGTCTGTCATGACCGGGCCTATCGGCCACATGTTGCACTACCTCGGCAAAAGGCGGCACAGCCGCACCGCAGGCGGCGCCGGCGGCAAAGGAATCAGGATAAATGCCGGCCAGCTCCGGGCGCTCGGCAAATACAGTGCACAGAATGTGGTACAGCTGCTGGAGAAACTGCAGATTGGTCAGGGATAAGCCCCCGCCTATGTTGTAGCTGCGCCCCACCTTACCGTGTCTTAAGATCAGCTCCACCCCGCGGCAGTGATCGTCTACATGAATCCACTCCCGCTGCTGCAGGCCGTCGCCGTATATGGAGATCTTTCTCCCCTGCAGCAGGGCGGACAGAGACAGCGGCAGTAGTTTTTCCGGGTACTGATAAGGGCCGTAATTGTTGGAGCAGTAGGATATGGTGGTATGCAGACCGTAGGTTCTGCAGAAGGCCTGCACAAAATGATCGGCCGCCGCCTTGGAGGCGGAATAAGGTGAGCTGGGTCTGTAGGGATAATCCTCCCGGAAGGGGGGATCGCCAGGCTCCAGACTGCCGAATACTTCATCAGTGGAGATCTGATGAAAACGTATGTCGTGCCCGGTGGCGGACTGCACGGACAGCACGGCCGACAGCAGGCTGCAGGTACCCTCTACATTGTTTTTATAAAAAGGCCGGGGATCGGCTATGGAGCGGTCCACATGCGTGTGCGCTGCAAAATTGACTATGGCATCCACCCCAAATTCCCGCAGCAGCGAGCGCATCAGGGCCTCATCTGTGATATCGCCCTGCACAAACTCCACCGCCCCGCTGTCAATCAGCGGCTGCAGATTTTCCCGGCGTCCGGCATAATGCAGGGCATCGACCACGAGTAGCCGCTGCCCTGTATTGTGCTCCTGCAGCCGGAGCACAAAATTGGTACCTATAAACCCTGCCCCGCCGGTGATAAGCAGACAGTTCATTGCTGACCGCGCAGCAGGGGTTTCTGCAGATAATTAAACAGGTTCTGACTGACTAAATTGAGCACTTCCTTAATGGAGCCCAGCTCGGGATCATAGGCATTGATGTATACCGGATCCTTGTCCTCGGAGTCGTAGTAGCATACGGAGGAAAAGACGGCATCCACATCAGTATCGGATAAGGTAAGTGAGCAGCGGAAGTCTATGTAGCGGGTCACGCCGGCCTGAATCAATATAGGATCACGCATGACCTTGCGGAAGTTAATCACGCTCATGCTGCGGTTGCACAATATGAGCTTGTCCGGTCTTACTCCTGCCTTTACCCAGTGCTCAGCTTTATCGTAGGCACGCTCAATCTGAGTCTCAGAATGATAAGAAAAAGCTACTTCATATTCGCTGCCGGGAGGCGGTGCCAGGCTGGTATCACCATTGTCTAAGTCGCTTTCAAAATCACTCATCAGTAAACTCCTGTGGTAATTCACAAAATTTATGAGATTGGGGGAAGCTTTATACAGGAAAAATCAGCTTAATCCTGCCTCTGCCTCAGGCTGCATCGGGCCGGTCTGCAGTACATAACCCCCTCTTTATTTAATCTAATGTACTAAGCTTGAAGGCAATTTACAATTGACATTTCAATTGCCGCTCTCCACCCAGGCCTGGCGGCTGGCTTACCGCAGCCTGCCGCCTGTGCCCGGGGAGAGATCCTGCCGCAGGCCAAATACATCCCTGGATTCTGGTTGAGATATGCTCCCGACTTGAGAAAATCACGCATTTTTGCCGGAAAATTATACAGTTTTACCGCAAAAATGCCTAAGGATGAATTTTGCCGGATCCGGAGCCGGCCGCAGGCTCCGTCCTCCTCTTTTTTCCTCTTTATTTGAGTTCAGAAAGTTCAGACTGCGGCTTTTTTGTTTTCCCTGAGGGCTACGGTGAGATTGAATACCGGATGGTTTTCCACAAAGTTTTTGCTGTCCACGCAGAAATAGCCCTCGCGCTCAAACTGGAAGGACTGCAGCGGCCTGGCGCTCTGCAGGGATTTCTCCAGTTTGGCGTGACTTATCACCGTCTTGGAATCGGGGTTAATCACGCTGAGGAAATCCTCGGCTGCTCCCGGATTGGGATCGGTAAAGAGGCAGGAGTAGAGATTGACCTCGGCGTCCAGGCAGTCCTGGGCGTTGACAAAGTGAATCACTCCCTTGGGCTTGTGACCTTCCACGGCGGCACCTGCGGAATTGGGCACGGCCTCGGCATGAACCAGTACCACCCGGCCGCTGTCATCCTTTTCACAGGACACAGCCTTGATGATGTAGCTGTGGCGCAGACGCACCTCGGAGCCCAGCTTCAGGCGCTTATACTGCTTGTTGGCCTCCTCGCGGAAGTCAGCCTCATCTATATAGATTTCCCGGGAAATGGTGACAGTGCGGCTGCCCATTTCCGGATGCTCGGGATGATTGGGCACGCAGAACTCAGTCTGCTCCACACCTTCAGTGCCGAAATTGTCTATCACCACCTTCAGGGGATGCAGCACGGCCATGGCGCGCGGGGCATGCTCATTTAAATCCTCGCGCACGCAGCTTTCCAGAGCACTCATCTCCACCGTGTTTTCCTGCTTGGTCACGCCTATGCGGCGGCAGAACTCGCGGATGGAAGCCGGGGTATAGCCGCGGCGGCGCAGACCGGAAATGGTGGTCAGGCGCGGATCATCCCAGCCGTCCACTATGCCCTTTTCCACCAGGATATTGAGCTTGCGCTTGGAAGTCAGGGAATACTCCAGATTAAGCCGGCTCATCTCATACTGATGCGGCCTGGCCTTGATGGAGATGTGATCGAGCACCCAGTCATAAAGTCTGCGGTTGTCCTGGAACTCCAGGGTGCAGATGGAGTGGGTAATGCCCTCAATGGCGTCGGAAATGCAGTGGGTGAAATCATACATGGGGTAGATGCACCACTTGTTTCCGGTCATGGCATGCTCGGCAAAGCGCACGCGGTAGATCACCGGATCGCGCATGCAGATAAAAGGCGAGGCCATGTCTATTTTGGCCCGCAGGCAGGCGGCGCCTTCCTCTATCTCACCATTTTTCATCTGCTCGAACAGCCGCAGATTTTCCTCAATGCTGCGGTCGCGGTAAGGGCTGTTGCGGCCGGGCTCCTTTAAGGTGCCGCGGTACTCGCGGATCTCATCCGGGGAGAGCTCATCCACATAGGCCAGTCCCTGCTCAATGAGTTCCACGGCATAGCCGTAAAGCCTATCGAAGTAATCTGAGGAGTGGCGTACTTCTCCGCTCCACTTAAAACCCAGCCACTGCACATCATTTTCTATGGAGCGGATGTATTCCATGTCTTCCTTGACCGGATTGGTATCGTCAAAGCGCAGATTGCAGGTGCCCTGATAATCACGGGCCAGACCAAAATTAAGACAGATGGATTTGGCATGGCCTATATGCAGATAGCCGTTGGGCTCAGGCGGGAAACGGGTGGCTACATGATCCTCGCGCCCGTTTTGCAAATCGTCATCTATGATATCGGTAATAAAGTTGCGCGGGATGCGCTCTTTTGCATTTAATTCCATTTAAATCTGCTCCAATTAGGCAGCAGCAGCGGCCCCGGGCCGCTCACTGTCATCTCTTGACTGTCATGGGCTGATTGTAGCAAAGCACTATCAAAGGCTCAAATCCTGCCCTGCAGTTCACATTTTCCGCCCTGTACGGACGCCCCGGCTACCCCCTGCCCGGGTATTGGCACGAGCCGGGCAAAAAATGTTAAGATAGCCGCACATTTTTTCCCCAGGCGGCAGAAAAATCCTGCCGCCGTCCAAGCATACAGCAATGGAGGCAGCGCTTACCCGAGGCGCTGAATACTGATGAGTTTTGAGTCTGAAAAGCAATTCAACGATTTTCAGCATTTTGCCCGCGGCATCCGCCGTAGCGGCGAATTTTCCATCCGCGAGACCAACCTGCTGGAAAGCTGCGGTACGGCCATGATGGAACTGCATCAGGGCACTCGCGAGCCTGCAGATGAAACTGAAAAGGTATTTTTGGAGCAGCTGCACGGTGACGGCGTGATCACCGATCCCTATGCCAAGGTCTTCAAGAAGTACCTGACCGTAATCAGGCCGCGTCATCTGCACCGTCTGTGCTCGGTGGGTGACGATGAAATGAGCGGCGGCGATTTCTCCAGCTCCTCATCCGAAGACAATTCCATAGACTAAGATTAAAAGCAGGGCAGATCAGCATCTGCCCCGATCCGGACCTCAGCTGTGAGGTCCTTTTTTGTCTCTAAGTGTCGCCCCCCTCCCCCGCCGGCACCGGCACCAACTCTGGTGGAAGATTTCACGTTTATTGAACAGGATACTGCGCTTTTCTCTGCAGGGGGTGCGCTAAAATAGCCCGGAATCAGGATACTTTAAGGAGATTTTCATGACAGCTTTAAGCGGACAGGCCCTGGTGGGCGATATAGGCGGCACCAACGCCCGTTTGTCCCTGTGCAATCTTGAAGACGGCACCATCTCAACCCCCATCATCTATTCAGCCCTGGAAAATGAGAGTCTGGAAAACTGCATTTTGAAGTTCAGGCAGGAAACCCGCTGCGACTTCAAGGCAGCCTGCATAGCCATAGCCTGCCCCATTACCGGCGATTACATCAAGATGACCAACAATCCCTGGGAGTTTTCGCAGTCGCAGCTGAAAAACAACCTCGGCCTGGATACCCTGATGATGATCAACGACTTCACCGCCATGTCCATGTCCGTCACCTGTCTTGATCCGCAGAATGTAGTGAAAATAGGCGGCGGCGAGCCCGATCCGCGCGCTCCCATAGCCGTATACGGCGCCGGCACCGGACTGGGCGTGGCCCATATCCTGCGCGTGGGCGACAAGTGGCTGTCCCTGCCTGGTGAAGGCGGTCATGTGGATCTGGCCCCGGCCAATATGGCAGAAGATCTGATCTTAATTACCATGCGCGCCCGTATCGGTCATGTCTCCGCCGAGCGTGTGCTCTCAGGCCCCGGCCTGGTCAACCTTTATGAAGCCATAGCCATGCGCAATGAGCGCCTGCAGCCTAATTTAACCCCGGCTGACGTTACCTCCAGAGCTCTGGCCACTCCGGCCGATCCGGACTGCCTGGAGGCCCTGGAAACCTTCTGCCGCCTGATGGGCCGTTTCGGCGGCAATCTGGCTTTGAACCTGGGCACTTTCGGCGGCGTTTATATAGCCGGCGGCGTGGTCCCGCGCTTCATCGAGTTCTTCAAGCAGTCCAAATTCCGCGAGGCCTTTGAGGACAAGGGCAGATTTAAGTCCTATATGCAACGCATTCCCACCTATGTGATCACCGACAGCTTAGCCGGTCTGCGCGGTGCCGCCGCTGCCCTGCGTCAGGAGCTCGGAGCCGTGCTCTAACAGGCAGTATTTATACAACTACACAGCAAATACACAAAAACCGCAGCAGAAAACCGGGCACCGCCCGGTTTTCTTTTGGCAGCTGCAGGACTACTAATAATTGGTGACTGCCACTTCCGTCTGCCCGCTGCGGCGACTGGGATCGCGGTTGATGCGCCTGTTGACGCTGATGACATGTATATTGAAGTCCTGGTAGAGCTCACGGATGAAGTCGCAGTTGGAATTGCTCAGCATAAATTTGATGCCGGCGCGGTGCAGCTCCTGGCAGAAAGCGGCCAGCTCCTCCTGCTGTGCCGTCCCAAAGGCACGATCCTGATAGTTGGTAAATTTGGAAGTGCTGGAGACAGGCATATAGGGCGGATCGAGATAGACAAAGCAGCCGGGGCGCATATAGGCGCGCAGCTCCCGGTAATCCCGGCAGAAGATCTTGGTACGGGTGAGATTGAGATAGGCTGAAGCGGCATCAAGCAGCTCATCATTGCAGATCTCAGGGTTCTCATAACGCCCAAAAGGCACATTGAAATAATTCTTTCTGTTCACCCTGTACAGCCCGTTGTAGCACACCCGCATCAAATACAGCAGCCGGCAGGCCCGATCTACAGGATCGCTGAGCATAAACTGGGGATCGCGGTCGCGGGCGCGGACTTCCAGATAAAAATCCCGATCATAAACATAGGTGCGCAGGCGCTTTTTGAGCACTTCCAGGTTGTCGCGCAGCTGCACATAGGTATTCATCAGCTCGGCATTGCAGTCATTGAGATAGCAGGTACCGGAGGCCCGGTAGCCCACTGCAAAATAAAGCGCCCCGCTGCCGGCAAAGGGCTCAAAGTAGGAAGTGAATTTCTCAGGTACCAGCGGTATCAGCTGTTTTAATACTGAGCGTTTGGTGCCGGCCCACTTGGTAAAAGGCTGGACCACGCGCAGTTCATTTGAGGCAGACTGCTCCTCCCTGCTGCCCCGCTGCCGTTTTAGTCCGGACACCTCTGCAGCCTGCAGGGAAACAATCCTGACGGCGGCGTGCCCAGGCGGCACAGGCTTGTTAATCTGGGTCATGATGGAAAATTATTCTTATTCTCACAGGCTTGTTGATTGGCTAGAACTGCACAAGTTTACCCTGCAGGGCCTGACCTTGCAAACGGCAGAGCCGTGCCGGCAGCTGAAATTGCCAGGGGACTAAATGAGAATTTAGTTGATCAATAAAATCAAGTGAGGAAAAAGGCAGGAGGGGATCTGAAAAAACAAACATGGGAGCTTTGGGGGCTCCCACGTCAATCAAATAAGGAGTGTCTTACGAAGTTGGACATAGTATACACAAAAATTTGGTTTAGATCACAATTTACGCAAAAAAATTTTTAAATTTTACCAAAACACCCTGATTGATCACTTTTTATACATTGACAAACCCAAAAGCGCTTATCAATTTTTGCAGGTATAAACAGCTTTTTTCCGCCATTTTCTCTTATGGTGCAGCCGGCTGCCGGATAAGGGGACAGTTCGATCCTGCACCAAAATAAAGCAGCGAAAAGCTGACCGGGCAGAATTTGGCAGATCTGTCCGGCAGCAGAGCGGGAATTTAGATGTACAGGAAAAAGGAGGGTGGATTGCTTTTGCTTATATTGCCGCTTCCGGCAGGCGTTCGGCCAGCGCCGGCAGATTGAGCCCCAAAAGCGGCTGGCCGGCAAAGGTACCCGCAGAGCAGAGCAGCGAGGCTTCAGCCGCCTGCTGCAGGAGCTGCGGCACGCCATCCTGCTGCAGCGGCTGCAGCTCAGGGCGCGGCAAGTCTGCTACCTGCAGAATGTCCTCCACCTGCAGGGCAAAACAGCGTCCGCCGGCCTGCAGCAGCAGAATACGGCTTTTGCTGCCATGATGCCCGGGTGGCAGATACAGCAGCGTCTGCAGATCATATACATTAGCCGGCGGCAGATTTGCTCCGGCCGGCACCAGGCCGCAGCACTCTCCGGCGGCCGGCTGCAGGGCTTTCTTCTTCAGCACCTGCAGCAGAGCGGCAAGCGGCAGATACACCACTCCCCCGGCCAGCGGCAGCAGTACCACCCGCAGCTTGTCCCCGCTTTGTGCTTCCTCAGCCTGCTCCATCTTTACTGCTCCTGAGTGCCAAAACACAGATCCAGCTCCCGCAGGGCGGCAATCAAATTGCGGTGCTCACCCCAGTGGCCGCGCCAGTACTCCTGCGCCATGGGAGCCACTGCCAGGCGGGACGGCAGTTCACTGCCTGCAGCCAGCATTTCCCGCAGCTTCACCAAGAGCACATACTCCAGCCACTGCGGCAGCTCCATGGTATCCAGACAAAAAGGCAGCTGACTTAAAAAAGCCTCTTCAGCCGGCCGTCCGGCCGGTCCCTGCCAGTAACCCAGGGCGCGCAGCTGCGCTTCCACGGCATCAAGACAGGCATTGATTTTGCTGTGTGCGCGCATTAAGAACCCTCCCCTGACGACTGCTGCAGGGCATTGAGATCGGCCTGCTCATCGGCCATGGACTTGAACTGCGACAAATACAGCGCCGCATAGGCTCCGCCCTGGGCCAGCAGCTGCTCGTGACTGCCCTGCTCTACAATCTGACCGTCATTGATCACCAGGATTTCATCGGCATCGCGGATGGTGGACAGCCGGTGGGCAATCACTATGGTGGTACGATCGCGCATCAGCTCATCCAGAGCCTGCTGCACTACCTTTTCGGATTTATTGTCCAAAGCCGAGGTGGCTTCATCCAAAATCACTATAGGGGCATTGCGGATCAGGGCCCGGGCTATGGACAGGCGCTGTTTCTGTCCGCCGGAAAGAGAAATGCCGCGCTCGCCTATTTGTGTATTGAGGCCCTCGGGCAGGCCGGCGACAAATTCGCTGAGATAGGAGCGCTGCAGAGCGGCGGCTATTTCCTCCTCGGTGGCATCAGGCTTGGCACAGACTATATTGTCCCTGATGCTGCCCTGGAAGAGGAAGCTGTCCTGAAAGACCACAGCCATTTGCGCGCGCAGGGCATCGAGGCTGTATTCGCGTATATCATGCCCGTCGATGAGGATCTGACCGCTGTCCGGCTCATACAGCCGCAGGAGCAGCGAGCATACTGTGGTCTTGCCGCCGCCGGAGTTGCCCACCAGGGCCAGCTTGCGGCCTATGGGCACCTGGAAGGACACGCCCTTTAACACCTCGCGGTCGGCAGTATAGGAGAAGTGTATATCCCGGAACTCCACTCCCTCGTGCACGCCGGGGAGCTCGGCACCCTCTGCGGCGGCATCTTCAAAGCTGTGGTAATTGAGCAGCTGATAGATGCGATCTAAGGCCAGCAGGGCCTGCTGCACGGAAATGAAATTGTTGCCTATGCTCTTGAGCGGCGTATAGAGCATGATCAGGGCGGCCAGGAAGGCCACGAAGGAGCCTGAGGTAATGGTGCCGGCCAAAATCAGGCTGACGCCGAAATACAGCACCAGAGCCACGCCTATGGCACTGACTAGATGCATCACCGGCGAGAGCCAGTTGGTATCGCGAACCAGCTTGAAATTCATGCGGAAAATAAATTCCGCCTTGTCCAGAAAGGTCTGCTGCATCAGCTTGCGCAGGGAAAAGGCCTTAATCACCCGGCTGCCCTGTGTGGTCTCGTTGTACAGCGTGATGATGGAGGTATTGCCTACCACCGAGCGGGAGATGATCTTTTTGATGCGTTTTCTGACTATGCGCAGCGGCAGGATGAGGAAGATCAGCACGCCCACGGCACAGCAGGTCAGCTCCCAGGAATTGTAAATCAGCACGCCCAGCAGGGACACGGAGGAGAAGAACTTGGTCAAAAAGAGCTTGATGTTGGATATGAGCCCGCTGGAGGCCTGTTCGGCATCATTGTAGAAGCGGAAGATAATACTGCCCGAGTTGTTGGCATCATAAAATCTGGTATCAAAAGTCAGCAGCTTGAAATAAAGTCTGGTGCGGATCAGCAGATTGATCTTGCCGCCCACATAGCCGTTGATGAGCGCTGCCAAATAGATAAACACGCCCTGCACCAGGGTAAAGGCTATGATGATCAGCGGCACGTAGGCTGCAAAATCCTCCTGCCGCTCCACCATCACCTGATCGGTAAAGGGCTTTAAAAAGGCGGCGATAACGGCATCCAGGGCGCCTACGGGAATGGTCAGCAGAATGCCCAGCAGGGCCATGGGCCAGAAAGGTTTCAAAAAAGGCCAGAACAGCTTGTAGCCGCGCATAAAGGAAGTAGTCTGCTGTTTGGATGTATCGCTCAGGATAATGGGATACCAGCGCGGATCATCGGGATTTTTGGCTGAAGATCCGCCGGAGTTTGCGGTCTGACTGCGCCCTGCTTTTTCCTCAGCTGCCGGCTGCTCTTGTTGTTGCTGCTGCACGTATATTTCCTCTGCTTGGTAAAGTGTAGTGTCCTGATGTGCAAAAACCCTGCCGCCGGCAGGGTTTTTGCACAGCTGCGGGCATTATAGCAGAGCCCGCAGACTTAAGCCTTTGAAGAGAGGCGTGAAGCCGTTCCGGCTATTAGAGGAAATTGAAAGCGGAACGGGCAATCATCAGCTCTTCATTGGTAGGGATCATAAAGACCTTGACCTTGGAGGCCGGGGTGGAGATCTCACCGCCCTCAAAGCCCAGACGAGGCATGGCCTTCTTGTTGAGCTCCAGATCCAGATCCACGCCCAGAGAATCATGCAGCATCTGGCAGGTGATCTCGCGGGCTTCCCAGCAGTTCTCGCCAATGCCGCCGGCAAAGACTATGGCATCCACGCGGCCGAGCGGTACATAGTAGGAGGCGATGAACTTGGCCAGACGGTAGCAGAAGGTATTCATGGCCAGAGTGCACTTCTCATCACCATGCTCGTAACCCTCGCAGATCGGACGCATGTCGGAGGAAACACCGGACAGGGCCAGCAGGCCGGACTTCTTGTTGAAGAGCTCCTGCACCTGATTGGGGGTCATGCCGCAGCGCTCGCAGAGGAAGAATACTACAGAGGCGTCGATCTCACCGGTACGGGTGGCCATGACCAGGCCGTCCAGCGGGGTCAGACCCATGGAGGTATCCATGCACTTGCCGCCCTTGACGGCGCAGACGGAAGCACCGCCGCCCAGATGGCAGGTGATCACATTGACATCCTCAGGATTCTTGCCCAGATAGACGGCAGCCTGCTCGGAGAGGTACTGATGGGAAGTACCGTGGGCACCGTATCTGCGGATGCCGATTTCGCGGTAGTACTGCTCAGGAATGGCGAAACGGTAAGCTTCAGGCGGCATGGTCTGATGGAAGGCGGTGTCGAATACAGCCACGTGCGGAATGCTCGGGAAGGACTTGCGGGCAGCCTCAATACCGAGGATGTGGGCCGGGTTGTGCAGAGGAGCAAAAGGAATAACCTTTTTGATGTTCTCCACCACGGTGTCATCGATTAAGGTAGGCTGACTGTAGAACTCGCCGCCGTGCACAATGCGGTGACCGCAGGCGACAATGCCCTGCAGCAGGTGAGGATGAGGAGCTAAAATTTCCTTGACCAGATAATCCAGGGCCTGGGCGTGATCAGCGCCGGGGATCTTGGCTTTCTGCTTGTCTTCACCGGCAAAACGCCAGGAAATCTCAGCCTCGGGCAGGCTTAAGGCCTCTGCCAGACCGTTTAAAAATACGTGGCCATCGGTAGGATCCATGATGGCAAACTTAACTGAGGTGCTGCCGCAGTTGATTACAAGGCAAAGTTTCATATCAGACATGACAAACCTTTTAAAACTTCAAACTAATCACAAAAACCTGTTCAGCCGTCTTGCGGCCATATCACGCGCGTTATTCTACCATTGATCAGATGAGCAGGCTTATAATACGGATAGCAAAATTGTTTTTAGTGATGTATCTCTCAAGATATAGCAGTCAAAATCAAAATAGGAGGTCACTATGATTGATGTTTCCGGTCTGCGCCGCAGTTATACCATGTCAGGATTGGCCAGAAGTGATCTGACCTCTGAGCCAATTTCGCTGTTTGAAAAGTGGCTGCAGGAAGCAATTGACGCCGGGCTTTATGATCCCAATGGAGTAGTGGTCAGCACGGTTAATGCCGCCGGTCAGCCGCATTCGCGCATGGTGCTGCTCAAGGGCTATGATGAAAAAAGTCTGATCTTCTACACCAATTACGGCTCGCGCAAAGCCCATGACATAGCCGAAAACAACAAGGTCTGCCTGCTTTTCCCCTGGTATTTTCTGGAGCGGCAGGTGATTTTCACCGGTACGGCCAGCAAGATGAGTGCAGCCGAGAGCATCAAATACTTCCACAGCCGGCCGCGTGACAGTCAGATTGGAGCCTGGGCCTCACAGCAGTCCTCCCGCATCTCAGCCCGCTCGGTGCTGGAAAAGGCCTTCAGGGAAATCAAGGAGAAATTCCGCGAAGGAGAAATTCCTCTGCCTTCCTTCTGGGGCGGCTACCGCGTTACCTTTGACAGTGTGGAATTCTGGCAGGGCCGGGCCAACCGCCTGCATGACCGTTTCATTTACCAGAAGACCCCTGACGGCTGGGATATAGAGCGGCTGGCGCCTTAAGCCCGGCCGGCAGCCGGGCCGAGTTGCGGCCGGAGATGAGAGATGATGATTTTTTCAGCAGAGCCGCAGCTCCACTCCCATGCGGCGGATCTCCTCTGCCGCTGCGGCATCCAGCCCCCGGTCGGTGATGATCATATCCAAATCGGTCAGCGGCCCTACTTCAAACAGCTGGGTCAGGCCGTATTTGCTGCTGTCGGCCACCAATATGGTGCGGCCGGACTGATGGAGCAGCGTGCGCTTCATATAGGCCTTTTCAAAAGTGGGGGCGGTAATGCCGTTGCGGGTGGAAAAGGCATTGCAGGAGACAAAGGTCATGGTCGGATGTATGGTCTCCAGCAGGGCGGTGGCATGCGGACCAATACAGGACTGTGAGCTCCAGTCCACCGTGCCGCCGGTAATGGAAGTCTCTATCTGCTGATATTCAGCCAGCAGCAGTCCTATGCGCAAATCATTGGTGATGACGCGCAGCGGCATATGCAGCACCCCGCGGGCTATTTGTATGGTGGTGGTTCCGGCATCAAATACCACAGCATCGCCTGGTTTGATTAATTTAATGGCCTCTTCGGCTATGGCTGCTTTTTCCCGGGGATGGGCGCCTTCTTTCTGGGAAGTGGTGGGTTGATCAGCGACAAAACGGTGCAGCGTCACTCCTCCGTGAACCCTGTAGATCACACCTTCCGCGTCCAGCTTAACCAGCTCGCGGCGGATAGTCGCCGGGGAAAAACCGGTCAGCTTGACCAGTTCATTGACTGTTACCAAATTGTGCTGCTTTAAGTAATCGATGATCTGCCTGGATCGCGATTCTGTCATGCACGGCCTGCCTTGTCTTTACGCACAGGATCCATCCCCTGCTTCCTGCCTGCCTGCCGCAGAGAGTTGATTTCTTCTGATGCTGCCTGTTGTATTGGAATGGTGTGCGAAAATAATCACTAATTTTTCTGTTCATTATAACAAGCCGGCGGCCGGCCCCGGAGTCGCGCCTGCTCAGGCAAATGTGATCCTTATCACAAGTAAAATATTTGATTGTTTTCAATCTTAAAATAGTAAATATAATCAAAAAATGTGATTGGATATGATTGAAAGATAACCCACATGCTGCGCTGCCTGATCATCGCCGATGACCTCACCGGAGCGGCTGACAGCGCCGCCATGGCCGCCGCAGCCGGGATGCGTACTGCAGCAGTAATCTTTCCGCCGGACCGGCAGCTGCCGGAAGCAGCCCTGAGCGCGGAAGTTCTGGTCTGTGACAGTGAAAGCCGGGATTTGCCTCCGGCGGCAGCAAGGCAGAAGGTGGCAGCGGTTTTTGATTATTTTCAATCAAAATGCAGCATTAATACCATCATTTTCAAAAAAGTAGATTCCACCATGCGCGGCTGTATAGGCGCAGAGCTGGAAGTGCTGCTGGAGAAAGCAGATCCGGAAGTTTGTCTGTTTGCTCCGGCCCTGCCGCAGCAGGGACGCACTACTCTGCAGGGCAGACAGTACCTGCACGGGGTGCCGCTGGAACAGACTGAGCTGGCCGCAGCGCCCAAAAGCCCGGTGTTCTCCTCCTGCATAGAGGAGATCCTGCAGCGCGACAGCAGCCTGCAGCCTGCCCTGATTGCCCTGCCGCAGCTGAGCGGGAGTAGTGCAGCAGTAAGCAGTTTTATTGAGCAGAAACGCTCACGAGGCCAAAATCTGTTCATTTGCGATGCCGTACAGCAGAGAGATCTGGATCTGGCGGCAGCCGCGGCGCGCCGGACGGCGCAGAGAATTTTATTTGCCGGCTCAGCCGGACTGGCTCGGAGCGTATTTGCGCTCTTATCACCGGTTTCTGCACCATGTGCGGAAAAACGCTGTGTCCTCCATGACAGAGCGATTATGTTGACGGGCGGCCCTTTTCTGCCTAAAAATGAACATCACTGGGGCCGCCTGCTGTTTTTATGCGGCTCCATCAGCGCCACTGCCCGCCGGCAGTGCAGCGCCCTGCTGGCCCGGACCGATGTCTGCGGCATTCATCTCGATCCTGTTTCCTGTCTTGATAACCCCCAGGCTGCGGCCGCCGCCGCGGCAGCCCGCATACAGGCGGCAGCCGCCGATAAGCAGTACGCGGCAGTACTGGTCAGCTCTTCCCTGTATGCAGATGATGTAAGCCGCTGCCGGGAAGCGGCAGCGCAGCGCAATTTGAGTTTCTGGGAGGCAGGCGAGCGCACGGCCTGCGCCCTGGGGGAAATCATGGCCCTCTGCGGCAGCGACTTTGCCGGCTTTGTGCTGACCGGCGGCGATACTGCCGTGCATGCCTGCCGGGCGGCGGGAGCACAGCTGCTGACTGTAGAGGGCGAAATAGAGCCCGGCTGTGCCTGCTGCCGCATTCTCTCCGGTCCTCTGGCCGGCCGCCTGCTGATCTCCAAGGCCGGCTCCTTTGGCAGTGAGCATACCCTGCTGACTGTTTTCCAGCGGCTGCTGTCCTGTTTTTCCTGACTGCTCCCCGCTCCCGGCATACTTCCTGCCGCCTCGTCCGTCCTGACCGTCCGGGCCTTTTTGTGGCACTTTTTATGCGCTAGAATTGACTGCACCAGGCAGAACCTGAAGGTGGTGTCAATTTTTTCTATGTCCCAGGCAAATTCAAGCACAGCTCACCCCAATCCCTGCTCCGGCCGCCACGGCAGACCGGTGCCGGGCATCAATGTCTGCGGCCCCATATCCCCGGATTCGATCTTCCACCGCGCTGCCTTTGACACAGCCGGCGGCGGCAGTCTGCTGCAGCCAACAGCCGGAACCTGACTGCAGCTGCAGTCAGCACTACACCTCAACTGCACTGCCCCTGCGGGGACATGCTAAGGAGAATTTCAGGATGTTCAAACCTCACGGCATCATCACCCCGGTCTTAACGGCTTTGGATGAACAGGAAAATTTCAATCCCGAGGCTTATGCCGATTTCATAGATTATTTGATCAAAGCCGGGGTGCACGGCATCTTTGCCCTGGGTACCAATGGTGAGTTTTATGCTTTTTCCCGAGAGGAGAAGCTGGAGATCATCAAAACAGCCGTGCAGGCCGTGGACGGCCGCGTGCCGCTGTATGCCGGCACCGGCTGCATCACCACCCGCGAAACCCTGGCCCTGACGGAGCAGGTCAGTGCCCTGGGCGGCGTGGACTGTCTGTCGGTGATCACTCCCTTTTTCACCGCCCTGTCGCAGGATGATCTGATCCGCCACTACACTGCCGTGGCCCGCTCCACCGATCTGCCTGTACTGCTGTACAACATACCTGCCCGCACCGGCAACAATATAGGCGTGGATACCTTAAAAAAGCTGGCGGCCCTGGACAATATCATAGGCATCAAGGACAGCTCGGGCAATTTTGACAATACGTTGAAGTATATAGAAAACACCGATCCGCGCCTGGCTGTGCTGGCCGGCTCCGATTCCCTGATTTTGTGGACTCTGCAGGCCGGCGGCGCCGGTGCCGTTTCCGGCTGCTCCAATGTCTTCCCTGAGCTGATGACCTCCATCTACAATCTCTTTGCCGCCGGCAAATTTGCCGAGGCCAATGAGGCGCAGAAGAAGATCCGCCCCTTCCGCAATGTCATGCAGCGCGGCAATCCCAACTCTGTGGTCAAGCGGGCGGCACAGCTGCGCGGCTTTAAGGTGGGTCCGGCCCGCGCGCCGGCTGATGTGCAGAGCCGGGCCATAGACGAAGCCCTGCTGGAAGTGTTCAAACTTTATGATTAACCGGCCGCAGCTATAAGCCCGGGCTCACAAAGAAGAGAAGAGAGGAGAAGAGAAATATGGCCAGAGTGGTAATCACCCATCCGCTGCATCAGGACGGCATGAATGAGCTGGCAGCTGCCGGACTGGATACGGTGGTGGCCGGAGGCGGCGCCCCGGAGCAGTATCTGCCGCTGCTGCAGGATGCCGACGCCCTGATCATCCGCATAGGATACATAGACCGGGAAACCATGGAAAAATGCCCCCGCCTTAAGGTCATAGGCCGGCCGGGAGTAGGCGTGGACAATATAGATGTGGCCGCCGCCACAGCCCTGGGCATACCTGTAGTCACCGCCCCGGGAGGCAATACCCGCTCGGTGGCCGAATGTGCCTTTGCCATGATGCTCTCTGCCATCAAGGATCTGCCGCGGGCCGACCGGGAACTGCGGCAGGGACGCTGGCAGGTGCGCAGTGAATATAGGGCGCGGGAGCTGTACGGCAAAACCCTGGGACTGATCGGCTGCGGCCATATAGGCAGCCTGCTGGCGGCCATGGGGGCTGCTTTTGGCATGCAGGTGCAGGTATACGATCCCTATGTACGCCCGGAGAGTATTACCGCCCGGGGCTGGACCTGCAGCTCCGATCTGCACTCCCTGCTCCGGACGGCTGATGTGGTCTCACTGCATGTGCCGCTTACCGCGCAGACCCGCCATATGATCAGTGCCGCCGAGCTGGCCTGCATGAAGAGCACGGCCGTCCTGGTCAACTGTGCCCGCGGGGAAGTGATCAATGAAGCAGATCTCTGTGCCGCCCTGCAGCGCCGGCAGATTCAGGCCGCCTGTCTGGATGTCTGGGCCTGCGAACCGGTGCCGGCTGAGCATCCGCTGCTGCAGCTGGACAATGTCATAGCCCTGCCGCACATGGCCGGCCTGACGGCGGAGGCGGCCTCCAATGTGGCCACCGCAGCCGCCCGGGGCGTGGCGGCGGTGCTGCGCGGCGAACAGTGGCCTGATGTCTGCAATCCCGAGTGTTATCAAAAACCGCTGCGGCAGTAACCTTCTGCAGAAGAGATCCTGTACCCGGGGCTGCTGCGGCCTGCATGTTGAGAGCGTTTATATGAACTCCAGACGAAAAGATCTCATTGCCGGTGTAGTGCTGGCACTGTTTGCCCTGTGGTATTTCCATGAAGCAGCCGGCATCAAGTCTTTTGCCGGCCTGGGCGGATCTGCGGTGATCAATTCAGCCACCATGCCCAGGATTTGGGCCGGCTGTATGCTGCTGCTGTCCTGCGCCCTGATCCTGCGCTCCCTGCGCTCCGGACGCAGGTCCGGACGGAAGGAACAGCGCCGGGGCAGCCCGGCTGCCTGGTGCCGGGAGCATGCCGCGGTGCTGCTGACCTTTGCGGCTCTGGCAGCCTATGCCGCCCTGATGGTACCGCTGGGCTTTATGGCCGCCAGTACGCTGTATATATCCGCCCAGATCATGATTTTGCAGGGCAGCCGGCGCCACTGGTTTTCCGCCCTGCTGATAGCCGTGATCTGCTCTGCGGCCTCATATTTTATTTTTGTCAGGGGACTGGCGGTTCTGCTGCCGGCAGGCTGGCTCTTCCAGTAAATTTTGACTAAAACCTCAAGGAGGAAGCTGGGTGTCTGCTGATATTATTCCCGGCCTGCTGTCCGTACTGGATCCCAAAGTACTGGGACTGATTGTCATAGGCGTATTTGTGGGTATAGTCTTCGGCTCCCTGCCGGGACTGACGGCCACCATGGCCATAGTGATGTTTCTGCCGCTGACCTATACCATGACGCCTGCTGAAGGTGTATCCACGCTGATTGCCCTCTATGTGGGCGGCATTTCCGGCGGTCTGATTGCGGCCATTCTGCTCAATATCCCGGGCACGCCCTCCTCCATAGCCACCACCTTTGACGGAGCCCCCATGGCCCGCCGCGGGGAGGCCGGCAAAGCCCTGGGCATAGGAGTGGTCTTTTCCTTTTGCGGCACTGTACTGGGCCTGCTGGTGCTGATGCTGGTTTCGCCGCTGCTGGCCGGTCTGGCCATCAAATTCGGGCCCTATGAGTACTGCACCCTGGCCCTGCTGGCTTTGTCTCTGGTCATCTCCCTGACCGGCCGCGATCTCCTCAAGGGCCTGATCTCCGGGCTGCTGGGCGTGATGCTGGCCTGTGTGGGTCTGGCGCCGGTAGACTCAGCCCGGCGTTTTACCTTTGGGCTGGTGGAACTCAATGCCGGCTTCTCCCTGCTGACCCTGCTGATTGGTTTGTTTGCCATTACCGAGGTCATCAAAGCCGCCGGGGAAGTGCACCGGCAGGTGTCAACCGGGGTACACACCGAGGTCAAACTCAAATGGTTCGGCTTTTCCTGGGCTGAATTTACCGCCCAGAAGTTCAATATGCTGCGCTCGGCCCTGATCGGCATAGTGGTAGGCATTCTGCCCGGCATAGGCGGCGCCATTTCAGGCATGCTGGCCTATACCGCGGCCAAAAATCAGTCCTCTTATCCCGAAAAATTCGGCACCGGCATTCCTGACGGGGTGGTGGCCTCGGAGACAGCCAACAATGCCGGCATAGGCGGGGCGCTGATCCCTCTGCTGACCCTGGGCATCCCCGGTGACAGCGCCACGGCCATGCTGCTGGGCGGCCTGATGGTGCATCACATAGCTCCCGGTCCGCTGATCTTTGATAAATCAGGGCCGGAAGTTTTCGGCATCTTTTTTGCCCTGGCGATCTCGGCTGTGGTCATGCTGTTTATGGAGCTGTTCGGCATCAGGATTTTCATCCGCATCCTGCGCGTGCCCAAGGCCCTGTTGCTGCCGGTGGTCATGATGCTGTGCGTCATTGGTGCCATAGGCAATGCCAACAGAATGTTTGATGTCTGGTCCGTCATGGCCTTCGGGGTACTGGGCTATGTGCTGCTCAAGGCCGGCATTCCGCATGTGCCCATGATCCTGGGCTTTATTCTGGGGCCCATCTTCGAGCTCAATTTCCGCCGGGCCGTGCAGCATGCCCAAATAGACCCCTCGGGTATAACCACTCATCCCATTGCCATATTTTTCTTCATCGCCACTATAGCGGTCATAGTGCTTTCCCTGCGCCGGCAGCGCCGGGAAGCCGCCAGACAGGCGGCCGCAGAGGCAGATGATTGAATTTTCCAGGAGGAAAAAACTGCCATGAAAACCAAGCTTAAGATCCTGCTTGCCGCAGCCGCGCTCTGCTCCTGCAGTCTTGCCGCCGCGGCCGATACCGATTCCTATCCTGCCGGCACCATTACCATGATCTGCAGCCACGGTGCCGGCGGCGATACAGACTACAATGCCCGGCTGATTTCCCGCCGGCTGGAGGAAAGCCTGGGGGTGAGCATAGTGGTCACCAATGTGACCGGTGCCAACGGCTCCATAGCCCTGACCCAGTACAAGGACTACAAACCCGACGGCTATACGCTGATTGCCACCAATGCCATGGCTCTGGTCTCCAATGAAGTCTCAGGGCTGTCTGATTTCGGCTATGACGCTTTTGAAGTGGTGGGCATCTACGGCCGGCAGTGCGGAGAAAATCTGCTGGTGCGGGCCGACAATCCGGCGGAAAATCTGGAAGATCTCATAGCAGCCTCCCAGGCCAACCCCAACCGCATTACCCTGGGGGTGGCTGTAGGCGGCTCTTCCTACATAGCCGGACTGATCATGCAGACCACCAGGGATGCAGCCTTTGCCCTGGTGGATGCCGGCGGTGATGGTGCCGAGCGCCTGACCTCCCTGCTCGGCGGTCATATAGATGTCACCATAGCTCCCTATACGCTGGCCCGGGAATATATAGAGTCCGGCAGGCTGAAGTCCCTGTGCACCATGATGTCCCAGCGCCTGCCCCTCACTCCGGACATTCCCACGGCCGCGGAAGCTGGAGTGCCCAATCTGGTGCTGGACACTCTTTATGTCATTCTGGCTCCCAAAGGCACGCCCCGGGAGATTACAGGCAAAATCAATGAGGCCATATGCGATATTGTCTATCACGATGAGGAATACCAGGCTGCCATAGCAGACTTCAACTTTCAGGAGCCCTATGCCCTGGATATAGAGCAGTCCACAGCCGTGCTCAAAGATCAGCGCGAGCACATGATGGGCTACGCCCCTTATCTGCAGTAAGTGCCGCCAGGAGGCGGTGCTGCCTGCTCATCTCCCGCGGCAGTATAAAGAGAGCTCAGCCGGCCGCGGGACTGATGCTTTGCTGCCGCCGGTGGTCTAATCAATAATTTTGCCTTCTCTATAGGCTAAAATGCGCATCCATGCCCAGGCAGCAAATTCTTTTTTCAGCTCTTCCGGCGCGTCAGCCGGCATGTGCCACACTTCCTGTTCGTCCATATACCACAGATCCCAACCGCGTGGACAGTGAGACACAATCGCGCCCTTAACCTCTTCTGCCGTATACTCGACCTCATATTGTCCAATGTTTTCATCACCAATCTTCATCGCCACTTCTCCCCTGCCTGCCGGCAGCAAATTCCTGTGCGCTGTATGTTGTATACTCTGACAGCTCCTCTGTGAGGTTTTCTTTATCTTCAGCCTGCTTTGTACTTTTTGCAGGCTGTTGACACATATGTCTTTTTACCACGGATCGCTGCTTCAGGAGGCAGACTATGGCCGGCATGACTATACCCGAGCTACCGCCGATCAAACATGTGAAGAACGGCAGGTACTGCTATCTGGTCACGTTCAAAAACGAATGGGGCCCCTCCAGGAAAGATCCTGCCAAAAAGCAGGTGACAGCGCGCAAAGGCTGCACTAAGACCGTAGGACGCATGGAAGGAGGAGAGCCTTTTGGCAAAGTAATATGGACATTAGAGTTCCTCGCCGAGCATCCTGAACTGAAGGAAGTGGATACCTTCCGCAGGGTCAGGGAAGTAGTTAAAGATAAGTCAGGTCAGGAGCGCCGGTTCTACGAATTTACCTTTGAGCCGCACGATGAACAGGTATCCCTGCGCCAGGCGCTGCATGCCCGTACTTATGTAGCCGGTCCCTCCTGGGTTTTGAATCATCTTATCGCCAATACCCCTCTCGCCCGGGCGCTGCGCGAGGTATTTGGTTTGTACGGCGACCACCGCAAACTGCTCTCCATTGCCTACTACATGTATCTGCGCCGTACCTCGGCCCTGGAGAACTTCTGGTCTTTTGCTGAAAATTACCGTCTGCCCTGGCAGAGGCCGCTGCTGCCCGGCCAGTGTACAGAGCTGTTTTGCCGGATCACAGAGGAGCGGATCGATAAATTTCTCAAAAAACTCAATGCTGAGGTGTGCAGACTTGAGGAGAAGAATGCCGGAGGGGTCAATACATATTACGCGCTGAATGCAACGTACAGCAGCACCTATGCCGGAGAGCCCCTGCAGCAGAGCAATCTGCTGCTGATAGTCAATCCGGAGACCGGAGTTCCGCTTTACTACCGTGACTATGCAGGAGATGCCCCTGACCTCTCCACGGTTATCTGCACCCTGCAGGATCTGATGCGTCATGGCATCAACCGGCGTGCAGTGATGGTGTGCGACAGCGGATATGCCTCAATCCCCGGCATTCACAAACTTTATCAAGGTGAAATATCCTTCATCATCAATCTGCAGACTTCGCTGGGGTGGGTCCGGAAGCTGATACTTGAACATCAACAAGACCTGGAATCGCCTGATACTTATATTCCTGCTCTCAAACAGTATGCACTTACCATCAAAACCCAGTGGAGCTATCCGGTAAATCAGAGCAGCGGACCCTGCCGCCGTCCGCACCTGCGGGCAGATATGTACGTGCATATGTATTTTGACGAAAACATCCGGCACGCCCGGAAGCAGGAAGTGACCAGGCAGCTGGCCCTCATCAGGCAGAAAGTGGCTGCAGGCCGGGAACAGCTTGATGAGCGGGAGCTGAGACTGGCAGAAAGGCTGATGCGGCTTACTTATGATGAAACAGGCAGGCTGGTGGAAGCATCTGCCAACATGGAAGCTATAGAGCAGTACCTCTTTACCGCAGGCATCAGAATTTTGATCTCAGATACCGTAGATACGGCCAGGGAAGCCCTCCGGGCTTATGTTCTGAGAAATTCAGCCGCAGATGCTTTGGCCTGCTGGCAGCATGACCTGGGCTGCAGTACCGGATCCTGCAGCAATAAGACGCTGCAGGGCAGGATCTTTGCCCTGTTTATCGCAGCTTGCGTAGAGCTCATGTGCAAAGCCCGCCTCTCTCACTGCAGATATAAAGGCCTGGAACTGCCTCCTGAGGGTGACCAGGCGGTCATGAACAAGCTGGAGGGCATCAAGGCCAAAGTCTGGGGAGACAGGCTGTACTATACCGGGATCACCGGGAAAAAACGCGAGCTGCTGGAAGCTCTGGACATTCCCCTTCCGGAATCAGAGGTATTTTCGGATCTGCAGGCGGCGGAAGATGAAACTGAGCCTGAAGATCGCTTTATTGAGACCAGGGTTGAAGAGCTGGCGGAAAGATTTGTTGAAATGGAGGAGGGCTCCTGCTGAAGCTCTCTGATCTCAGCCGTGCCTAGTTGGAAAAGTTCCAGGGCTCTGCTGTACCGGCTGTATGCTCCGAGGTGTTCCCCCGCAAGCCTCCTTCTCCCCAGTTCGGGCATATAAAACCGCAGCAGGTTTGGGGTTTTAACCCCATAAGCTGTAAATCAAAATCATGCCTCAAAGCCGCATGCGTATGCGGTTTTTTGCACTTTTCAGGTCCTAAAGACTGGTTGACCTCCAAGATCGCGCACTGAAAGCATCTAGAATTTTTAAATTTTTTAAAACTA
>CAYRIZ010000021.1:0-31603 GCA_964424565.1 uncultured Enterobacterales bacterium
CAAACCCCTTGCTGGAAGCGGGTTTGCGGTCAATTTTGAAAACCGAAAGTAGAGGTCTTAACTCACAAGTAATCTTTCACTTTCTAAATCCCAACTTTAGTCGGGCTGATTTACAGCCCGGCATTTTATCGGGGCAGTCGTATGAATAAACGTCGGATTACAGCAGCTGCTGCAGTATTAATGCTTTTGTCCTTTAATGCTGCCGCAGCATCCATGGAGGAAACCTTTCAGCAGGCTGCCGCAGCATATCAGGCCGGTGATTACGCCAAAGCCGGCAATCTTTTTATGCAGGCCGGTGATATTGCCGCCAAATCCAACCCGGCTCAGGCCGGCATGATTTGGGGTAATGCCGGTGTGGCGCTGCTGCAGGGCGAACAGTACGCACAGGCCGCTGAGGTCTATGAAAAGATCCTGAAGCTCAAGGGCTTATCCGCCGCTGACCGACTGAATTTTGCCAAGAATTTGTTTTTCTGCCGCAGCAAGCTGGAAGAAAATGCCCTGCTGGCCGAATCCATAATCAACTACTTACACGACAAACCCAAGATAGACGCAGCCGATCTCTCACTGCTGCAGGCCACCCTGGGTGATGCCTATCGCGACCTGGAATATTATTCCCAGGCCGAACAGGCCTACGGGGAAGCCTTAAAGTCCCTGGGACCCAAGGGAGATGCTGAAGATCGGGCCCGCATCCTGACCGCCCGCGGCCTGTGCCAGAGCAATCTGGGACTTTATGCAGAAGCTGAGAGCTCACTGCAGCAGGCCTATGAACTGGCCCGCCAGACCCAAAATACCCAGACCATGGCCGACACCTGCAGCAATCTGGGCATCATAGCCTGGGAACAGGGCAGATACGATGATGCCTTAAATTTCCTCAATCAGGCTGTAGACACTGAGCAGTCCGCCGGTCTGACCCGCAATATAGGCGTGGACAAAAACAATATAGGTCTGGTCTACAAAAGCATGGGCAGTCACGTCCGTGCCATGGACTTCATCAATGACAGCATCAACATAGCTCGGGAAGTACAAAATACCAGAGACGAGGGCATAGCTACCGTCAACCGCGCGCTGCTGTACCGCATAGGCGGCAATTATGCTGCAGCAGGACAGGACTACAACAAAGCAGTAGCCCTGTTTAAAGAATGCGGCTTTAAGGAAGGCCTGGCCGGAGCCTATCTGGGCATGGGCCGCATGGCCTATCTGGTCTCAGGCGACGCGGACAAAGCCCTGGCTTTGTATCAGGACGCTCTTGGTATTTATGAAGAAATAGGTCTGCCGCGGGCCCAGGCTGAAACCTTAATACAGATAGCAGAGATCTATAAAAACAAAGCCAAGCCGCACAGCGCCACCAGAGATCTGGCCCTGGAACTGGAAGATGATGACGACACCGCAGCTCCCGGGCTTAGTGACCATGAACTTGCCGCCACCATCCGCGATCTCAGCCAGAGAGCTTTGGATATTGCCGAACCGCGCGGCATTTTGGAACTGATCTGGTCTGCTCATCAGGAGCTGGGCTATGCCGCCTATAAGGACGGTGACCTGCAGGGCAGTTACAAACACTACATGAAGGCCGTGGACATAGTGGGCGCCATGTATGTTTCAGTATCGCAGGCAGAAATGTTCGGCGAATACATGGCAGGCAAGGAAGATCTCTACAGCGAAGCCCAGACCGTATGCGGTGCCCTGTATGAGCAGACAGGCGATCCCAAGTATCTCGACCGTCTGCTGCAGCTGGGCGAAACCCTGCGCAATGAAATTCAAAAGGCCAGTGCCGCTCTGGCCAATGTCAAATTTATTGATAAGGACAAGGAAGCCTTATTCAACAAGCTCAGCTCTCTGCAGAAAGCCAAGAGCGCCGCCCAAAAGTCCATACCTGAAGCGGTCAAACCGGCAGCTGCCGCTCAGGCCTCAGCTGAAGATCAGGCCGACAGCAGGCTCAGACAAAGTGAAATAGACACACAGCAGCAGAGAGTAGAGCAGCTTGACGCCGACTATGAACAGGCCTTGGCCGAGTGGGAACAGCAGTATCCTGGCGAAAAATCATTGTTTGATTCCAGAGCCCGCGTCAATATTCAGGATCTGCAGGCCAATATAGGCAGTGAAGATGTGGTGCTGCTGTACACCTCGCTGTCCGATCGTCTCCTCATCACTGCCGTCACTCAGGACAAGGTGAATTTCGCAGCAGTTGAAGCTCCCAAGAGCGCCATAGATCAGCTGATCCGCGATGACTACAGCATCAACTACCTGGAAAATGACTGGCCGCGTAATAAAGATGATGTCAACTACACCCCCGCCATGCTGCAGGAAGTGCAGGATCGCATCAACAAGATTTTCGGTGAGCTCTACAGCATGCTCATTAAGCCGGTCAGCGGCAGTATAGCGGGCAAAAAACGCCTGTATGTAGTCAGTGACGGCTTCATCTCCCAGCTGCCTTTTGCCTCGCTGGTGTCAGCTGTGGAGGCAGACGGCACTCCGGTCTACCTGATAGAAGATTACGACATCTCCTATTTGAGACCTTCCTTTATCGAGGCCATCAAGAAGCCTGTAGCCACCGGCCGGGCCAAGAAGCTTTTTGCCATGGCCAATGCCGACAACACCAACTTCCCCATGGCTCTGCTCGAAGGCTCCATAGCCGAGGTGGCCAATGTCAGCAAGGAAGTTACCGGCGGCAGCGACAACAAAGATCTGGCCTTGGAGCAGCTTATCTCCGGCACTTCCGAGGCCCAGGCCCAAATCAGAATTCAGGGCATGTTCCAGGACACTGATACCGGCAGCCTCAGCAAGCCGTCTGAAGTCTGGCTGCGGGAGAAATTTGCCGAAAACTCCTACGAAATTCTCTATTTCGCCACCCACGGTATGCCTTACTCCGACACCTACACTTCCGTACAGAGCTGCTACAAGTACTTCCAGAAGCAAAGCTACGATTTCAGGCAGGAACTGGCCCAAAGCCGCGCCGCCGGAGAGCTCTCTGAGACGCTGCAGCAGCAGAAGAAGGGAGTACTGCAGCGGCTGAAAATTGCCGCTATGTCGGAAGACAATCTCAAGGGCATATCTCCTTTGAATGCCTTCCTGTATTTGAGCTCATCTGCAGGCCAGGACATTTTGACCGGCAGCGTACCCGAGTCTGAGGACGGTCTGCTTACCGCCAAGGAAATTCTGGAGCTGCCTGATCAAAGTTTCAGCAACACCCGTTACGTGATCTTATCGGCCTGCAATACAGCTGTGACCTATGCTCCCAAAGCCCTGCGGGCCGATATGGATACCGACGGGGTCTATGACACGGCAGAAGTCAAAGCCGAGCTGACCAGACTGGGCTTCCTGCCCGGAGTGGATCAGGTAAGTTTTGTGGACACCTTCATGCGCAAAGGGGTGCAGAACGTATACGGCAATTTCTGGTTCGTAGATGACAGCATGTCTTCTGAGCTCATGAGCCGTTTCTTTGCCAACCTGTCCGCTCAGGGCGATCAGCCTGATGCAGTGGTTGCCTTTAATGCCGCCCAGCGCTCAGTCATTCTCGAGGCCAAGCAGGGCCGGCAGGTAGCAGGTTATAAGCCCAGAGAGGTACTGCAGCCTTACTTATGGGCACCGGGAGCAATCTTCGGCAAGTAAAGGATTAAGCTAAATTGATATCAAAAAAGGAGATGTGTATGTTAGCTAAAGTAAAAGAGCACAAGATCATTATGTGGCTGATAGCTCTGCTTGCCCTGTGCGGTATAGCCATAGCAGCCAGCGATCTCATGGGCCAGTCCAACAAGACCTGTGCCGATGCCGGCATCAACGGTGCCAAGATGGAACTGGCTTCCCTGGATACCATTAAGCAGAGCGAAAGCAATCCTGTGAACTGGCAGCAGGAGCGCAAGCTGAGAAAGGCCATAGATGCAGCTGACAAGAAGTACTCCACTCTGGCCCAAAAGGCTTCTGCTGAAGTCAGCAGCAGTGGTGAAGTTACCGCCTCCACCCGCAAAGCCGGTCTGGACTGTGCTCAGCAGTACAAGGCAGCAAGCGAGACTTATGCCAAGTTCTGGGATGACAACAACGGCAAAACCCGTGCCCGCCTGGCCAGGGAAGCCGGTGAGGCCCGCGTGAAGAATGCCGACATGCTCTTCAACAAGATCGATGCCGATAAGATTGAAGCCTACAACGATCAGATGGAATCCCTGGCTGATGCCCGCAAGGCTTACCTGGAGGAAGCCAAGACCGACGTTTCCGCCAAAGACAGAGCCGCCATCAAGGCAGATCTTACTCCGCGCCTGCAGGCTCTGACCTCTGATTTCGTCAATCTCGCCAATATGGTTACCAACCTGATCTCTCAGGTTAAGGATCAGGTGGGCAGCGGTGACATAGGCGGCCTGGTATCCTGCACCCGTCAGGCTATACTGGAGTCCGACAGCGACAATCCGGTGATGGCTCTGCTCTCTCCTCTGACCGAGCTTTTGTCCCTGACGCAGTCCCTGGTTTCAGATGCCAAGACCCTGGCCAGCGATATAGCTGATATAAATTAAGATCTTTTCGTACCCTTCCACCCCGGCACCTGCCGGGGTTTTTAGATCCTGCATATGAACAAATCAATTTCTCTTTTGCTGGGTGCTGCCGCGGCTGTACTGCTGCTGCAGCCGGCACAGTCACAAATACTCGACGAAATACTGGGACACGGGGCAGTAGGGGTAATCAGCAGCCAGAGACCGGCCCGGCCGGCGGTGGCAGTCAAATTTCCCGGCCGCCTGCTGGGCGGAGCCACAGATCATGAGGGCCTGTACTCCTTTAAAGCCTCATGGAAATACCGCTCTGATACCTACGAGCTGGTTTTTGCCCGGGGAGAAGATCTGGCCCGCTGCATCTATTCCCTGGCCATACACGCCGGAGACATCTCGGCCGACACCAAGCCTGAGCGTTTTTACCGCGGGGTATCCGGCTTTCACTACAGCATTGATCAGGTGGTTTCCTGGCTCAACCACACTGCAGCCGCCGATCTCAGCGCAGATGAACAAAAATTCGTACAAATGCTGTACGACGATAAGGTGATCAGCTTAAGCGGCGGCAGGTATCAGGCCGCAAATATAGGGCATATTCTCGGCGCCGCCCCCGGACTGAAGCGCAGCTACGAGCAGAATATTACGCATGAGCGTCTTCATGTGCTGTGGGACTGCGATGCCGGCATGAAAGCCAAATTTACCAATCAGTTCAAAGCCTTGTCGGCCGAGGAACAGGCTGCTGTGCGCCAAAGCCTCAAACAGTACAATCAAAGCAATGAAGCGCAGCTGATTGAGGAGTGGGCCATTGCCCTGGCCGAACAAAACCCCGGGATGTATTTGTGGCTTCAGCCCTGAGGCTTGGCCATATCTTCTTGAGCTTCATCTTCCTCTTTTCAAATGCAAAGGACCGCGGACCGCCTGGGGATCATAAGGGCCCCTGGCGGTCTCATCCCGCCTCCGGCTGCCGGAGGCTTTCTTTTCTTCTTCTTTGCTTTAGGTTTAGGGAAAATCTGCCTTAATCCGCTCTGCTGTCCTCTCTTCTGCACTGCTGCTCTTGAAAAGCCTTACCCCAGTCCCCATGTATGGGGCAAAACAGATTTTTGTCCGCGCTTTGTGCGCTAAAGGAGTTAAATAAAAATGACCGCTGAGGTTCATGGTTTTCAAACTGAAGTTGCCAAGCTGTTAAATCTGCTGGCCAATTCACTGTATTCCAACAAGGAAGTCTTTCTGCGTGAGCTGATCTCCAATGCCTCCGATGCCATAGACAAGCTGCATTTTCTCTCTCTGACCCAGCCTGAGCTGGTAGGGGACGATCCCAACTTCAAGATCCGCATCCGCGCCGACAAGGACAACAAGACCATTACCATCACCGACAACGGTATAGGCCTTACTCTGGCTGAAGCCAATGAGCACCTGGGCACCATAGCCAAGTCCGGCACCGAGGACTTCCTCAAGCACATGACCGGCGATGCCAGAAAGGACAGCCAGCTGATCGGCCAGTTCGGTGTAGGCTTCTACTCCTCCTTTATCGTAGCCGACAAGGTTACCGTGCTGTCCCGCTCCGCTTCCGCCAAGGCTGAGGAAGGCGTGTGCTGGGAATCCACCGGTGAGGGTACCTTTACTTCAGAGAACATCACCCGCGAGCCGCGCGGCACTGAAATCATCCTGCACATCAAGGACAGCGAAAGCGAATTTCTGGACAGCTGGCGCCTGCGTGAGGCCATAACCAAGTACTCCGATCACATCTCCGTGCCGGTGGAGCTGTATGAAGAGAAGTATGAGCCGCAGCCTGAAGGCGAGGAAGACAGCGACAAACAGCCAGAGCCCAAGTTTGAGTATGTGCAGGTCAATGATGCCAGAGCTTTGTGGACCCGTCCGGCCAAGGAAATCAAGGACGAGGAATACAACGAGTTCTACAAGCACCTGACCTCTGATTATCAGGATCCGCTCACTCATGCCCACAACAAGGTGGAAGGCGAGCTGGAATACACCTCTCTGCTCTTTGTGCCGCGCCAGGCTCCCTGGGATCTGTTCTCCCGTGACAACAAGCACGGCCTCAAGCTCTTTGTGCACCGCGTCTTCATCATGGATGAGGCCGAGCAGTTCCTGCCCAATTACCTGCGTTTCGTCAAAGGTCTGGTGGACACTGATGCCCTGCCGCTGAACGTCTCCCGTGAGATGCTGCAGGAAAGCTCAATCACCCGCAAGCTCAAGAAGGCCCTGACCAAGCGCGTGCTGACCATGCTCGACAAGCTCTCCAAGACCGACGATTACAAGACCTTCTGGGCGCAGTTCGGCAATGCCCTGAAGGAGGGCCCGGTGGAGGATTACGCCAACAGTGAGGCCGTGCTGAAGCTGCTGCGCTTTGCTTCCACCACCGATACCAGCGCCGAGCAGCATGTCAGCCTGGAAGATTACGTCTCCCGCATGAAGGAAAAGCAGGAGAACATCTACTATCTGACCGCCGACAGCTACAATGCCGCCTTAAGCTCTCCTTACCTCGAGCAGCTGAAAAACAAGGGCATTGAAGTGCTGCTGATGTGGGAGCGCGTGGATGAGTGGCTGATGGGCAATGTCCGGGAGTATGCCGGCAAGCAGTTCGTCTCCGTGACTTCCTCCGACCTGAAGCTCGGTGAGCTGCAGGATGAGGCAGAGCAGAAGAAGCAGGAAGAAAGCGCCGCTGAGAACAAGGATCTGGTAGAGCGCTTCAAGCAGGTCTTAGGCGACAAGGTGCAGGACGTCCGCGTCTCCACCCGCCTGATTGACAGCCCTTCCTGCGTGGTGGCCGAAAACGGCCGGGCCATGACTGCCCAGATGCGCCGCATCATGGAGGCTGCCGGTCAGACCCTGCCTGATGAGAAATTCATCCTGGAGATCAATCCCGAGCACGCCCTGATTGCCAAGGCTGCCGCCGAGAGCGATGACGAGCGCTTCGGCCGCTGGGCTGAGCTCATCTTCTCCCAGGCTCTGCTGTCCGATCAGGGTTCCCTCAAGGATCCTGCTTCTTTTGTGAAAGTGCTCAACAGCCTGCTTTTAGGTTAAGCCGCTTTTGCCTATAATTGCACAGAAAGGCGGGGGAGAGACCCCGCCGCTTGAATTGCACAGGAGTTGATATGCGTATTATTCTTTTAGGACCCCCGGGAGCCGGCAAGGGCACTCAGGCGCAGACCATTACTGCAGACTACAGCATTCCGCAGATCTCCACCGGTGACATGCTGCGCGCTGCCATCAAGGCCGGAACTGAGCTGGGCATGAAGGCCAAATCGGTAATGGATGCCGGTCAGCTGGTGTCTGATGACATCATTCTGGGACTGGTCAAAGAACGCATTGCCCAGGATGACTGCCGCAACGGCTTCTTATTTGACGGCTTCCCGCGCACCATTCCGCAGGCTCAGGCCTTGGTCGATGCCGGCATAGCCATAGATGCCGTGATCGAGCTGCAGGTGCCGGATGAAAAGATCGTCAGACGCATGAGCGGCAGACGTGTGCATCCTGGCTCAGGCCGCACCTATCATGTAGTCTACAATCCGCCCAAGGTAGAGGGCCGTGATGACGTGACCGGTGAGCCGCTGGTGACCCGTCCTGATGATGAAGAGAGCACGGTGCGCAGCCGCCTGAAGGTCTATCACAGCCAGACCGAGCCGCTGGTGACCTTCTACAAGGATCTCAGCGCCAAAGGCCAGACCCGCTTTGCCGCCATAGACGCCGATCGTCCGGTGGAGGACATTGCCGCCGATATCCGGGCAGTGCTGGCCTGATCATCTATTCAATGATTCAATAAAACAGCCGGTATAGGCTGTCCTTTACCTCTATACCCGCCTGCTGTGGCGGGTTTTTTCCTGCCGGCAAAAACGCTACAATGAGAGCAGACAGCATCTTTTGCAGACCCTGCAGCGCACTGCCTCTCAGGCACAAAAGAACAACAATGTCTGTTTTGTCTGCAGGCCGCCCCGGCGGTCCGGCAGCGGCGTTTTTTGGGAAAAGGCAGACCTTTCAAAGGATTTCATCATGCACAAATACCCGCGTATCATGGCTCTTATCGCCTCAGTTCTTTCCTTTACGGCAGTTCAGGCGGCTGACAGCGCAGCTCCCGCCGGAGCGGCAGGGCCGGAGCTGCCTTATCCCTCAGGCTGGAGCGTGGAAAACAATCCCAGCGTGGAAAATTCCCTGTCCTATTTGCATGAAAGCGGTGAAATAGCCGTCAACGTCACCTATATTGCCGGCAGCGCCGGTCAGAACATCTCCCCTGAAGCCTATGCCCGGGTGGCCGCCGAGCAGCTCAACTGTGATCTGCCGGTAAGATCCAACTTAATTGAACAGGCCTGGTCCTTTGAGTGTGAGCAGTCAGGCGTGGAGGCCATAGTTTACGGTCAGGAGGGGAATCTGGTGCTCCTTTCCATCTCCGGGCGTAATAATGAAACTGAAGAGCAGCTGGAAAACTTCATCCGCTTCCTGGCCTATCAGTCCCGCCGCGGCTGATTTTCCGGTAGCCCCTAAGGCTTCAGCGCCGCTGTGAACTTATGAGCCTTCCTCCGGTCTAAGGCTGCAGATTTGCAGACATAAGGAGGAATGAATGAATGCAGAGCTGAGGCCTGATCCTGTACACTATCCTGCGGACAGCAGGGAACTGCCGCTTACTGTCCATGTTTGGAATGGAGATTGTGCGCATTTTCAGGTGGCGCTGCACTGGCATGACGAAATTGAACTGCTGCGCCTGGAAAGCGGGACCTTTCTGTATCAGTCCGCCTGCAAAAGTCTGCTCATCAAGGCTCCGGCTGTGATCCTGATCCCAGGCGGCAGCCTGCATGGCTTTACTGTGTCTGATTACGGCCGGGAGCAGGTGGTGATCTTCAATCCGCAGCTGATGGTCTTCAGGGAAGCCGATCCGGTGCAGGATTACTGCCGGCGCATGCTTTGTGCGAACAATTTACGTGAACTGATTTTGCAGCCTGAGGCTGAACATTTCGCTGAGATCTTTGCGCTCACCGGCAGGGTGGTACAGCAGGCACTGCAGCCTGAGGCTCTGCATGATGCCCGCTTTCTGCTGATCAAGGCAGATCTGATTCGCATCGCGGCGCTGTTGTGCAGCAGTGACTGCCTGCAGACCGCCCGCATCACCGCCGGGGAATACCGTCAGGAGCAGGAAGCGCGCATCCGCAGACTGATCACCTACGTAGCCGAACACTATCCCTATCCCATAGGCATTGAAGATGCTGCCCGGGCCTGCGATCTCTCGCCCAATTATCTGTCGGAGTACTTCAGCCGTACCCTCAATCAGACCTTTAGTGAATATCTGCTGTGCTTTCGCCTGAAAAAGGCTTCACAGCTGCTGCTTTCCACCGATCTGCCGATAAATCAGATTGCCTTAAACTGCGGTTTTGAGAGCAGAAGTTATTTCTACCGCCGTTTCAGGCAGCTCTTTGGTATGACCCCGCAGAGCCACCGCCGCCTCCGGCAGACCACCTGAGGCGCGCTGTCATCAGCATCTCTCAGCTGCTGCAGCTGTTGAAGATGTCCAGGGACTGATTGTATTCTGCTGCCTTAATCTGCAGTATGCCCAGCAGCGAATGAAAGAAGTTGTCATGGGAGAAGCTGCCGCTGCGGGCTTTGCCGGCCAGACACTGCTTATCTATATTAAGCACGGAGGCAGTGCTTTGGGGCAGCCACAGCTGCAGGGGCACGTGAGTCTGCTCTTCCGGGGCCACCGATCTGGGGGCGGCATGCAGATAGATGCCGTTTTCTCCCAGGGATTCACCATGATCTGATATGTACAGCAGCATGGGGTCAAACTGATCCATGCGTTCTTCCAGCACATTGATGAGATCGTAAATCACCCGGTCGGTATAGAGAATGCTGTTGTCGTAGGCATTGATGATTTCCTCGCGGCTGCACTTTTCCACATCAGGCCGGCTGCAGTCAGGAGTAAAGACGCGGAACTCTTCGGGATAGCGCTCATAGTAACGCGGCCCGTGGGAGCCGATGAAATGAAAGGCCAGCACGGTGTCCCGGCTGATGTTCTCAGTCAGTTTCCTGGCATAATTCACAAAGATCCCGTCACGGCAGGTGCTGCCGTCACAAAAGGTGCTGTCATCAGGTGAGATCTGCAGAGTGGTGACCCTTTTGCATACGCCTTTGCAGCCGGCATCATTGTCCAGCCACAGCACATCGTAGCCGGCTTTTTGGATGACATCGAGCACCCCCTCGCGGTTTTTGGCCTTCCGGGGAGAGAACTCTGCCCGCGGCAGATTGGAAAACATGCATGGCACTGAATAGGCAGTGGCAGTACCGCAGGATCTGACCTCAGCAAAGCTGATGACTTTTTCCTTATCAGAGTACTGATTGGTAGGCCGCGGGTAGCCCAGTGCCGAAAAGTTGTCGGCGCGGGCGGTTTCGCCCAAAATCAGCAGCATCAGCCGTGGTTTGGCCTGCAGCTGCCTGGTGGCTCCTTCACCCAGGGCTGTATAGGAATCGTCCCTGGACCATGAGGACAGAGCATATTTTGCCGCTGAATACACATAGGAAGCCGGCAGGATCTCCTTGTTCATGACTGGGTTGTTGCGCCCGATAAAACTGTACTGCTGATAGAAGGGAAAAATACAGATCGCCGCCAGCCCGAGCACAGCGGTCAGGGCAGCAAAGCGCTGCAGCTGCGCCCGCAGGAATGAAGGATAGTAGATTTTGATGCGCAGCAGCAGTAAGGCAGGCAGGACGCCCAGCAGCAGTACAGCCGTCAGCGAGGAAGTGGAGATATAGGAAGCCGCTTCTGCCGCATTGGTCTCCATAAAATTGATCAGCATATTGCCGTCCAGGATAATGCCGTAGCTGACTGTGGCATAAGTGGCTGCAGCACAGGTCAAAAGCAGCAGAGCGCCAAAGGGCTTAATCAGCCAGCGCCAGGAGCAGGTCAGCAGCAAAGCCGCGTTCATCAGCAAAAAGAGTGCCATCGGCACCGAAAGGCTGAACAAAAGAGGCAGATCACTGCTTTGGGCAATTATTGCCCGGACATGACGCCAGAAACTCAGATTAGAGACAGAGGAAAACCAGACCGCCAGCAGGGCTGTAACCCACAGAAAATGCACTGGCCGGCGGCGCTGCAGGATCTGCAGGCAGTACTCTGCGCCTGATTTTAGGGAAAATCCCGTAAATTTCATGATGAGCTCCGATGATCAATGAGATAAGCATGCCGGATCTGATGCCGGCCTTTTGCCTCTTTGAGGGGAGCTCCTGATTGAAAGTTCAGCCGCCGGCAGGAGCCTGGGTCCGGTACCAAGGCGCTTTTCCATGCCTGATGCATTAATCAGACAGAAAACAGGGCTTTGACGAGGGATTTTTCCTTGTTTATGGCACTCATTTTTTCCTGCGGCAGCCGCCGGAATGTAAAGTCACGGCTGTTTTTGGCAGGGGAGGGAGCTGGCCGGTCAGCCGGGGCACGGGGCAGCGGCTGTGTATGAGAGCAGTGAAATGCATCTGGTGCATTACTTTGTAAATAATAAAAGCTGTTTGTTTATACTATACAAATAGTACAATTGTGTTTAATCCAGTCGGGCATTCCATCATATGTTTGAAGAAAAAATAGATGTATCAGATACGTCTGTACTTAAGGAACTGCTGTCAGATAAAAGTACAGGTAAAAATATTATCTGGGCGTCTGATTATTACTGCGAGCAATATGGAGATGGATTTGGATTTTATGATCAAATTTTTCCAGAAATGATCACGGGGACATTCTCAGTAATTCAGCCCAGAATCATAAAAGAGAAAGAAAAACAACATCAAAGAACCAAATCCATGGCCGAAGTCTTTACTCCGTCCTGGATCTGCAATCAACAGATTAATTTGATAGATGAAGACTGGTTCGGCAGAACAGGGGTATTTAATACTGAGTGCGGCAGCTCATGGCAAACCAATCCGGAGAAAATAGAATTTACCGCAGAACATCCCTGGCAGGAATATGTAGATGCCAACAGGCTGGAAATTACCTGCGGGGAGGCTCCTTATTTAGTGAGCAGGTACGATACAGTAACCGGCGCTCTGATAGATCTTAAGGACAGAATAGGCCTGCTGGACCGCAAACTCAGGGTGGTCAGGGAAAACTGCTCCACTGAAGCCCAGTGGCATCACTGGTCCCAAAGAGCTTTCCAAAGTTCCTATGGTTTTGAGTATATGGGGGACAGTCTGCTGCTGGCCAGAGAAAATCTGCTTTATACATATGCAGACTCTGCAAGAGACTTTCTAAACAGAGACCCCAGGCGCAGCGAGCTTGAAAGCATTGCCCATATAATCTCATGGAATATCTGGCAGATGGACGGAATTACCAAATGTGTGCCCTGTCAGACCAGGATCAAAGCGGCGGCAAATAAAAATCTGCCTGATCATGCCCATGAATGCACTGCCTGTCAGATTTATGACTGGCAGGCTGATCGTAAGGTAACCTTTGCGTCAATTACTGCTGAAAATCATCACGGCTGCCTGAAAACAGGCGAAACCACACTAAAAAGTGATTTGCAGCCTGATGATTTGCCGGCAAATGCTGCTGCAGACCTGCGCATCAGTATGAAATTCCAGGCAGTACCAGGCAATCCTCCATATCAGGAAACCACGGACAACACCAGTGATTTTCCTGTATATCATCTCTTCATGGATATTGCTTCTTCATTGGCAGATAAATCCACCTTTATTACCCCGGCCAGATTTTTAACCGGCGCCGGCAAGACCCCCAAAGAGTGGAATGACAAAATACTAAATGATGAGCATTTTAAGGTAGCGGCTTATTTCCCTGACAGTACGTACGTATTTCCAGCTGTGGATATCAAAGGCGGGGTGGCCATTACTTATCGCGATAATAATGCTGATTTTGGCCGTATTGGTTTCTTTACTCCCTTCAAAGAACTGTCTTCTGTTTTAAGTAAGGTATGCAGTCATAATTTTATTTCCATTCAAAATATTATTTATCTCTGCTGCAGATTTGATTTGGAAAAATTATATGCAGGGCATCCGCACCTGAAGACCATAATTGGCAGCAACGGCAGGGAGCGCAGACTGACTACCAATATTTTTTCCCAGGTGGAAATCTTTTCGGAAACCAGCGTGGGGAGTGATGATATTGAAATTTATGGTCTGATCAACAATAAGAGATATACCAGATTTATCCCGTCCATATTTATAGAAAACATCTCAGATCTTCAGTATTTCAAAGTAATTATTCCCAAATCCAATGGCTCAGGTAAATTCGGCGAGCCTCTCTCTGCTCCATTTGTCGGAGCTCCCGGCTGCGGCTATTCCCAGTCCTTTATCTCCTTTGGCAGATTCAATAAAGAGTCTGAGGCACAGGCCTGTCTGAAATACCTTAAGACCAAATTTGTCCGTTGTCTGCTGTCTTCCCTGAAAACCACCCAGGATAATTCCAAGGCGGTATGGGCCCATGTACCGCTGCAGGATTTTACCGACGGCAGTGATCTTGACTGGTCTTTGCCGGTGGCAGAGCTGGATCGCCAACTCTACTGCAAATACGGCCTTTCAGAGCAGGAAATTGATTTCATCGAAAGCAAAACCATGGAAATGGCCTGAACAGGCTGCAGATCTTTATGCTGAAAATAGTGGATACGCCTCTGCCTGAGGTCAAAATAATTGAAGGCCGGCGCTTTGCCGATACCCGCGGCTATTTTACCGAATTGTCCCATGAGTCAGTGCTCAGCCGGGCGCTGAGGCAGCCGCTGCATTTTGTGCAGCACAATCTTTCGCTGTCCCATCAGGGGGTACTGCGCGGGGTGCATTATCAAAATCCCTGCCCGCAGGGCAAACTCATTTCCTGCCTGCAGGGAGAGATCTGGGATGTGGCTGTGGATCTGCGCCGCTCCTCCCCCAATTTCGGCCGCTGGACGGCGGTGTACTTAAGCGGGGAGCAGCCGCGGCAGTTGTGGATTCCCGAGGGCTTTGGACACGGCTTCTGCGTTACCCGCGGTGATGCCCTGGTTTTTTATCAGTGCACGCAGGAATATGCCCCGGAGCATGAGCACTGTGTCAATTATGCCGACGAGACGCTGCAGCTGCCCTGGCCGGTACAGGCAGAGTCTCTGGTGCTCTCCCCCAAGGATAGTGCCGCTCCGCGCCTGCAGGATCAGCCGCTTTTTGCCTGAGGTACGGAGACGACGCCTGTTTAATCCGCAGCTTTCTGCTGCTGTGCTGCCCCTAAGGCCAGACTGGAGTGGGCACTTAAGGCGGCCAGCAGCTGCCGCATCAGCTTAAGCCGCGGCATGGCTGTGGTTTCAGGCAGCCTGTAGCGCAGGGTATTGGGTCCGGACATGCTGTACTCCTTATGGCGGCAGGTGGAAATGAGCTTCACCAGATAGCCGGGATCCACCTTATGATCGCTGCCGAACTCAATGAAGCCGCCGCTGCCGTCACCGGCTATGCGTCTGATGCCCAGCCGGCCGGCCAGCAGCTTCAGCCTGGTGAGGGCAAACAGGTTTTCACTGGCTTCAGGCAGAGAACCAAAACGGTCAATCAGCTCCACCTTAAGATCTTCAAAGCTCTCCGGGCTCTCACAGGCGGCCAGACGTTTGTACAGGCTCAGACGGGTACTTATATCTGCTATATAGTCATCGGGAAACAGCGCCGGCAGATGCAGATCTATATCGCATTCATTTAAGGTGATTTCACTAAGCGAAGGCTCACGTCCTTCCTTTAAGGCCTTGACGGCCTGGGAGAGCATTTCCATATATAAGGAAAAGCCCACGGATTCTATTTGTCCTGACTGCTCTTCGCCCAGCAGCTCGCCGGCGCCTCTGATCTCCAGATCATGGGTGGCCAGCACAAAGCCGGCTCCCAGCTCTCCCAGTGAGGCCAGGGCATCGAGGCGTCGTTTGGCATCGCGGGAAATGAGCGGCTCCGGCGGAATGAACAGATAGGCATAAGCCTGATGATGCGATCTGCCCACGCGCCCGCGCAGCTGATGCAGCTGGGCCAAGCCCAGCAGGTCGGCGCGGTCGATGATGATGGTATTGGCGCTGGGTATATCCAGACCGTTTTCTATAATGGTGGAGCACAGCAGCAGATTAAAGCGCTGCCGGTAGAAATCGCGCATCACGCGCTGCAGCTCGCGCTCATTCATCTGGCCGTGCCCTATGTCTATTTTGGCTTCAGGCACCAGAGCAGCCAGGTGTTCGGCTGTTTGATTGATGGTGGAAACATCATTGTGCAGATAGTAGACCTGGCCGCCGCGGCGCAGCTCACGCATGATGGCCTCGCGCACCAGGGCGTCATTATTCTCATGAATAAAGGTTTTGACTGCCAGACGGTGTTCGGGGGCGGTGGCAATGATGGAGAGATCGCGCATGCCCTCTATGGCCATGTTCAGGGTGCGGGGAATAGGGGTGGCCGTCAGGGTCAGTAAATCCACCTCAGCGCAGAGCTCCTTTAGGCGCTCCTTTTGTCTGACGCCGAAGCGGTGTTCCTCATCTACAATCACCAGGCCCAGATCTTTGAATTTGATCTGCCGGGAGAGCAGTTTGTGGGTGCCGATCACTATGTCTATGGTGCCGCGCTCGATTTCCCTGATCACGGCATTTTGTTCCTTGACGGATTTAAAGCGGCTGAGCATCTCCACGCTTATGGGAGTGCCGGCAAAGCGCTCCTTGAAGTTCTGATAATGCTGCTCGGCCAGAATGGTGGTAGGCACCAGCACTGCCGTCTGCCTGCCGTTGTCGGCGGCTACAAAGGCCGCGCGCAGCGCCACCTCGGTTTTGCCAAAACCCACATCTCCGCACACCAGCCGATCCATAGGCCGGCCCTGCTGCATATCCTGCAGGGTGGCGGCAATGGCTGCCGCCTGATCGGGAGTTTCCTCATAGCCAAAGCCGGAGGCAAAGGCTTCCAGAGCCGATTCATTGATATTGAAGCGCCGGCCGGTGCGGCTGGCCCGGCGGGCGTAGAGATCGAGCAGTTCTGCCGCCACATCGCGTACCTTTTGGGCGGCTTTGTGCTTGCGCCGGCCCCAGGCATCAGATCCCAATTTGGACAGCGGCGGATTTTCCGCGCCTGAGTAGCGGGCCACTTTATTGAGGGCGGTGATAGGGATATTGAGCATATCGCCGTTTTGGTACTCAATGGCCAGATATTCGCCCCTGATGCCGCCTATGGTCATGACCTTGAGGCCGCGGTACAGACCTATGCCATGATCTATATGTACCACCACCTGACCTTCAGTAAGCTCCATCAGGTTTTTGATTACCGCATCCTGCGATACTGCCTGCCGGCGGCTGCGCTGCCGCTGCTTAATCACCTGAAAGCCGAAGATCTCCGTTTCCGTAATAAAGGCCAGCTTGTCTGCCGGCAGCAGCATGCCCTGCTGTGCCGGACTGATGGTAAGCATCAAGGGCGCGCTGTCTTGCAAAAAGGCCTGCACCGAGGAAGCGGCCTGAATGCCAAATTCCGCAGTGAGAGCAGCAGGGAGCACTTCCCGCAGGGCATGACGGCGGCCTTCCGACACGGCACAAAGCAGGATCCGCCAGCCCTGTCTTAACAACCCGGAGAGACGGGCGGTGAAATTCTCCGCGCTGTCCGGGCGTTTGTGGTCAAAGGCAATCTCCGGCACCAGCTGCAGCGGGGCATTGTGTACCCCGGGTTTTTGCAGCTCCTCGGCAGTAAAACTGCGGGCATTGAGACCTATGCCCGGCCTTTTTTGCAAATTGGCGGTCAGCTCGGCTGGGCTTTGGAAGATGGTATAGGCATCAAGCGGCGGATGATCTATGTTGCCCCGCAGGGCGGCGGCACGCTGATGTATGTCCACATCGAGGGCGGCGGCAGCCTGCAGGCAGTCTCCGGCCTGAATGACCAGGGTATCCTCAGGCAGATAGTCAAACAAAGTGGCACAGTGTCCGAAAAACAGCGGCAGGTAGTATTCTATGCCGGCAGGCACGGCGCCTCTGGAAATCGCCTGATAGATGGTGTGATTGCTGAGGTTGGACTGCACAAAGGTGTTGCGGTAATTGCTGCGGAAAACGGCTATGCCTTCCTGGTCCAGCGGAAACTCATGGGCCGGCAGCAGCCTGATTTCATCTATGACGGTGGAGGAGCGCTGCGTTTCCACATCAAAGGTGCGGATGGAATCTACTTCCTCGTCAAAAAAGTCAATGCGGAAGGCATCAGGACTGCCCATGGGGAAGATATCCAGAATGGAGCCGCGCACGGCAAATTCACCATGACTTAGAACCTGATCCACCTGCAGATAGCCCTGACTGACTAGGGAGTGCCGCAGTTTTTGAATATCGCGTATATCGCCCTTTTTGAGCATAAAGGAGTGTGAGCGCAGGTACTCCACCGGGCACAGCCGCATCATCAGGGCATTGATGGTGGTGATCACCACGGCACGTTTTAAATAGGGCAGAACAGCGAGTAGCTCCAGCCGGGCGGAAATGATGTCCTGATGAGGATAGAGATTGTCGTAGGGCAGGGTCTCGTAATCGGGAAACAGCTTCAGCTCATCTGAGCACTCCAGGGATTTGAGCTCGGTAAACAGCCGGCGCATATCGGAGTTGTCGGCACAGATTAAAAGCTTGATGCCGTCATGGCGGGCGCACAGGGACTGCACCGCCAGGGGCAGTGCCAGACCAGGCAGATTGCCGACGGTTTTGCCGGTGGCTTCTGCCACGGGGTCTATTTTGATTAGATCTTCTGTTTTCATAGGTAATCTGTAACACTGCTGACCTTACCAAAGAGGGCAACAGGGGCTCTTCATGGCTGTATGCAGCAAATCAACATGTGCAGCTTTGGTCCTGCGATCCTGCCATTGATCAACAAGGCAGAATGGAGTTTATGCCCGGATCAGCTCTCTGCTGCCAGGTGCAAAGCTGCGGCGGCAGTCTGCCGGGGCTCAATAAGATTGGCTTCCATATCAACAGGCAATCCGCCTTGGTCTATTAAAAACTGATTGGCACTATTTTCCCCGGGCTCAGGACGGCGGACAAGAATTTTTTGGCGCATTTTAAGGCCTTCCCTGACCCCTGACCAGAGGTGCCGCCGCTGAAATTGGACCAGGCTACATAGACTTTTTCAGCCAGGCCGTAAATATAGGCATTTCTGGCCATGGCCAGTCCAACTGCCCATGGGGCCCGGGGAGTGAAGGCACTTACAATCAGCACCCGTCCTGAAACAATAAAATTATGGTACTGCCTGAAGCCGGAGGAAAAGGTAGTAATGCCCTGAGGCAGGACAACTATACTGCTGCCGCCTGCCTGCAGGGCACTGTCAAGGGCCTGCCTGTCCACCCCGCGGGCAAAGCCGCTGACTACTGTCAACCCTTCAGCAACTGTCTTGGCGGCAGCATTGGCCGTAAATGTCAGCGCCACAGCATCTGCACTACGAGAACCTACAATGGCCGCGGCAGCACTGTTTAACAGCGCCGGATTGCCCCTGGTATACAGCAGCACCGGAGATCTGATCCGCAGATTCTGTTTCAGGCTCAGGGGATATGCAGGTGAATGAATGGGCACCAGGTTGTATCCCTGTGCCAGGAGGGCATTCACTTCATCAGCATAGCGGGGGAGCAGAGTACGGGCTGTGGCAAAAATACTTTGTTCGCGGCTGCTTAAGCCCAGCTCTTCCCATATGGCCGGCTGTTCGAAGAGGTCAATAATGCTGTATCTTGGATTATGCAGGAAACATCTCTTGTATATTTGATTTTTCCCTGAGCTGCTTATCTCTGCTATTTCGGCCAGGCAGTGCCAATAAGTCAATTCCTGCTTAGTCATCTGTATGTCCTGCAATACCCTGGTGCCGGGCCGGCGGCTGAAGACTGCTGTTGAAAAACACTGCGGCTTTTGCTTATGATTGCGAAAAAGTTTGCTGCCCGTGTTTTCCGGAGATTTATCCTATGCGCCGACTGTTGATTAATGCAGCTCTGCTGCTGCCGGTGTTCTGCCTGATCTTCATCTGCTCTTATCTCACCCCTTATTTCGGCAATGACTTCCGCTATATGTTAATTCAGGGTACCACTGATCTGGTGGGATCCTGCTCCGACATTCTGCTGTCGCAGTGGCGGCACTATTTTGAGTGGGGCGGGCGCACCGTCAATCATTTGATTGCCCAGTGGCTGCTGTACATAGGCAAGCCGCTGCAGAGTGTAATCACTGCCCTGGCCTTCTGCTCCGTAATCTATATGATCTCAGCTCTGGGCTGCGGCAGTCTGCGTCCTGCAGCACAGAAGCCGTCCCATATTATTTTTGCCTTCCTGATGCTGTGGCTGTGCCTGCGCAGTTTCGGCGAGGTGGTGATCAATGTGGTTTCCAGCGCCAATTATCTGTTCTCCACCCTGATTGTGATGATTTTCCTGCTGCCCTTTAGACAAAGCCTGGGAGAGCAGGCAGTCAGAAGAGGCTGGACCTTGACTTTCCTTATGCTGCCGTTGGGCATTGCTGCCGGCTGGTGCAATGAAAATACCGGCTTTGCGGTGGTAAGCATGGTGGGACTTTATAATCTCAAACTGCTGCTGCAGCGCCGGCTGCAGCCCTGGCAGTTTACCGGCGGCATAGGTCTGCTGGCCGGCTATATTATCTTGATGATTGCCCCCGGCAATCAAAGCCGCTATGAATTTATGGAGAGCGGCGGCTTTGATTTTACCGCGCATTTCCTCAATTCCACGCTGGGCATAGTGGGACTTACTCTGCTGCTGCAGCATGTACTGCTGCTGGCGCTGGCACTGACTTTATGGAAGCTGCATGATAATGGTTTGCTGTCGCTGCAGAGACCGCAGGTCAAAGCAGGATTATGGCTGTGTGCTGCAGGCTTTTTATCTTTTCTGATTATGCTGGCCTCTCCCACAGTGCCGGCCAGGTCTGCAGCCCCGCTTACCATCATCACCAGTGCGGGCGTGCTGGCCCTGGTAAGTGAGCTGGAAATGCGCGGCATCAAACTGCTGCCGCGGGCTGTGGTGTGGATCTGCGGTATCATCTGCCTGCCTTTCGTGCTCATCACTGCCTTCAATATGACGCAGAGCTACTATCAGGCTTATCTGGATAATAAAGTCCGCGGGCTGGAGATTATTTTGCAGTTGCAGCAGGGCAGTCAGGACCTTAAGGTGCATCCGCTCAATGTCAAAAACAGCCGTTATGTCTATATTGCCGATGTGCATCAGGATCCTGCCTTCTGGGCCAACCGCAATGCAGCCATGTTTTACAATGTGAATTCCATTTCCCGCACCTGTGATAATGTCAAAGGGCCATGGCCGGATGATGTGATCTTTATCCAAAAATTAGGCCGCCCAGTTTGTGAGTGATTAAATTTTTTCATTTATGACCGGCTGATTTGTGCGCAAAAGCGCATAAAGATCACAAAACTTCAGTTAAGCTGTAAACAGCAGGACTATTACAACTATCACTGTTGCTGATGCAGATGTGAGGGGCTGGTTATGAATGCCTTAAGTTTTATTGAATATGAGGAGCTGCTGTCTCCCCAAAGACGCAATGAGGTGCTGCTGCGCAGCAGTGCCGGAGATATTACCGTAGGAGACATGCGCTGTGCCGTGTCAGCGCTGGTAAAAAGGCTGCAGACTTTCGGGGGGCGCAGGGTAGCCGTGACTGCCCTGGATCGCGCTTCCTTTATTCTGGCTCTGCTGGCAGTCTACTATTCCGGTAAATGTGCCGTGCTGCTGCCTTTCCGCAATGCGGCCTACCTGAACGACAAACTGCAGTATTTTGATCTGGTACTGACCGACAACCTCTACGAAACGGCAGAGTTTCCGCAGCTTGAAGCCTCCATGACGCGTGCCGCCGCAAACTCTTCCTCAGGCACAGCCGATGACGCTCCGCTGCCGGCTCTTGACCTCAATGCTCCGCTGTATCTTTTTACCTCAGGCACTTCCGGTGAACCCAAAATAGTGGAAAAAACACTGGATCTCATGCAGCGGGAAAGCCGCATCTTGTTTGAGATAATGGGCTGTAAACTGCAGGGCTGCGATCTTTATACCTCCATTTACCCGCAGCATCTCTACGGACTGACCTTCGGGGTGTTTCTGCCGCTGTGCTGCGGCTGTCCTCTGGGCAGCAAACTGCTTAAAACTCCGGGAGATCTGCAGGAACTGCCGGCAGACCATCCTGTAGTGCTGGTCTCAAGTCCAGGGATGTTCAAGCGCATTGATTTCAAACAGCCTGTACCATGCAAATTCTCCCTGGTGATCTCAGGCTCGGTGGAGTTGCCGCAGCCGCTGGCGGATAAGGTGATGGCCTGGAGCGGTTGCAATATTTTTGAGATCTACGGCAGTACCGAAAGCGGAGTTATGGGCTGGCGTCTGCGCTCTGAGCATAAGGGCTTTACTCCTTTAAAAGGGGTATCCTTTTTCATGGGGCAGGTTTCATACATCCTGCACTCGCCTGTGATCCCAGACGGGCAGCTGATCTTATCGGATATTCTGGAGTTCTTTGATGATGGCTGCTTTAAACCCATAGGCCGCTTTGACAATATCATCAAGATAGATGAAGTGCGGGTGAGCATTAACAGACTTACTGCCAAGATCAGGGATTTTGCTGAAGTAAAGGATGCCGAGGTGGTGGTGCTTACTGCTCCCGGAGATGAAAATCCAGGCATAGGGGCGGCTGTGGTGCTCAATGATCCCACTTTGACGGCAGATGAACAGGCCAGACATATGGTGATAGACACCTTCAGCAGGCGTATTTCCACACAGCTGGGCCGGCAGGCCGTACCGCAGCGTTTTGTGTTTATCAACGAAATACCGGAAAACCGCCTGGGCAAAAGACTGCGCTCACGTCTGCTGACTTTGTTTGCCTGAAAACAGCGGCCAGTCACAGTGAAGCAAAGAGTGATGCAGGTAATACAGTCTTAGATGTTGTAGTTGAATCCGACAGTACAGTACCTTGTTCTGACAAGTTACTCAAACCATCTTGTAAACACCATTGGTGTATTAAGTCATTCACCCCATAGTCAGGGTATGGCGGGAGCGGGGAGATCGTTTGAGATCACAGTTTTGCTCCCGCCTGAACCAAATTCTCCTGTAGATTCTTGATAGGTTCTTTAAAATGTGTGAGCCTGACTCTAACTGTTCAGTGAATCAGCCATGAACCGTAATTTGAGTGATAATCACGCAGATGATGCGGATTTCAGGCCAAAGTAATAAAATAATAAATTATTTGGTGCAGTTTACTTCGTTGACTGTGTGCGATCTGTTGCAGAAACAGATTTTGTTTCTCTTATCCCAATAACTGCAGTATAACAACTCTGCTAAGAGTAGATCTGTAAATGAAATCTCTGAGTAAAGTATTAGATACAGTAAAAAATTTACTAGGTTCTTCTGCTTCAAAGGCAGAAAATACAACCAAGCCTGCATCAGTCACAAGGGATAAGAAAAATACGGCACCGGCAGCAACAGCACCAGCAAAACAGCAGGCTCCCAGGGAAAAAGAAAATTATATAACTGACGGATTTTATATTGGTGTTATTAACTATAACCCGCAGCAGAAGACCTATTATTTAGAAACCAACGGCCTGATCAAAAAGAAACCAAATACCATGTTTGGTTTTTCTTTTGACAAAATGCTGCTTCCCAGCAGTTACAGTCCTGCCCACAATGATTTTGTTTATTTTTCATTGACAAAAAATAATCAGGGGCATTATGCAGCAAAAATTATCGGGCCGCTGAAGTTCAACCATGACTGTCTGCAGACGGTGCTGCGTTATACAGGCGAATTTGAAGAGTTTCATGGCAGGAACAACTATGTGCATGTGTGCGTGCTCCGCAGCATGCTGCGAGAGATCTCTGCGGCAGCCGATGGGTGCGGCTTCAGGGATACAGCCAGGCTTGCCCTGCTCGGTCAGTTCTGCCGGGCGGCAGTAAAACATGGGGATTTGTCTGCTTACTGGACCGGTTTGTTAAGCGGGAATGCTGCAGCGGCAGTACTGCGGGAACTGCTCACCGAATTTAATCACAGCAGGCTTTTTCTCAATCCCAAACTCAATGAAGCGGCAAAGGTACTGCGCAGTCAATTGAATATCACAGCCGGTTCTGAAGCTCTGCCGGCCCGGGAGAGCAGGCTGTCTGCGGCCTATGCTGCTGCAGATCAGCATATCAGAACGCACTTTGCCAAATTTACCGCCTATTTAAAAGACAACCCGGCAGTTCTGCTGCCCGGCGAAATAGGAGGAAGCGCCGGATCCCTGATCATCTATGCTGCCGCCTGTGCTGCCGGCTTAAATCTGCACCGGGCTCAATTGTGGATGAGCTGGTCTGAGGCTCTGCAGGTACTGGCCGGGTGGGGAAATCAACAGCAGATCGCCTGGTTTTTGATCGCCTATTTTCGTAAAGCAGATCTCTCATTTGTGGACAGCCATCCGGTGCAGCAGTTTATAACAGATGAACTGGCCGCAGAGCTGCAGAAAATCAGCAATGCCAGTGATGATGACGTCCTCAGAAAAGTCATAGCAGACCGCAGACGCATCAAGGCACTTTATGCCACTTTGGAAAAAGGACAGGCATGCACAGTGGATGCGCAGTTCCGGCAGGACTTTAACCAGGTATTCAAAACCAAACCTCAGCTCTGCATGAACTATCTGCAGCAATGCGCCGCCAAAGGCGTACTGCCTGCACCTGCGGCAGCCAGCGGGCTGTGCGACATGGCGCTGCTTTGTATTTTTACCTACAGCGGCAGGCCTGAGTATCTTGCCCAGCTTGAAAACAAAGACGCGGCCTCAGACTGGCTTTTGGCCCAGGACACTGATTTTCAGAGCAGTTTTATCAAAAATTACGTGCCGCTGATTAAAAAGCTTAATCCGGCATTAACAAAGGCTTTACTGCACAGGCTGCCTGAGAAAAAGATGATCTCCGTGCTGCAGGGAATGCCTGCAGGTGAAGCCTGTCAGCTGCTGCGTTTCTTTCCGGATGCCTACAGGGAAAGCCTGATGAAAAATCCGGTTCTGACCGGCAGTAAGATATTTGAGCTTTATGCCAACAGCGTTTTACAGGAAATCTGCCATACGCCACCGCAGCAGGTGCTCAACCTGCAGCCTGAACATTGGTGTGTTTTCCGTCAGGTGCTGCATAAGCTCTCAGCTGCAGCCGACGTTTTCGGATTTGGGGCTGCAGCAAGACTGGCTCTGCTCGGTCAGCTCTGCTGGGCTGCAGTACAGCGCGGGGATGTGTCTGCCTACTGGTCAGACTTATTAAGCGGACATGATGATGTACAGGCTGTACTGCGGGAACTGCTCACTGAATTTAAAGAAAGCAAACTCTTTGCTGACTTCAAACTAAATGAAGCAGCGGAGGAGCTGCGCAGTCAACTGCATGTCGAAGCCGGAGATAAAGCTCTGGAGATCCTGACCAAAGCCGCAAGGAAAAGATGGGAGTGCAGACTGTCTGCGGTTTATGCTGCTGCAGATCAAAATATTAAGGAGCACTTTGCACAGTTTACCGCCTTTGTAAAAGAAACCCCCGTAGTGCTGCTGCCTGACGAAATAGGAGTAAGGGCCGAATCCCTGATCATCTATGCCGCAGCCTGCGCTGCCGGGGTGGCTGTGCCCAGGGCTCGGCTGCAGATGAGCTGGGCTGATACTCTGCAGGTGCTGTCCGGGTGGACTTCCCGCAGGCAGATCGCCTGGTTTTTGATCTCTTATTTCCGCAGAGCAGACCAGAACTTTGCTGACAATCATCCGATACAGCAGTTTCTGACAGATGAACTGGCCGCAGAGCTGCAGAAAATCAGCAATGACCGGGATGATGCCGTCCTCAGAGCAGCAGTGGCAGATCGCAGGCGCATCAGATCATTTTGTGCCGCCCTGGAGCAGGGGCAGGAACGCCAGGTAAATGAGCAGTTCAGACATGACTTTAACCTGGTGTTTAAAACCAGCCCTCAGCTCTGCATGAGCTATCTGCAGAAATGTGCCGACAGGGGAACACTGCCTGAGCCTGAGGAAGCCAAGGGACTGTGCGACATGGCATTGATCAGCCTGTTTGCCTGCGGCGGCAGGGCTGAGTATCTTGCTCTGCTTGATGATAAAACCGCGGCCGTCGACTGGCTTTTGGCCCAGAATACTGATTTTCTGATCGGTTTTATCAAAAATTACGCTCCACTGCTTAAAAACACTGATTCTGCGGCAAAAGATCTCCTGCTGCCCAATCTGATTGCCAAACTGCAGACTCTGCCTGGGACTGAGCTGAACGCCATATTTCAGGCGCTTCCTGCAGAGGCAGCCTATATGCTGCTGCGCTGCTGCCCGAATTTATCCTGGGACAGCCTGATGAAAAATCCTGCTCTGGCCGGCAGCAGGATATTTGAGCTGTATGCCCGGGACGTTTTACAGGAAATCTGCCGTACTCAGCCTAAGACAGTAATCAGTCTACAGCCTGAACATTTGTGTGTTCTTCGCCTTGTGCTGCGTGAGCTCTCAGCTGCAGCCGATGTTTTCGGATTGGGGGAGGCTGCCAGACTGGCTCTGCTCGGTCAGCTTTGCCGGGCTGCAGTACAGCACGGGGAGTTGTCTGCATACTGGTCTGACTTATTAAGCGGACATGATGATGTACAGGCGGTACTGAGGGAACTGCTCACTGAATTCAATCACAGCAAACTCTTTTTTTATTCCAAACTCAATGAAGCGGCGGAAGAGCTGCGCAGTCAGCTGAATGTCACAGCCGTAACTGAAGTTTTGCCGGATAAGGAAAGCAGATTGTCTGTGGCCTATGCTGCTGCAGATCAAAATATTAAGGCGCACTTTGCACAGTTTACCGCCTATGTAAAGGAGAACCCCGTAGTGTTGCTGCCTGGCGAAATAGGAGGAAAAGCCGGCTCCCTGATCATCTATGCCGCAGCCTGTGCTGCCGGTGTAACTGTGCCCAGGGTTCAGCTGCGGATGAGCTGGGCTGAGACTTTGCAGGTACTGTCCGGATGGTCTGATCGGCGGCAGATCGCCTGGTTTTTGACCTCATATTTCCGCAAGGCCGGCAAGGCTTTTGCTGCCGCTTTTCCGGTGCAGCTGTTTCTAACCAATAAACTGGCCGCAGAGCTGCAGAAAATTATCAATGAAAAAGATGATGCCGTCCTCAAAGCCGCCTTAGCAGAGCGCAAACGCATCAGGGCATTTTGTACCACCCTGGAACAGGGGCAGGCAGGTAAGGTAAATGCCCAGTTCAGACATGACTTTAACCTGGTATTCAACATCAACCCTCAGCTCTGCCTGAAATATCTGCAAAAATGCGCCGACAGAGGAGCACTGCCTGCGCCTGCGGAAGCAAAAGGGCTGTGCGACAAAGCGCTGATCAGCCTTTTTGCCTGCAGCGGCAGAGTTGAGTACCTTGCTCTGCTCGATGATAAAGCCGCGGCCGGCAACTGGATTTTGACCCAGGATACGGGTTTTCTGATCGGTTTTATCAAAAACTACGCTCCGCTGCTTAAAAACCCTGCTCCGGCGGCCAAAGATATCCTGCTGCCGGATCAGCTGGCAGAACAGGTAATAGCCAAACTGCAGGAGCTGCCTGAAGCTGAAATTGTTCCCATACTGCAGAAAATGCCTGCAGAGGCGGGCTATTCGCTGCTGCATTACTTCCCGCCTGTATTCAGGGACAGCCTGGCGAAAAATCCTGTCCTGGCCGGCAGCAGGATATTTGAGCTTCATGCCGCCGACGTCTGGCAGCAAATCCGCTGCACAGTACCTGAGGACGGGCTGCGCCTGCAGGCCGGACAGTGGTGGATGCTGCGCCATATGCTGCAGGATTTTTCCGCATCAGCCAAAGCTTTCGGGCTTAAGGAAGCAGCCAGGCTGGTGTTTTTGGGGCATTTATGCCGCGCGGGCATAAAGCAGGGGAATGTGTCTGCATTCTGGTCTGAGATTTTAAGTCAGGACGGGACTGCAGCGCTGTGGAAAGTGCTCACTGCATTCAATCACGACCGGCTGTTTGGTGATTCCGCCCTTAATGCCGCGGTGAAGGAGCTGCGCAGTCAGCTGAATTTAAAAGCTGAAAATACAGAAGTGGCAGAGAGCAGATTATCTGCCGCCTATGCCGCTGCCGCCCCCCAAATTAAAGCTCAGTTCGGACGTTTTACCTCTTATTTGCAGCAGAATCCGGAAATTCTGCTGCCTGATGAAATAGGAGGCAGCGCCGGCGCCATGATCATCTACGCTGCCGCCTGTGCTGCCGGCCTGCCTCTGCCGCAGGTGCAGTTGAATATAAGCTGGTCTGAGGTCCTGCAGGAGCTGGCCGGATGGAACAATCCACGGCAGATCGCCTGTTTTCTGACTGCATATTTCCGGCAGGCAGATCAGCATTTTGTGGACAGCCATCCGGTACAGCAGCTGATAACTGCCGATCTGATTTCCGAGCTGGAGCAGCTCCTCAATGCTCGGGACGAGGATGACGCTGCCCTCCGGGCTGTAGTGGCCGAGTACAGACGCCGGGAAGCTTTTTATGCCTCCCTGGCACAGGGACAGAAACTGGAGATAAATGAGCAGTTCCGGCAGGATTTTAACCAGACATTCAAAACCAGACCTCAGCTCTGCATCAACTACCTGAAGACGTGTGCTGACAGAGGCACAGCGCCTGAGCCTGAGGCAGCAGAAGGATTGTGTGATGAGGCCCTGCTTTGTCTTTTCGTGTACAGCAGCAATCCTGAGTATCTTGATCTGACTGAGGATTTGGAAGCAGCCGGCAGTTGGGCTGCAGAACAGACCTCAGATTTGCTGGAGCGTTTTGTCAAAAATTACGGTCCGCTGATTGAAGAATTTGATCTGATTGACACGGAAGACAATGTTCTGCCGAAGCTGCCTGAGGATAAGGTCAGAGCCATACTGCAGCGGATGTCTGCAGATGAAGCTTATCAGCTGCTGCGTTTCTTCCCGGATTCCTCCAGGGAAAGCCTGATGGAAAATCCGGAAATGGCCGGTAGCCGGCTGCTGGGGCTTTATGCCGAGGATGTGTGGCGGAAAATCCGCCGTACCCTGCCTTACTGCGTGATCGACCTGAAGATTGAAGACCACGAGCTCAGGGAATGCGCAGTCTGTATCCAGGATCAGGCTATAGGCTATCAGGACAGCAGTCAGTTTAAGAATTTATCCCGGAAATTAAGCCCGGGACAGCTGTATGTGGCAGACAATATCAGACCGCAGGATCTTAAGTTGTTTGCGGACTGCATAGGGCAGGAGCTGACCATTCATTGGGATACCTCGCTGATGCAGATGCTGCTGGGCTTATCTGATCGCGCTGCGGCACGCCGCCGGGCAGAGGATATTGAAACTGATGTCAAAGATATACGGGATCTGTTTTGGAAGCAGCTTTATTATGTGTCCGTACATCAGGATCTGCGCCGCGATCTTACCGCTCTGCTGCCTCCGGTGCTGCAGGACATCTTAACTGTGCTGGCCAAGCCTTTTTTCAGCCAAATCATAGATCAGAAATTAGGTCAGTTTTTCGATGAGGTGCAGCAGCTGGAAGCTCCGCTGCTTACTGCACTGCAGCAGCTCAATGACAAAATACAGCATAAAAATCTGCTTATTGTGGCTCCCCGGCGTTTGTGGACTGCGCTGGCCTCCTATGTCAGCGTCAGTTTTAACGATCCTGCCGGCGACGATTACCGCACTCTCTCCAAAGAGGCCTTAAGACAGGCACAGCCTTCTTCCCTGGAATTTGTGGCGTTCCGTCAGGCCGCCCTGCAGCTGCCAAGCCCGGTTCTGGCGGCTCTGCCAGCTTACCTGCGGCTGCATGTGATCCCGCACCTGGATATTAGTCAGTATTTTGAGCAAAGCCCTCACGGCTCTTTGTGTGCCGATTTGGATATTTTCACAAAGCCGGCAGAGCTGAGCCGTTTTGATGAAATCTGCTTTTTGGGCTGGGAAATTGAAAACCGTATTGATGAGCATGAACTCAGTCATCACTTTACGGCATCTGAAGTGCTGCAGTATGCCCCCGGGCTGATTATGCGCTTTGGATCGAGCTGTCTGGCGCAGGTGCAGCGTCAGGAAATAAGCGGTCCCTGGGAGGCGGAACTGCCTGCTTATGTCACCAATATGTGGCTGCGCCGGCTGCGCGACGGCACTTTCAAGCTGGGGTACAACATCAATGTACAGTCCCGTATAGAGCAGATCCAAAAGAAAATCAAAGCCGCTCCCGGCTGCAGCAGTATGGTCTTCAGCACTGTAAGCTGGACCAAACCTGAAAGAGCCCTGGGCGAGGTATTTCTGGCGGTCAGCGCTGCTGCCAAGGGCAGCTTTGATGCAACTGATCTGCGGGTAGGCGCACAAAGCCGCTTCCGCAGTCAATACTGGGCCTGGCAGCTGAAAATGGTTATGCATCTGCAGATGAAGAGCCGTCTGCCGGTGGTCTATGTACTGGATGACAGTGATGAAATTGAGGCTGTGGCGGACTATGCCCGGAGCCTTAATTTCAGCGTCTGCAGTGAGGGAACACTGCAGGAGCGTCTGGATAATTTATCCCGCACTTCCCGTGGACTGATGCTCATAGTCAAGACGGATTTCCCGGTGGTAAGTACCCTGAAAAATGATCATGCCCTGTGCTATATCTTCGATGAAATGGCAGTGGAAAAGCACCGCCTGATGTGGTGGGAAGATCCGGCGGCACAGCAGGAAGCTCAGCTCGATCGGGCGGGCGCTGATGCCGCCGGGCAGGAAGCGGCGGCCGATGGAAACTATGCAGAAATCATACGGGAGCTGTGGCCTGAGTATCAGAGTTTCTCGGCGGCAGTAGGGCAGCAGAACAAATCATCCCGGATGTATCTGATTGAACCTTATCTGGATGATTTTCAGCAGCTGGCTCAGGATATCGGAGCCCGGCCGGTGGAGCTCGATCGGCTGTGGTCTTCAGAGGAGGAATTTGAAGCTGCAGTGCAGCAGGCTGAGGAATTTTTCCCGCGTACCGATCTTAAGCAGGAGCTGCAGCAGCTTGATCAGGACAAGGTGATGCAGGTTATCCTGAACGTAATGGTCGCCGGCCCTGCAGTGAAAAATCCTGTCTGGTCTCCTGTACAGCAGCAAATCCTGCCGCATATCCTGGCTCAGGACAACAATTACATGGTGACCATACCCACCGGCGGCGGCAAATCTGTGCTCTTTCAGGGACCGGCTCTGTTTAAATCATCCTTTACCGGCAGACTGTCCGTGGTTATCACACCGCTCAAGGCCCTGATGCAGGATCAGGTAAAGGAGCTGCAGCGTAAAGGCTTTGTGACCAATGTTGACTACCTCAATGCAGACCTGCCTTATGCACAGGTGCTCAATGTGTACCGCAGGATCCGCTCCGGTGAGGTGTCGCTGCTGTATATAGCCCCGGAAAGACTGCGCTCCCAGCGTTTTGTCGAGGCGCTGCAGTACAGAATCATGCAGGATGATGGCCTTGAATATTTGATTTTTGATGAGGCACACTGCATCTCTTTGTGGGGCTCTGATTTCAGACCGGAATATTTACGAGCGCTCAGAGAGTGCAAAAGGATTTTAGGCAATAAGAAATGCTGTACCGTCCTGTTTACTGCCACGGCCTCAGAGCTCATTTTGAAACAAATAGGCAGTGAGCTGCACTTTAAGCGCCTGGGGGCCCGGGCATCTGATGCTGATTTCCGGCCTATTAGGGAACATATCAGCTTTTCCTTTAAGGAAATCCCAGATCCCGCAACTGCTACTACGGCCGATGCCCGTATCGAAGCACGCAGCAGGGCTATAGTCTCCTACATCCGGGAAAAGAAGGTGGATTTTGCCTTAAGCCGCATGCTGGTGTTCTGTCAGCGGCGCCGAGACTGTGAACAGCTGGCCTCAGAACTGCTCCCCAAACAGCTGGTGGAACAGGGCTTACTGCCTGCATCCCGGGCTGCAGACTATGTGGATTTCTTCCATGCCGGTCTGGAGGGTTGTGAACGCGAGGAGATTTATCAGCGTTTCAAGGCGGTAAGGGAGGAAGATCATCCTATTTATATTCTCTGTGCCACCAAAGCCTTTGGTATGGGCATGGATATTCCCAATATCCACTATCTGATGCATTTGAATGTCACGCCGGTGCCGGAGGATTATCTGCAGGAAGTAGGCCGTGCCGGCCGCAACCGCAGTATGTATGAGCGCGCCGGCTTTAGTCTGGATCATCCCATTGACCTGAATTTCCAGAGATTTTTACTCTGCTCCCTAAAGCCCTCCAATATTTTTTG
>CAYRIZ010000022.1:0-31206 GCA_964424565.1 uncultured Enterobacterales bacterium
CCGCTCTCACCGGAGCCGCCTTCGCCGCTCTCACCGGAGCCGCCTTCGCCGCTCTCACCGGAGCCGCCTTCACCACCGCCGGGACCAGTATCACCACCGGGACCGCCTTCAGATCCACCACCTTGGTCGCCCTCACCAGGTCTAGGCCAAGGCCAATGCCACCAAGGCCAGTCATGGCTTGGACCGGAGACACCAGGGCGAGAACCGGAGTCACCGCCGCCCCCCGGATAAGCCTGAGTTTCTGTAGATGAAGAATTATTTGCAGATGAACCTGAACTTACTGTGGTTATAACAGAGGCTTCTTTAAGACTGCTGGTCACAGTACTGTCGTAATTGGCTGCTCCAGCACTGCTGGATGCTGCCAGCAGCATGCCTCCCAGAACAGCCAAGGCTGTTTTCACTCTGGCTGCTCGTGTCGCTGCCGAGGAGCGGTAGTCTGCCCTGCGTGCGCGTCTATATACCGATCTATACGCGCTTCGCAACATGGTGAGCGCATTTGCGGTCTGCTTTATCATGATACACAACCCTCTTTTTTATTGTTCTGTATCGCGATAATAAACTATACATAGGGCGATCTTAATCAATAAAAAAAAAAAGCTGATTTTGATCACATTTTTATTCAAGCATTTACTTATGCTGCCCATATACTTTGATGACAGCAGCCCTTTCCGCCGGGGAGCAGCAGTCTTACCGGCGCGGCTTGGCCGCTTCCGTCGATCTTCTTCTCGGATTTTCAGCAATTTCCTGATCGTCGGCTGCGTCGCGGGCGCCTCCTGTTATTGATTTCGGCCTTTCCCGGGCATCATCACCTCAAGGGTTTGCCTGCAGCTTCTTTCAGCCTGCGCCTCGCGACACACACCTTGCTATTGGCTATGAGGTTGCCGCTGCCGGCCCCTCTGGTGACTTTCACCTGTTGGATCGTGCCCATGCCGAGCACACGACAAATACGGCAGAGGTTTGACCCTCTGCCGTCACTACAGGAGTTACTTACGATGAAAAAACCTTGTCTAAAAAGGCGTGAACCTGCGGTAACAAACCACAAAGCAGGTGCCGGCGCTGTACAGGCATAAGGACCAGGACGTAAGCCATGGAGCCACCGGATTGAGCCAGAGAGCGGACACGATCAGGATATAAAAGGCGAGAATGCGCACCAGGTTGATCTTGATGAGCAGGTTGAACAGGCTCTGATGCTCAAAGCTGTGATGGCGTTTTAAGATCTGAGCGCAACGTACGCATACCAGACACAGGCAGAACAGGCCGGGGGCAGTGCCTATGAGCACCAGCAGCAGGTTGATCACCAGGCAGTATTTAATGATGGCCGCAAAATTGAGGTTCATGGTCTCATAAAGCGCATGCGCAAAATGCGGCGGCGCGCAGCAGAGATCCAGTATCCATTCGGCCAGGGAGCGGCTTAAGAGGCCCTGATCTGCTGCCGCAGTCAGCATGGCATCGAGCTTGTAGTACTGAAAGACCGAAATTAAGTTGTCGGCGCTGATAACCAGGGTAAAGGCGGTGACGGCAGCGGCTATGAGCAGCACGGCAGGCAGGGGCAGTTTCAGATTAGGCATACAGTACTCCTTAAGATTTGCGCAGGCAGGACAGCACTATGGGGACTTCTCCCTGCACAATGCGCCCGTCAGCCAGGCGGGCTACATAGGCAAAATTGGGCAGGTTGGACAGCAGTGCCGGCGGGATGAGGGAAGAAGAGCGGCAGTTGAGACCCTGACTGCCCCCAAAATTCAGCGTGCCCTCGGTAATGTCTTCCTGATAGTTGAGCGAGGAGGAAAACTCCTCCACCGGCACCTGTGGAAAGGATGAGGCTATTTCCACGGCGCTGTCCTGGTCAAAAATCCGCAGCGAAATCACTGTATTGCAGTTGGCCAGTACCTGCTGGGCTCCGCTCTCCCCCAGGCGTGAGGCCAGATCGGCATAGCTCTGCGTGGCCAGGGTGAGGTCAAAACAGCTGCTGCGGCCTTTGTTGAGCAGCTGTATGGTGCTCTGATCGATGATCTCCGAGGCCTCATCAATAAACACATTGACGCGCCGGGGTTTTTCCTGAGGCGGCTCTGCCGCGGCCGCAGGCTGTCCCTCCCCGGCTGCCTCCTGCATGCGCCGGCCTATGCTCTGATTGTGCGCGGAGTTGACCGCGCCGGCCAGGGCTCTGAGATCGGCCATCACCAGCTTGCCCAGCTGTGAGCCCAGGGTGGAGTCACTCAGACACGAAAGGGAAAGATAGAACACACCGCCGCGACTGATGATGTCACTTAAGGTTTCGGCCTGCTGACTGGCCGACAGCAGCTCCTTGAGGTCGGCTGCGGTCAGCAGATTGAGCGCCGGCTTTAAGGAGGCGGTAACCTTGGAGTAAAAGGTGCTGTCCATGGCGGCAATATCCGCCGCCGCATAGAAGTCGCCGCTGCGGCGGACATAACCCTTCTGGCACAGCCACTCATACAGAGAGCACATGGCCTTGATGCTGGTGGTGCCGCTTTTGCGTCCCTGCACCCGGGAGAGAAATTCAGCCGACTCAGCTGTATTGATTTCCCTGACGGTTTTGGCAAGCCAGGCCAGCAGTCGATCCTTGAACTGCGAGTGATCGGAGGTGATCAGGCGGATGTTCTCCAAAGTCACTACGCTGCCTTCCAGCTGCAGCAGGGAGACGGCAGCGGCGGTGGCGGTCATGGCATAGCTTTTAAACTGTGCCGCTGAGCCTTCACCGGAAAGGGAGGAGGTCAGGCGCTCGGCAATCTCGCTGGCGCGTCTGAAATTGCCCAGCGGATTGAGTTCTATGGTGTTTACCGCTCCGCCCAGATCCAAAAAGTGCAAATCCTCCTCCCGCCCGCAGAGGCGGCAGATCTGATGAATATTGTCCATCATGTTGTGATCGGACTTGGGATCGAGGATCACCACGGCCTCGCGGCGCAGCACCGCCTGCATGATCAGCAGATTGAGCAGGGTGGATTTGCCTGAGCCTGTGGTCCCAAAGATCAGGGCATGGGTGGTGATTTCAGAGGCAGAGAGAAACAGCGGCTGCAGCCTGTCCCGGCCCAGGGCCCGGATCACCTGTGAGCGTGGATAGTCGGTAAAGGAGGAGCGCTGCCGGGTGATATAGGTCTGCAGATAGGCATTGAGATGTTCGCCCTGCCAGGCAAAACCTGTGCCCAGATAGATTTGATCGCGCATGGCCGTCAGCAGGGCGGTGCCCTCCGGGCTTTCCCACCAGGCACAGGGCAGGCGGTCGGCGTCCTGGTCTGCGGCCGGCTCCGGCAGTTTCTGCCCGCCGTTAAAGCAGGAGAGCAGCTCGAGTATGGTCAGAAAACGCGGGCCTTTTGCTGCCTGCAGAAAAGCCTGTTCGGCCTTTAACTTGCAGACATGAGGATAGAGAGCAGCAGTACAGAGGGCAGTGAGCCCAAAGCAGAGATAGAAAGCGCCGGCACTGCAGATCAGGCCGCAGCCCAGCAGTCCGGGCAGCAGATAAAGCTCCAGGCGGTAGAGCTGCAGCGTGCGGCTGTCGGAGCGTTTCCAGGCCGGCACTGCCGCCCGGCGGTCAAATTCAGCCTTAAAGGAGCGCAGCCGGAGGACGCAGGGATGCTGCAGCAGGGGCGCGGCATGTAGCCGTACATCAGCTGTAAAGGCAGTCCAGTGCTTTTTGAGCGAGGCGGTATTAAGTCTGTGGAAAGGGTTCTTCATGCAGGATTTCTCCTCAGCTGTGGCTGCAGAACAAACAAGCCCAGGCTGCTGTGCGGCGTAAAATCCGGCAGTTTGCCCAGATCTGCCAGGGTAAGCAGATCTATGGCAGCAGCCCAGGCATTGAGCTCAGGGTTGTTTGTAAAGTGCAGCTTTTTTCTTCTGCCGCAGGCTCGGCGGGCGGCGTTGTCCCCCGACTGTTTCTCAGGCTTACTGTCCGCATCCTGATCCTGGGGACCGCAAATCTCGTCGTCCTGCTCCTGCAGGGTATAGCGCAGCATCATTTGCTCCGGGTAATCTGCGGCTTTGATGATCCCCAGATCGGCAGGCTCCCTGGGGGGCACCATATCCCTGGCATCGCAGCAGAGCATGAGGGAGCCTGCCGGTAGCTGCCGCGTCCGGGCAGCCCCCAGATCCAGGCAGTGAGCGTAATTGAGGTGATCGCAGTGGGCGGCATGTCTGATCCACAGCATATGGCAGTCTGCAGGCAGCTGCCGGCAGAGTTCGCTGATATCCGGATAGGCGCTGCGCGGCAGCAGCTGCAGCCGGCAGTTCTCAAACTCCAGCCCGTGGGGCAGCAGAAAGGTATAGCCGCAGATAAAGACTATGTCATTGCCAATGCAGAACTTGTGCCACAGTTTGAGGCGCCAGATATCAGGCTGCAGCAGCAGGGAGTAATTGCGCAGGGAGGCCAGAAAACGGCTGACCGGGCTGCGAGCGGCGGCCACGGGTTTGCGGTGATCAAACAAAGCTTCATAGCTGCGGGCCAGATCGTACAGCAGGGGCGAATTGGGCAAAATCAGCAGCTCAGAGCCCACGGCAAACACGCCCAGCTTAAGATCACAGCCACTAAAGCGGCACTGCCGCAGCCGCTCGCATAGCGAGGCATAGACAAAGGACGGCATGTCCACGGCAGCCAGTCCCTGCCCGCGCACGGCCCGGACCGCCCCCAGATCTCCGGCATGCACCAGACCGCGCAGTTCTTTTTCCACGGCCTCACTGCCGCCTGGACCTGCGGCCAGCCGCAGCTGCGCCGGCTGCAGATAAGGCATGACCGGTTTGAGTACGGCGCTTTGCAGCAGCAGGATAGCCGGGCGGTCGCTGTCATGACTGCGGCCCCGGCCGGGATTGAAGGCCAGATGCAGACTGCGTGTGCCTGTCTGCTCCACAAAGGAGGAAATGCTGCCGGCCAGGGGATTGAACACCCGTCCGTCGTTGGCTGAGATCTGCATGTCGGTGACCACTTTGCCGAGATCGTGGCACAGGGCCCTGGTCAGCAGCACCAGGCGCAGATCCTGTAGCGGCAGTTTACAGACCGCGCTTTTCAAGCGCAGCTGCGCCAGACTTTCCACGGCAGTGAGGATGCTGTGGCGCAGCAGACCGCCATTGTCTATATCGTGATTGCCCTGCGAGGCCGGCAGCACGCTGACATGCTCAGTCAGGGAAATTAAAACCGGCAGTACCTGCTGACTGAAGGTATCAGCCGGCAGGCACATCAGGGAGCGCAGCTTTTCAATGAGTTTGATATTAGAGCAGATCAGCTCAAGATTGCTGCGGCAGTGATAAACCCGCAGCCCGGCTGGTGAAACATAGTAGGCGCACAGCTCCTGCAGCCGGTCTTTTTCGGCCGGGGAGCAGGAAGAGGCGGCAGCAGGCTCGGTCAGCGCCGAAGGCGTCAGACCGTTGAGAGGGGCACAGCGCAGTTCGGCGGCTTCCCGTAGCCGAGCCCGCTCCTGCAGATGCAGGGTGGCGGCGGCATCATGCAGCTGGGCCAGACTGGAAATATCGTGCAGAGAAGGTAAGGAAGTAGGGGAAGGGCTGGTGCTGTCGCTGTTCTGATCAAAGCCGCGGCAGTCACGGGAACAGGCGGCTGCCGCGTTTTTGGAGGTTATGAAATCCTTTTTATCAGAGGTTGCAGAGGCTGCAGCCGGGGCGTCTGCTGTATTCTCTCCTGCCTGCAGCAGTTCCCGGCCGGCAGCTTTGAAATGCTGACCTGCCGACTGCGTAATGGCAGTGATGGTACCCAAGAGCTCCTTTAGCATGCTTCCCTCAAAACTGCTGCGGCTTTCAGGCTGAAAACCGCGGCATGCGTAAATGCTGCTGTGTTTTTGTAATGCAGTTTCATTAAACCCCCGGGGGAGCCGCTCTGCCCGCTCAGATCCGGCACGGCTGGTGTGGGGAAAAACTTTGCACTTTCAGATGGCAGTTTTGCGGCTGTAAGGATGGTGAAAAAGGGCTTAAATCATTGCTGTGGCTGCAAAAAACTGCTGCCATGCCGGGAGCCGAGCGGGCAGAATGCTCTGCAGGTTTTTTGTTTGTTGTTTTAACAGCAGGGGATGGCTGCAGCAGGGCGGCAGACCCGGCTGAGGCAAACGCTGCGGCCCTCCACCCCCACTTTTTTCTTTTTTAGCCGACTTTGCTGCAGGCTGCAGACAGACCAAAACCGGGCTAAAAACGGGCTAAAACCGGGCAGGGCGCAGAGAGCCGGGAGGGCGGGGACTGTCTGTGGAGCAGGAAGGGAGCGGAAAAGCAGGGCAAATTTGCATTTTTTGCGGTGTAGTGATGCTATTTGGTGCGAATTTTGTGATCCGGCGCAATATATGCCTTTTCTGTTAAGATTGATGCCCTAAAGGAGGGCAGTCTATGATCCCGCAGATATTGAATTTAGCTAAGGTTGATGCAGTCTATGCTGCATATTTAAATGAGTTGAGAAAAAGCTCCTTCAGCGGTGAAATTGAAGAGAGCTACAGTGCCAGGCTGCTCTGTGCCACAGACAACTCGGTCTATCAGGTAATGCCGCAGGCGGTGATCTTTCCCAAAAGCGAGGAAGATGTTTCCATAGCCCTGCAGATAGGCGCCAAAGAAGCCTTTTCCCAGGTCATCTTTACCCCCAGAGGCGGTGGTACAGGCACCAACGGCCAGTCCCTCAACCGCGGTATAGTCATTGATTTGTCCCGCTTTATGTGCCAGGTGCTGCACTTTGATGCCGCAGCCCGGGAAGTCACGGTACAGCCTGGCGTCATCAAGGATGAGCTCAATGAATTTTTAAAGCCGCACGGGCTGTTCTTCTCCCCTGAGCTTTCCACCTCCAACCGCGCCACCGTGGGCGGCATGATCAGCAATGATGCCGCCGGCCAGGGCTCGCTGAAATACGGCCGCACCTCCACCCATATCAAATCCCTGCGGGCCGTGCTGCTCGACGGCACCAGGGCCTGGTTTGGTCCGGTCAGCGGCGAGGAGCTGCAGCGCCTGTGCAATGAGCCCGGACTTTTGGGCTCCATTTACCGCGGCGCCTATGAGCTGCTGCGCGGCTGTCAGGACAAGGTGCGGGAAATCTTCCCCAAATTAAACCGCTTCATGACCGGCTATGATTTGGATCATGCCTATGATGAGCAGACCAATACCCTGAACCTGGCCCGGCTGATCTGCGGTGCTGAAGGCACCCTGGCAGTGGTGACCGAGGCGGTGCTGGATTTGACCGAAGTACCCCGTTACCGCGCGCTGCTCAACATCAAATACCATGACTTTGACAGTGCCCTGCGCCATGCCAATGATTTGATAGCCGCCGGTGCCTTCTCGGTGGAGACGGTGGACTCCAAGGTGCTGGGTCTGGCCAAAAAGGATCCCATCTGGCTGCAGGTCAAGGATTACCTCAACGATGACGGCTCCGTGGACATAGCCGGCATCAATATAGTGGAGTTCTGCGGTCAGGATGCCGAACACGAAAGAGAGCTGCTGCACAGCTTTTACCACAGCGTGCAGCAGCGCGCGGCCCGTGGTGAAGGCGGCATCATAGGTGCCGAGCTGACGGAGACGGCCGAGGGCATTGCAGCAGTATACGGCATGCGCAAAAAGGCCGTGGGCCTGCTGGGCTCTGCCGCCGGTGCCAAGAAACTGGTGGCCTTTACCGAGGACACGGTGGTGCCGCCGCAGCATCTGGCGGACTACATCAAAAAGTTCCGGGCCCTGATGGACGGACTGCAGGTGGAATACGGCATGTTCGGCCATGTGGACACAGGTTTGATGCATGTGCGTCCGGCGCTGGATCTGACACAGGAGGAAGATCGGCAGAAATTAATAGCCATCTCCAATGGCGTGGTGGAGCTCTGCCGGGAGTTCGGCGGCCAGATGTGGGGTGAGCACGGCCGCGGCTACCGCTCCTGCTTCGGCGAGCTGTTTTTCGGTGAGCTCTATGATACTGCCCGCAAAATCAAGGCTCTCTTTGATGCCGGCAACAGGCTCAACCCGGGCAAGATCTGCGTGCCTTACGGGTCGCAGGACACTTTGGTGCCGCTGGACGGTCTGATGCGCGGCGATCTGGACAAAACCATACCCATTTCCGTGCGGCAGTCCTTTGAGGGCGCGCTGGCCTGCAATGGCAACGGTCAGTGCTTCTCTTATCAAAAGAGCGCCCTGATGTGTCCCAGCTACCGCTATACCCGCGACCGCGTCCGCTCCCCCAAGGGCTACAGCGGTCTGATGCGCGAGTGGCTGCGCCTGATGGCCGAGCGCGGCTTTAATCCCGATGCCGAGGAAGCCGGACTGTTTACCTCCCACCGCAATCCGCTGCGCTTTATCAAACGCCTGGCCAATACCCTGCAGGGAGCTGATGATTTCAATCACGAGTATTTGCGGCAGATCAAAACCTGCCTGGCCTGCAAGTCCTGCAAGACGCAGTGCCCGGCTCATGTCAATGCTGCTGATTTGAACTCGCGCTTCCTCTTTTTCTACTATTCGCGCTACCTGCGGCCCTCCATGGATCTGCTGACCTTAAATGCCGAGGCCGTGCTGCCGTGGCTGGCCAAGATCCCGTCCCTGTCCAACGCCATTTTGAAATCAGCCTTAAGCCGCCTGATATTCAAAAAGTGCTTTGCCTTTGTGGATCTGCCGCTGTTCTCCCCGGTGCCGCTGGCCCGGGCCCTGAAGAAGGAAGGATTTGCCCTGATGTCGGTGCGCAAGGCTCTGGCCCAAAAGCCTGATGTGGTGATAGTCTGCGATGCCTTTACGGCAGGCTATGATGCCGAGGGTCTGGTCAATCTGGGCCGTACCGCCCGCGCCCTGGGCTATAAGGTGGGTTATCTGCGCCCCTATGTCAACGGCAAGCTGATGGTGATCCGCGGCGACAGAAGACGCTTTGTGCACTATGCCTCCAAACAGGCAGCCCGCCTGGAGAGATTGGCCGCCGCCGGCATAGATCTGCTGGGCTTCGATCCGGCCCTGACCATATGCTACGGCGATGAATACCGTCAGCTGCTGGGCAGCCGCCGCGGCAGTTTTGAGGTACAGCTGCCCGAGCACTGGCTGTGTCAGGCCCTGCAGAGCAGCCGTAGCCAGCTGGCGCTGCAGCAGCGGCTTTCCGGCCGGACGGTCAAACTGGATGACCCTTATTACCTCTTCTGCCACTGCACCGAGCAGGCTCTGCTGCCTGAAAGCGTGCAGCGCTGGCAGCAGGTCTTTGCCGCCCTGCAGGTGCCTGTAGTTCCGGTGCGCACTGCCTGCTGCGGCATGGCCGGCCTGTTCGGGCACATGCTGCAAAATCAGGAGGAAAGCCGCCGGGTTTATGAGCAGAACTGGCAGGACAAGATCCGCGCCCATGATTTTGCCCATATCCTGGTAACCGGTTTTTCCTGCCGCTCTCAGGTGACGCGCATGGAGGGCAGACGGCCGGCTCATCCTGTAGATCTGCTGGCTTCAGTTTTGGAAAAAAGCTGACTGCAGTCACATAATGAACCCTGAATTGGGTTAAAATCTGAGTTTCACGTGAAAGAAGCTCAGGAGAGTGTTTTTGACAGGCGGAGACAATTTGGCGCTGCGTGACTATGCAGCGCTGGCCTTTGGTGCCGCTGTATTCTTTATCGGTTCACCTGCGGCCATGCTGATTTTGGATCGGCTGGCCCATATCTCTTTTCTGCCGGACAATGCCCTGATCACCGCACTGAGCCTGATGTGCTCAGCCGTCGGGATCTTTTTTTGTCTGTGGGCCAATCTTGAGCTGATCAAACGCGGACGCGGCGGCGCGGCGGTCATTGGACCGCTTAAATTGTGCCGTGAAACCAGCCGTCTGGTAGTCAGCGGGCCTTATGCCCTGTGCCGCAATCCCATGCATCTGGGCATCATACTGTATCAGCTGGGGATCTGCTGTGTGATCGATTCCCTGCTGACCCTGGCAGTACCGCTGGCCATGCTGGTCTTTGCCCTGACCTTAAGCTGTCTGGTGGATGAACCGCGTCTGCGCCGGGATTTTAGGGATGAATACGAAAAATGGGCGGAGGCGGTACCGCGCTTTCTGCCTAAAATCAAGTAATTGCAATGATAGGAGCTGTTATGACGCAGATGTCAGGCGCGCAGATGCTGGTGCGCACTTTGGAGGATTTGGGGGTAGAACACTTATTTGGTTATCCCGGCGGTGCGGTCCTTGATATTTTCGATGCTCTGCTGCAGTCCAGGCAGATCAAACGCATTATCTGCAGACATGAGCAGGGTGCTGCCCATATGGCTGACGGCTACTCCAGAGCTACCGGCAAAGTAGGCTGCTGTCTGGTAACCTCCGGCCCCGGATCCACCAATACCGTGACCGCCATAGCCACGGCTTACATGGATTCCATTCCGCTGGTGGTGATCACCGGTCAGGTAGGCACGCCGCTGATTGGTTCCGACGCCTTCCAGGAAGTGGACACCGTGGGCATTACCCGTCCCATAGTCAAGCATTCCTATCTGTGCCAGAGTGCCCTGGATATCCCTCGGTTTATCCGCGAGGCCTTTTATCTGGCCTCCACCGGCCGTCCCGGCCCGGTGGTGGTGGATGTCCCCAAGGACTGTGTCAATCCCAAGCGGCTGTTTGAGTACCCGCCCATGGAGCCGGTCAGAATGCGCTCCTACAATCCCACCCGCCTGGGTCACCGCGGCCAGGTCCGCCGCGCCGCCCGCCTGCTCTCCGAGGCCAAACGTCCGGTCATGCTCATAGGCGGCGGCATTATTTTGAGCGGCGCCTCCGCCAAAGTGCGTCAGCTGGCCGAAAAGTTCAATCTGCCGGTGACCTCCACCCTGATGGGCATGGGCGCCTTCCCGGGCACCAGCCCGCAGTTCCTCGGCATGCTGGGCATGCACGGCACCTATGAGGCCAATGAGGCCATGGACAAGAGCGATCTGGTCTTTGCCGTGGGCGTGCGCTTTGATGACCGCATTACCAATACGGTCTCCAAGTTCTGCCCTGAGGCCAAAATCATTCACATAGATGTGGATCCTGCTTCCATCTCCAAGAATGTGACTGCCGATCTGCCCATAGTAGGTGATGCCGATGCCGTGCTCGGCCAGTTCCTCGAGACCATAGAGGAAGAGCAGCTGCAGGGCAATCCTGAGGCTCTGCAGCAGTGGTGGGAGCAGATCAATCAGTGGCGATCCATCCACTGCCTGACCTACAAGCCCAATGATGAGCTGATCAAGCCCCAGCAGGTGATAGAGGCGGTTTACAAAGCCACCTCCGGCAAGGCCATAGTGGCCACCGATGTGGGCCAGCATCAGATGTTTACAGCCCTGTATCATCCCTTTGAGGAGCCGCGCAAATTCCTGACCTCAGGCGGTCTGGGCACCATGGGCTACGGCTTCCCGGCTGCCATAGGCGCCAAGGTGGGCTGCCCCGATGCCTGCGTCTGCCTGATCACCGGTGACGGCTCCTTCCAGATGAATATTCAGGAACTGTCCACCTGCCTGGAATTCAATATTCCGGTCAAGATCTTCATTCTGGACAATCACACCCTGGGTATGGTGCGCCAGTGGCAGAAGATGTTCTACGGCGGCCGCATCAGCTCCACCGATCTCAATTACAATCCTGATTTTGTGGCAGTGGCCAAGGCCTACGGCCATGAGGGCATTTTTGTGGAGAAGCCCTGTGAGCTGGAAGATGCCGTCAACCGGGCCCTCAGCATGCGCGACAAGCTGGTGATTGTGGATGTACTGTGCGATACCAATGAAAAGGTGCTGCCTATGCAGCAGTTCGGCGGCGGCATGGGCGATATGTATCTGGCGGATTAAGGAGCAGGAAAATGCGTCACATTATTTCAATCTTATCTGAAAACCAAAACGGTGCCCTCTCCCGTATTGTCGGTCTGTTCTCCCAGCGCGGCTACAATATAGAGAACATCACTGCTGCTCCCACCGAGGATCCTTCCTTATCCCGCATCACCATACTCACCAAGTCTGATGAAAACGATGTGGATATTGAGCATATTTCCAAGCAGATTCACAAGCTGATCAATGTAGTCAAGGTCTCCATCCTCGATGAAAATGAAGACGGCGCGGTGGAGCGCGAGATCCTCTTTGTCAAGGTGCAGGCCATGACCCGCCAGGTACGCGAGGAAATCAAGAGCCTGTGCGATATCTTCGGCGCCCAGATAGTGGATGTCACTCCTGAGCTGTATATAGTGCAGTATGTCAATTCCAGCGCCGAAATCGACCGCTTCCTCGAGGTGATCACCAGGCAGGCCGATGTGATTGAAACCGTGCGTTCAGGGGTGTGCGGTATAGCCAGAGGCGATCACGCACTGCATATTTAATGCTGAGCCCAATCTCGCTTGAACAGGCCGGGGAGATCTGACATCCCCGGGTCTGCAGGGTGCCACCTCCGGCACCCTTTATTTTTGCCTGAAAAATTCATCTGCCTTTTTTCTCTGCCTGGAATCAGCCGGCAGGGGCGGCAGTGTGTACAATGTAGGCTTTCAGGTGATCTGTTCTCTCTGTCTGCTGCCTTCTGGGCAGAGCCGGGCAGGGAGCAGGGATTATCTGATGACAAGTAAAAGACTGCATCACCTCCGATTTTCTGAGGCTTCCTCAGGTTTTAGGATTTGATGCACCGCAAGAACCACTTTAAATTTTTGTTGCCAAAGCCATGATGGAAGCCGAAAAAAAGCAGAGCCTGAAGGTCAGGCTGCAGCAGCTTGATGATGCCTGCAGCTATCGTGAGATAGTGGACGCCCTGGAGGCCCTGCCCCAGATCGATCTTGAACTTGCCCTGATTTTGGTGCGGGCCTATTTGAATCTGCACTCGCAGACGGAGGAGGATCTCTGTCTGCAGCGGGCGGAGGACATCTTGAACACCTTTGAGGATGAAGGCGGCAGTGATGCGCTGTATTTGTACTTAAAGGCCATGTGCCTCATCAAGGAAAATCTGTTGCAGGATGCCAGGGTGCGTCTGGAGCGGGCCCTGCGCTTTGTGCCGGTAACCACTCCTGAGCTGTTCTCCCGCATTCAGCGGCAGCTGGCCCTCATCGAGCGGGCCTCAGGACAGCGCCGCCTCAATGCCTCCGAGAGTGCAGCTTTCGATCAGCATTGTGAGCTGTATTTCGGCCGGGTGCACGCCAGGGTGCAGGGAGACAATCTGGAGATTGTGGTGTTTGAGCCCTCAGCCGGACATGATTACTATCTGCTGGTCACCAAAGGCCTGTCCTCCCGCCGTCAGGCGGTGCCGGCCGGAGCTGATCCGCGGGACAATTCCTGCCTGGAGCTGGCTCTGCCCCTGCCCAAAACCTGGCCGGTGGAGAGAACTGAGCTCAAGTACTATTACCCCTTCCGGCTGCTGTTCGATCTGGCCTCACAGGTCAGGCTGAGCCAGAATTTTGTGGGTTTCGGCTACTGTGTAGACTACGGCAGACCGCTGCTGCCGGAGCTGAAGATCAGCGGCGTGATGCTCACGGCCCTGGGTGCATATCAAAAAATTGCACAAAGCTTTGTACTCGAGGATGGTTTTAGAGTTAATATCTTTCAGGTGCTTCCGCTATATCCTCTTGAGCTGGCCTACAGGCAGGATCACAGCGCGGAGCAGCTTCTGGAACGTTTACAAAACGCAGGAGCGGTATTAAGTCCTTACTACGAAGATCGCAAAGACGCCCTGCTGAGCGTCGATATGCATCTGGTAACGGACTGACCCTCATGGCTGAATGGTTCAGGCAGCATTAAATCAAGGAAAAACCTCCGGTGACGCGGCCACAAGCGGCGGTGACGGCGGTTTGGATTTGGCTTTCGCTGCGATAACTGCAACTTACAAAATCAGGTGACTTATGGAAATGCTCAATGGCGCACAGATCTGCGTGCGCACTCTTGAAGACTTAGGCGTAGAGCAGATGTTCGGCTATCCCGGCGCTGCTGTGATCGACATCTACGACGAACTCTTAAACTCCCAAAAGATTACTCACTTGCTGGCCCGCCATGAGCAGGGTGCAGTACATATGGCTGACGGTTATGCCCGTGCCACCGGCAGGGTAGGCTGTGCCCTGGTGACCTCCGGTCCCGGTGCCACCAATACCGTAACCGCCATAGCCACCGCCTACGGCGATTCCATACCGCTGGTTGTGATTTCAGGCCAGGTGGCCACTTCCCTGATCGGCTCCGATGCCTTCCAGGAAGTTGACACCGTGGGCATTACCCGCCCGGTAGTCAAGCACAGCTTCCTGTGCAAAAAGGCCGAGGATATTGCTCCCAATATCAGAAAGGCCTTCTATATAGCCTCCACCGGCCGCAAGGGTCCGGTACTGGTGGACATCCCCAAGAACTGCCAGAACCCGGCCGTCAAGATCCCCTATGAAGCCAGCTCTGACATTCACCTGCGCTCCTACAATCCCACAGTGTTCGGCCACAAGGGGCAGGTCAAGCGTGCCGCCCGTCTGATTGCCGAAGCCAAGCGTCCGGTGCTGATTTTCGGCGGCGGTGTGGTGCAGGGCGGAGCCTCAGACAATCTGGCCGCCTTAATTGAGCGCATGAATCTGCCTACCACCCAGACCCTGATGGGTATTTCCGGCTTCTCCGGCACCGACAAGCACAATCTGGGCATGGTGGGCATGCATGGCACCTTTGAAGCCAATGAGGCCATGCACAATTCCGATTTGGTGATAGCCATAGCTGTGCGTTTTGACGACCGCGTCACCAACAATTCCCGCAAATTCTGCCCCAATGCCAGAATCATACATGTGGATGTAGATCCGGCTTCCATCTCCAAGTGCGTCCATGCCGACATCCCTATTGTGGGTGACTGCAATGTGGTGCTCGGTCAGCTGCTGCAGAGCCTGGAAGAGCAGAATTTGACCGCCAATCCCGAACTTGCCGCCTGGTGGGATCAGATCAATGAGTGGCGCAGCCGCCACTGCCTGGCCTATGAAAAGTCCGACAGCGTGATCAAGCCGCAGCAGGTGATTGAGGAAGTTTATGCCGCTGTGCAGAAGAGCGGCAAAAAGACCTTTATCACCACCGATGTGGGTCAGCATCAGATGTTTACGGCGCAGTTCTATAAATTTGAAACTCCGCGCAGCTTTATCACCTCAGGCGGTCTGGGCACCATGGGCTTTGGCTTCCCGGCTGCCGCCGGCGTCAAGGTGGCCTTCCCCGATGCCCAGGTGATCTGCTTTACCGGTGACGGCTCCTTCCAGATGAACCTGCAGGAGCTGGGTACCTGCAAGCAGTATCATCTGCCGGTCAAGATCTTTATTCTGGACAATCACACCCTGGGCATGGTGCGTCAGTGGCAGTCACTGTTCTACCATCACCGCTATTCCCAGACCAATCTGGACTACAACCCGGACTTCCTGAAGCTGGCTGATGCCTATGATCACAAGGCCTTTAAGGTCACCGATCCCCAGGAACTGCCGGCTGTTATCGAGAAGGTGCTGTCCATGGATGATGATCTGGTGATTGTGGACGTGGTAACCGATACCGACAGCAAGGTATTCCCTATGCAGCGTACCGGCGGCTCCATGGAAGACATGATCTTATCTGAGAGCAACGAGGAGGCTTAACATGAGACACGTGGTATCCATCCTGATTGAAAATGAAGCCGGTGCTTTGTCCCGTGTGGTCGGCCTGTTCTCACAGCGCGGCTACAACATAGAAAGCCTGACGGTGGCTCCTACTGAAGATCCCACCCTGTCCCGCTGCACCATACTTACCCTGGGCGATCCCGAGGAAGCCGAGCAGATCACCAAACAGCTGCACAAGCTGGTGGATGTGCTGCGCGTCAGCGAGTACACTGACGGCTGCGGTATGGAGCGGGAGCTGGTGCTGATGAAGATGCCCACCCCCAACAGACAGATGCGCGAGGAGATCCGCTCTTTGTGCCAGATCTTCAATGCCCGCATCATAGATGTGACCCCGGATCTGTATACCCTGGAGTATGTAGGCTCTTCAGAGGAAGTGGACAATTTCATCCACACTCTGAGCAAGTGCTCTGATGTGCTGGAGACCGTGCGCTCCGGTGTGCTGGGTATAGCCAAGGGCAGTCAGTACATGCACTCCTGATTTTAAATCAGAGGCAAATCTGAACGCCAAAGAGGGCCGCAGCTGCGGCCCTTTTTAACATCTGACATCTGTAAGGTTACTTGGCAGCGGCTTCCTTGACCGGCAGGGCCGGGGCTCTGCCCTGACTGCCGCGCAGGACTGTACCGGCTGTGCCTCTTTTCAGGCGGCTGACCTGATATGTTTCCTCATCAGCCTCTGCCACCTCAATCTCCATGTCCACTCCGGCCTCCTGCAGGCTGTGCGGAGCCTTGTAGGCAAAGGAGCTCAGCTGCCTGGTCAAATTGCCGCGGCCGGAGTTGAGCCTGGTCTGCAGCAGATTTAAGTTCTTCTGCAGGGTGCCTTCACTCTTCATTACTGCATCAAAGGCTTCATTGACCCCTTCGAGTTTTTCGTAAATGCGCTGGGCCTGCAGGGCAATCTCCCGCACTTTGTCATTTTGTGAGGCCAGCAGCCACAAATTGGCAGTCACGCGCAGCGCCGGCAGCAGGGTGGAGGGGGAGACCAGGTAGACATTTTTTTGGGCGGCATAATTGTAGATCTCAGGATCCTGCCGGGTGGCATCGCTTAAGGCCCGGTCTATGGGCACGAACATGAAGACAAAGGAAGGGCTGTTGAAATCAGCCAGCTTCTCATAGCTCTTTTTGGACAGCTCATCTATATGCGTCCTGACTGAAGAAACATGGGCGCGCAGGGCCTCGTCCCGCTCCTGCTCGGTGGCGGCGGCAAAAGCCCGGCTGTAGGCGGTAAGCGAACACTTGGCATCTATGATCAGACAGTGATGCTCGGGCAGATAGAGCACTACATCCGGGCGGGCCTGATGATTATCATCTGCCTTGACGCTGACTTCCCGCTCATAGTCGCGGCCCTGCTGCAGTCCGGCGGCATCCAGGCAGAGCTCCAGCTGATGCTCGCCCCACAGACCCTGCTTTTTGCCGCCGGCGGCCAGCGCCCGGGTGAGATCTTCGGCCTGCCGGCTTAAGGTCAGCTGGGCCTGCTGCAGCTTCTGCAGTTCTGTTTTCATGGCGCCGCTCTGCTCTGAGGCCACTTTCTGCGACAGCGTCATGGCCTCCCGAAAGGACTTGAGCTCGGCCGACAGCGGGCCTACCGTCTGCTGCAGCTGCAGCTGACTGCTTTTGTTCAAAGCCTCGCCGCGCTCCTGCAGCATCTTCTCTCCCAAAGCCGTCAGCCGCTGCTCCAGTTCACTGCGGGCCAAGGCCTCGCGCTCGACAGAGGCCTGCATCAATTTGTCCTGGGCCTCGATGCGGGCCTTGTATTCGGCACTCTCCTGCAGCAGGCGGGTGCGCTCCTGCAGCAGCTCTTCCTGCGTACGCTTCAGTTCCCGGGCTTCATTCTGCACTTCAGTCAGCCTGCTCTGCACGGCATTAAAATCGCTCTGTACCCTGATGAAATCATTGTAGCGGGCCTGAGTTTCGCTGCGGCTGAGATCCAGTTCCCTTTTTTTCTGTTCCAGTTCGGTACGCACAGCCGTCAGAGTTTGTTCATCATCTGTTTGTCTGTGCCTGCATTCGGCAAGTTCAGTTTTTAATCTGGTGCGGGAGACCAGCAGTTTCATTCCCCAGATCGCCAGCGCTACAGTGGCGATCACCAGGCCCAGCAGGGGCAGATTATTGGAAAAAAGCATGATTTGACAAATTATCTCTCTAATTTGGTTTGACTATTTTGGCGGTGTGCACAACAATGTAAGGATATGTCTTTGCCGCGCGTTCGTACAGAACTGTGGCAGCAAAAATTAAGTGGGGATTACAACAATAATGGACAACACAGATGACAAGCAGCAAATGGTGCCGCTGTCTGAACGGGTGGCTTCTGCTCTGATTACGCATATCCTGGAAGCAGGATTAAGTCAGGGAGACAAGCTGCCCAATGAAAAACTGCTGTGCGAAAAGCTTGATGTCGGCCGCAGCACTCTGCGTGAGGCCGTGCGCATGCTTGCCTCGCGCAATATTCTGGTGGTAAAGCATGGATCGGGCATTTATGTCAGCGACAAGCCTGGTCTGTCTGATGATCCGCTGGGCCTGGCCTTTATCCGTGACAAGGAAAAATTAGTTTTGGATCTGGTGGATCTCCGCCTGATGGTGGAGCCGCGTACTGCCGCCCTGGCGGCCCAGAAGGCCACGCCGCAGCAGGTGGAAGAGCTCAGGAAGTGCTGCCAGGCGGTGGAGGACTGCATTTCCCGCAAGGTTTCCCATGCCAGGGCCGATGCTTCCTTTCATACCAAGCTGGGTGAACTCTCAGGCAATATAGTGATGCCCAACATGGAGCCCATCATGTTCAAGGCCATTGAGCTCTTTGCCCATATGTGCGTCAAGAACTCCCGTGAGGAGACTATTACCTCCCACCGGCAGATCGTGCACTTCATTGAGGAGCATGATTCCATGGGGGCCATGGACGCCATGGTGATGCATTTGACCATCAACCGCACCAGTCTGATCAAATATCTGCAGAGCCTGCAGAAGGCCAGAGAGGCGGCAGCAGGCCTGCAGCCGGCCGCAGACGGAGAATTACATCCGATCTGAGTGCTCTCACACCTTTCAGGCTGTCTGCAGCTATAGTGTCCGGACGGCATGTTTACCGCGGCCGTCCGGCACCGGCGGCCGCTGCGATCTCCCCTTACTTTTTGGCAGACTTTTTGCCGTTTCTGTCCTTGTCCTTATCCTTATCTTTGCCTTTGCCGGCCTTAGTCTTTTCCTCACCTGGCAGGGGCAGCTGACTGGTTTCTATGTCCATCAGGAAATCGTGAATGACTATCTGACTGCGGATCTGCTCACCGGCGCTTCCGCTGTCGGACTGGGCATAGACATTCTGCTGATCGGCATCGATGATGCGGGCCTTTTGATTGTCATTGCACTGAATGCGGAAAATGGTATGAATGCGGTCGCGCAGCCGGGGGTCGAGCACCGGAGCTCCCACCTCTATGCGGTAATCCAGGTTGCGGGTCATCCAGTCGGCAGAGGAGATATAAAGCTCGGGATTATTGTTGTTGCAGAACACCATTACCCGCGGATGCTCCAGGAAGCGGTCTACTATGGAGGTAATGTATATGTTCTCGGACAGACCGGGCAGCCCGGGGCGCAGCGCGCACATGCCGCGCACTATGGCACGGACCTTGACGCCGGCCTGGGAGGCCTGATAAAGCCGCTCGATCAGGCCGCGGTCTACCAGATTGTTGACCTTTAAATTGATATAGGCCGGGAAGCCGGTCTTGGCATGCTCTATTTCGCGGTCGATCATGGAGCAGATGCGCTTGCGGGCATTGAGCGGGGAGACCAGCAGATGTTTGAATTTGGGTCTGGTGTAGGGGTATTCGATAAATTCAAACACGCTTTCCACTTCAGCCGTCAGCTCAGGATTCTTGGTAAAGAGCGCAAAGTCGGTGTAAATCTTGGCGGTCTTTTCATTGAAGTTGCCTGTACCTATATGGGCATAGCGCACAGTGGCATCTCCCTCCCGGCGGGTGATGAGGCAGAGTTTGGAGTGGATCTTGAGGGTGGGCAGGCCAAACAGCACCTTGACGCCGGCATCGGTCAGCCTGGAGGCCCATTTGATATTGTTGGCCTCATCAAAGCGGGCCTTGAGTTCCACCACCACGGTGACGCGCTTGCCGTTGTTGGCAGCGTGAATGAGCGAATCGATCACCCGGCTGTTGGAGGCCACGCGGTAGATGTTGATCTTGATGGAGGTGACGCGGGGATCATAGGAGGCCTGCCGCAGTACCTCGGTGAAGTACTCAAAGGAATAGTAGGGGTAATACAGCAGCACATCACCCCGGGATATGGCCTCAAAGGGGGTCTGGGCAGTGTCAAAGGCGGCTGAGGGCACGCTCTGCAGTGACGGATTTTCATAATCGTCACAAATGCTGGGGAAGGACAAAAAGTCCTTGAAATTGTGATAGCGGTTGCCGGGCATCAGGCTGTCTATTTCGCTCATGCGCAGCTTTCCGGTCATGAACTCCACCATTTCGCGCGGCATGTCGCGGGCATAGGCAAAACGCACCGGCATGGCGTCCAGGCGCTGCTTTAAGGCATCGGTCATGTTCTCGATCAGGCTCTTGTCGGCCGAGGAGAAGAGATCGTATTCGGCATCGCGGTTCATCTTGATGGAGTAGGCTTCGATCTTGTTGTAATTGAAGAAGCCGCGGAAGATGTCATCAAGACCAATGCGGATCACGTCGTCGAGGAACATCAGGGTGATATTGTTGTCCTCAGAGGGCAGGCGCAGGAAACGCGGCACCACATCCACCGGAATCTCGATCAAGGCATAGTGGCTCTCCTTTTTGGAACACATGCGGATCAGCAGATAGGTGTACTGATCGCGCAGGAAGGAGATGAGATCCACATTGTCCGAAATAATCACCGGATTGATGTGTTTCAGCACATGACGCTTGAAGTAGCTGCGTACCCAGGTCTTCTGCAGCTGCGTGATTTCACTGTCGTTCTTCAAAAAGATATTGTGCTGACCCAGCTCTTCCATGAGCTCGCGGTAGACCTTGTTCTGCACATGCTGATATTCGCTGGCGGCGGTCTGCACCTGCTTGAGCAGTTTGGCGGCAGCGGCGCTCTGCTCGGCCAGGCCCTGTTCCTTGTTGATGATTACCTGCCGTTTGAGATCGGCCACCCGTACCTTGAAGAACTCGTCCTGATTGTTGGAGTAAATGCCCAAAAAGCGTACACGTTCAATTAAAGGCACGGATTTGTCGGCAGCCTCCTGCAGTACTCGGGCGTTAAAAGAAAGCCAGCTCAATTCCTTGGGGACTAATGTAGACATGCAACCATCAACTCCGTCTGTTGGTTTGACTCTGCAGCAGAGACACCCTCATGCCGCAGCAGGTAAAAGCACAAAATGAAATTAAGGCAGGCAGCTGCAGCTGTGAAAGCTGACCATCCGCCGTCAATAAAAGCGAAAAACGCCGCAGGATCCAGCAGGTTGCTGCGCCGTGCAGTCATTAATTGTAGAACATAATTGTTAAGTTTTTGTGCGCTGCAGCCGGCAATTTCCACACTGTGTTGACTTCAGCCCAACTCCGGAGTGCCACAGCCGGATAAGGCATGACCACAGCAAAATCCCGTGCTTTTGCGGCCGGACCGGCCTTTGCCGCCCCGATCTCAGACAGTAGCAGAGCTTTGTGGTAGATATTGGGCAGAGCTGACCAAACAGGCAGGGGAGAAATTGCAATGATAATTGGCGATGAAAACATTGGACAGTATGAGGTCGAATATACGGCGGAAGAGGTTGCGGACATACATGTGGCCGTAAACCGTCCTCAGCGCTGGTGGGAGCTGACATATCTTGATGACGAAGATATAAGGCACATGCCGCCTGACGCGCCTGAAGAGTTTAAAAAAGAATTTGCGGCCTTTGCGTGGAGGGAAGTTTGGCTGTACAGCCAGGGCATTTGTATTGACTAAACCTCAGGCGGCAGCGTATCAGATCTGCTGATCTGAGCTGACAACGAGGACAGCATAAAATTGCAAAAAGGCCGTCTTTTGCAGTGAAACTGATTTTGCAAAAAGACCTGCTTTTGCAAAATTCAGATCTGATTTCAAAAAATGCTGTGGACAAAAATCTGAGAAAACTCAAAAATGACAAGAGCTGCTGCAAATAATCTGCTTCATAAAGCCAAAAAATCCAAAGCTGACGAATTTTACACGCAGTATTGTGATATAGAAAGAGAACTGCAGCATTATTCTGAATGCTTTAGGGGCAAGGTTGTATATTGTAATTGCGACGATCCTGAAGTCAGCAATTTCTTTCATTATTTTGTAAATAATTTCCAAAAATTAGGCCTGGAGAAGATTATTGCATCCTGTTACAAGGAATCGAATATTGATTTGTTTTCCACGCAGGAGCCGCAGCCAGGTTTTTACTGTGAGTACACGGGCAGCACCAATACCATAAAGACTGTAAATTTTAAGGGTAATGGCGATTTCAGGAGCAAAGAATGTATTGAGCTGCTAAAGCAGTCTGATCTGGTGGTTACCAACCCTCCTTTCTCTCTGTTCAGGGAATTTGTGTCGCAACTGGAGTATTACCAAAAACAGTTTTTGATTATAGGCAATATCAATGCCATTACCTATAAGGAAGTCTTCAAACTAATACAGGAAAACAGGGCCTGGCTTGGAGTAAATTTAGGACGGGGCATATCAGGGTTTATAGTGCCGGATCATTATGAATTATTTGGCACTGAAACTGCCATAACCCCAAATAATCAAAGAATTGTGGCCACAAACAATTGTTTATGGCTGACAAATTTGAAGCATGCCCAAAGATATAAAAACCTGGAATTGACCAAAAACTATTTTGGCAATGAAGAGGCATATCAAAAATACGATAACTGCGACGGTATCAATGTAGATAGAACTCAGGATATTCCCAAAGATTATCAAGGCCTGATGGGAGTGCCCATTACCTTTCTGCATAAATATAATCCTGAGCAATTCAAAATTATTAGATTTCGCAAGGGAGATGACGGCAGGGATTTGCGGGTAAATGGCAGGAGCACTTACTTTAGGATTTTGATCCAAAACAAAAGATTTGTCCCGGAAGTTTGTTAACCCCCATTGGGCAGCCGGTTTGACTTTTGCAAAAAGGACGTCTTTTGCAGTGAAACTGGTTTTGCAAAAGGGTGATGTTTTGCAAAAATCCCCGCAGCGTCAGCTCCGGGGCATTAAGGCAGGGAGCAGGATCCTGCTCCCCAATTTGAGGCGTGTGGCTTTTATGATCCTGTGCCGCTGATATTTACGAATGAGGCAGCACCACTGCCTTAAGCAGGGGATCGTTAAGATCAAGCTGGCGCTGCATTGTGGCATTGAGTTCTCTGAGCGATATCACATCACTGACAAAGTCTTCGGCCTGTATGACCTTCTGATCGATCAGACCTATGGTCTCAGTAAATTCCTGTTCGGTGCAGGAGACACTGCCCATCAGGGTGATCTCATGAAGCACGGCGGCATTCATGGCAAAGGGGACCTGAGGATCCAGGCTGTTGCCAATCATCACTACCAGACCCCCCGGCCGGCAGGCCTCGATGCAGCAGTTCAGGGCGCTGCCCAGACCCACAGCTTCAAAGGCGGTGGCAAAACCGTCACCGCCGGCCGCCTTGAGCTTGGCCATCAGCTGGGGATCATCTGCCATGAAATATTCATCTACAAAGCCCAGCCGGCGGGAAAAGCGGGTCTTGATCTCATTGGGAGCGGTCATGGCCACATAGGAGGCTCCGCTCTTTTTGCACAGGGCGGCAATGAAATTGCCTATGATACCGCAGCCGGCTATCAGCACTTTGGAATTGAGCTCAATATGGGCGCGCTTGACGGCATGCCAGGCTACCATGAGCGGATCTATGGTGGCGGCTGCTATATCGGATACTCCCTCAGGCAGCAGATAGGCATTGCGGGCGCGGCCGGTAAAATATTCGGCATAGCCGCCGTCACAGACAAAACCTATGTAATTGCGCCCGGCCACTTCCTTGCATAAATGCTCCTGGCCTTCGCGGCAGAAATCACAATGTCCGCAGTAAAGATTGGCCCAGAAGGCCACCCGGTCTCCCACCTTAAAGCTGCTGTGACCGGCATCCACCACGGTACCGCAGAACTCATGGCCCAGTACTATGGGGCGCGGCTCGTCAGTCCAGCCTGCACCCTGGCGCCACATATGAATATCACTGCCGCAGACGCCACAGGCATCAACTCTGATACAGATTTCATCATCCTGGGGAGCTCTGACCTGAAGCTCCCTGACTTCAATACTGCAGGGACCGGTAAGCAGGGCAGCCTGCATAGTGTTTGGCATAGCAAATCTCCTTTCCAAAATCCAATATCAAGTTTGGGCAGCATCAGTGCCCGGCTTCATCATCTTCAGGCTTCAGGGCTCCGGGACGGCTTTTATCGTCGGCGGCATACATGGCTATGATGTCCTCATCTGTTCTGTTGCCATATATGGTGATCCCCTGCAGCGCCTCATCCAAAGCCTGAACGTCCGCCGCGCTGAGCTTAAGCTCTGCTGCCCCCAGGTTTTCTTCCAGGCGGGCGCGGGTGCGCATGCCCGGTATGGGCACATTGCAGGGGCATTTGCCGAGGATCCAGGCCAAGGCAATCTGCGCCTTGGTTGCCTGATGGGCCCGGGCAGTGTCCTCGAGCAGCTCCAGCAGCGGCTCATTGCGGCGCATGTTTTCATCTTTAAATCTGGTGATGGCCCGGCGCACATCATCGCCGGTGTAGACAGTGCCTGCCTTGTAGGCGCCTGACAAAAAGCCTGCTCCCATAGGCGAGAAGGCCACAAAGGCTATACCCAGCTCCCGGCACAGGGGCATTTCCACCGCCTCGTACTGCCGCTCCATCATGGAGTATTCATTTTGTACTGCCCCCAAAGGACAGATGCCATGGGCTGACCTGATTTGCTCTCCGTCGGCCTGGGAAACGCCCCATTCGCGGATGAGGCCTGAGGCCCGCAAATCGACCATGGCATCTGCTACTTCTGCAAGGGAAAAGTTGGGATGGATGCGGTGGTAGTAGTACACATCCACATAATCAGTATCAAGGCGCTTTAAGGAGGCGTGCAGGTGTCTGGTAATTTCTGCCTTCAGATTCCCGGCAGTTTCACTGCCTGCAAACTGGAATTTGGTGGCCAGAATGACCTGACTGCGGACAGGCTTGAGGGCCCGTCCCACCAGTTTTTCATTCTCTCCCTGCAGATAGCCTTCTGCTGTATCAAAAAAATTGCAGCCCAGGGAGCAGGCCGTGCGCATCAGCTCCACAGCCTCCTGTTCAGAACAGCCGGCTCCATAGCCGTGGGAAAAACCCATGCAGCCGTAGCCTACAGCGCTTACCTTAAGCGAGCCCAATTGACGCAGTTCCATGTTGGCAATCTCCTCAAAATCTTTACTTAAGCTCAGCTTCGATCCTGCTTACAAACCGCTCCACGGCAGCCTGGCAGTCTGCAGCCTCTGTGCTGCTGATGCTCAGTATTTCAGGCAGTACCCGGGCTCCCCTGGCATAAGAGCTGACGTCGCTTTGGGATCTGCCGGCACCGTAGCCGTCATGGGTGACAAAGAGCACCAGGTTTTTACCCTCAAGATCCAGCTGACTGACCAGGGAAATTACGGCGCGCGGAGCCGTGGTAGCCCAGACCGGGAAACCTAAAAATATGGTGTCGACACCGCTGATATCCGGCAGCTCTGCAATTGCCGGCAGGGCAGCGGCGCGCTGCTGCTGATGGTTTTCGGCAATCAGAGCCTGATCATCAGCAGTAAGCGGCTGCACTGTGCGGATGGCAAAAAGCGGGCTGCCGGTGCGCTCGGCCACAGCCGCGGCCACATAAGCGGTGGTGCCGGTGGGCTGATGGTCACTGATCAGTACGGAGGCCATGGTGTTGGCATCCACCTGCTCTGACCGCTGCAGTGAATTGTCATAACGGGAAAAATATACAGTCAGGCTTTTGCCCGGAAGATCGGCTGCTGCCGTGCCTGCCCCCATCATCAGGGCTGCAGCAGCACACAGTATGCTGTACAGTTTCATGATCGGCCTCCTTTAGGGTTCCTGTTCTGCTGCCCGGGAAAACACAAAGACGGTGCGTCCGGGCAGATCATTGAAAGAAGCAAGATCCGAGGTCACCCGGCCTGCCGGATACACTTCCATGGTCAAATTGGGCCGGTCGGTCTGCTGATAGAAAATAGCCATGGTGTTGTTCTGAAAGCAGAAAGTAATATCACCATCGCTGAAATACAGCTGTCCTGCTCCGCTTTGCGGCGGCGTAAAGTCCACGGAGCCGTAAAATTCCCGGCTGCCCCAGCGGCCCATTCTGACCTCCAGGGGCAGTCTGGCGGCAATATCTCTGGCTATGGGGGTATCAAACAGTACGCCGTCAAAGACCTGATCGGCAGCCTGTATCTGCAGCTGACAGAGAATGTCGGGTTCCGCGGCATGACCTGCCGCAGGAGTTAAGGACAAGGCAGCTGAAAACAGTACAGCTGCAGGAGAGATAAATCTGCAAAGGGGACGTGGCATAGGAAAATCTCCTTGTATTCCCTGTGTGGATAATTCCACACTAAGGCCGGGATCTTTCCTTGTCCAGTGTTGATTTCGCAGCCAGTATTATGCGTATTTTGCATGTACAAACTGAATAAAGGCAGTGGCCGCCTGGCTCATGACACCATGCTTTTTGTAAGCCAGGATGGAGCGCAGCACTATGGCCGGCTGCAGCGGGCGGGTGGCGATCCCCGGTACCCCGGTATATGAATAATTGTCCTGTATTACCATGGCCAGTCCGGCGCCCTGTCTGACCATTAAGGCGGCATTGCCGGTGAGATTGCTCAAATGAATCTTAGGCTGATCAATCTGCTCCACAAAATGCGACAGCTCCTGCCGCAGCAGCTGTCTGGCCGGCAGGATCAGACTTCTGCCGGCCAGATCGGCGGCGCTGATGCTGCTGAGGGCACATAGAGGATCATCTGCCGGCAGCAGCAGGACCAGTTCTTCACGCTGTCCCACCACAAAGCTGTCAAAAAGCGCGGTTTCCACCGGCTCGAGCAGCAGACCTACATCCAGACTGCCGCGCTCCAGCCTGAACTGAATGTCATCGGCTGTGGCCGTGCGCAGTTCAAAGCTTACCTTGGGATGCAGGGAGACAAATTCAGTCAGGACCTTGCACACGGCCTGACTGGCGCAAAGCTGTCCCATGCCTACGGCCAGATGACCGGCGATCTCCTGCGCCCCTCCCCGCAGATCATTCATGGTCTTTTGAGCGTAGGAGAGCATTTCCTGAGCCCGCTCCTGCAGCAGCAGGCCGGCATCGGTAAGCTGCAGCCCCTGCCTGGTGCGCACAAACAGCAGACAGCCGCATTCCTCCTCCAAAGCCTGTATTTTGCGGGTCAGGGCAGACTGGGAGATATAAAGTCTGGCAGCGGCTCTGGTGATGGACTTTTCCTTGGCGGCGCCCAGAAAAAATTGCAGGCTGCGTAATTCCATGGTTCCTCCTCCGGCAGATAAGAATATAAGACAGGACAATCATTTTGTAGTATGGCTGCCTTCATCTTACAAGGAAATGTTGCGGCTGGAATACAGGGAATATGTAAAGAAGGGCAGGGAGCGGGGAACAAGGCCGCCCGGAGCCGGGCGGCCCGAACCCCGACCGACTGGGCGGCCGGGATCTTAGGTTAGGTTTTACTGAGCTGCAGTCCGCAGTTCGGCTGAGACATCGTAGCCGAACCACTCATTGCTGATGCGCTCGAAAGCACCGTTTTCCTGTACTGTACGCAGGGCGGTGTTCAGCAGGTCCAGCAGTTCCTTGTTGCCTTTTTTCACCGCTATGCCGTAGTACTCACTGTCAGCGGCAGTGATGTCCCTGGAGACTACATTGGCACTTTTGGTGTGGGACATATAAAAGTCATTGACCGGGCGATCGTTGATAACGGCACGGCAGCCGCCGGCGGCCAGCTCCAGATAGGTCTCAGGAGGGGAATTGAACTGTTTGATGACAGTACCAGGCAGTTCCTTGGTGACATACACCGCGCCGGCTGTACCCAGCTGCAGGCACAAGGTCTCATTCTGCAGATCTTCTAAGGTCTCGAATTTGCCTTCATCTTCGGCGCGCAGCAGGAAGGTCAGTCCGCAGCGGTAGTAGGGATCGGAGAAATCCACTCTTTCCGCCCGCTCGGGGGTAATGGTAAAGCCGGAGATGATCAGATCTACATTGTCCGTGATCAGGGCGGGGATCACCGCATCAAAGGGCATGGGCCTGACCTCTATGGAGTAGCCCTGGCTTTCGGCCATGGCGGCAATCAAATCAAGATCAAAGCCTATGAGTTCACCGTTATCGGTATAGGTAAAGGGGGCAAATGCGGTTTCGCATCCCACACGCAGTACCTTGGTTTTTGTATAGTCCTCTGCTGCCTGCGCGCCGGTGCTTACGACGGCTGCACATACCATGGCAGCAGCGAGTTTCAATGCATTTAGCTTCATATTTTTTTACCTTTTAATACTAAGCCGCAGCAGAGGAAGCCGTGGCTGAGTTGCAGCAAGCATAGCACAGTAAAGAGCACAGAGCTCAGTTACAGGGCATAAGGTAAAAATAGTGCATTTCAGCCCTCTGCGCTCCCCGGCAGTGCACCCCGGAAAGCGCCGCCGTGAGGCAGGATCGGCGGGCCGGCGGCAGGGCGGGATCGCGCTTTTTTCTTGCGTCTTCTTGACCTATAATACTCAGCTTAGCAATTTCAGCATTTTTCATCAGTGGTTGTTATGCCCGTCTATGATTATGTATGTGCTCACTGTGGTGCAGAAATCAGTGTGCGCCGGGGAATGCGTGAGCCCCCTTTGACTTTATGCCCTGAATGCGGGGAAGAGACGTTGAAGCGCAAACTCACGGTTTCAGGTATCTCCGTCAGGAGAAGCGGCTGTCCGGGCAGAGCAGGCTCCGACATGCCTTCATCCGCCTGCAGCTGCTGTCCGCACTACAAAGAGTAAGAGGCTTTTTATGTCAATGCGTTCAATCTACTGCGGTGATGTCGATTTAAGCCGCGAAAATCAGGAAGTCACTCTCTGCGGCTGGGTCAGCCGCAGACGCGATCTGGGTGGCCTTATCTTCGTGGATCTGCGTGATCGTGAAGGCCTGGTGCAGGTGGTTTTTGATCCCGATGAGGGAGAAGTGCACGAGCTGGCTTCACAGCTGAGAACTGAGTACTGCGTGCAGGTCACCGGCCGCGTCAGGGCCCGTCCGGCAAATCAGGTCAATCAGAAGCTCAAGACCGGTGCCGTGGAAGTCTATGCCACCGGTCTGAAGATTTTCAACAAGGCCGCACCGCTGCCTATTGACTTCAATCAGGACAATACCGAGGAACAGCGTCTGCGCTACCGCTATTTGGATCTGCGCCGCCCGGTGATGACCGAGATCTTCAAGACCAGAGCCGCCATTACCCGCTGGGTCCGCCGCTTCCTCGATGAGCACGGTTTCCTGGATATTGAGACCCCCATGCTCACCAAGGCCACCCCTGAAGGTGCCCGCGATTACCTGGTGCCCTCCCGTATACACCACGGCAAGTTCTACGCTCTGCCGCAGTCACCTCAGCTGTTCAAGCAGCTGCTGATGATTGCCGGTTTTGACCGCTACTATCAAATAGTCAAATGCTTCCGTGATGAAGATCTGCGTGCCGACCGTCAGCCTGAGTTTACCCAGATTGATATTGAAACCTCCTTCATGACCTCCCAGGATGTAAGGGACATCATGGAAGAGATGATGTGCGGTCTGTTCCGGGAGATTGCCGGCGTGGAGCTCGGACCTCTGCCTGTGCTCACCTGGGATGAGGCCATGAACCGCTTTGGTTCGGACAAACCCGATCTGCGTATAGACTTTGAGCTGCACATAGCCTGCAATGCGGTTAGAAACTCCTCCTTTAAGGTACTCTCCGGCCCGGCCAACGATCCCAAGTGCCGGGTGGTCACCTTTGCCCTGCCCGGCGGTGCCAAGCTGACCCGCCGTGAAATCGACGGCTACACCGACTACATCAAGAAGATGGGAGCCTCCGGCCTGATCTGGATTAAGGTCAATGATCTGGCCGCCGGTGCTGCCGGTCTGCAGTCCTCCATAGCCAAACACGTGACCCCTGAGGAATTGTGCGCCCTGGTGCAGAGCGCCGAGGCCAAAGACGGCGATATAGTGTTTGTCGGCGCCGGTGAACACAACAAGATTGCCTCGGCCATGGGTGCGCTGCGCCTGAAGACCGCCCGCGACCACAATCTGGTCGCCCCCGGCTTCCGGGCCCTGTGGGTGGTGGACTTCCCCATGTTTGAATACACTGAGGAAGCCGGCCTGACCGCCATGCATCATCCTTTTACGGCACCCTCCAAAGTCACCCCCGAGCAGCTCATAGCCGATCCCATGTCTGTTTATGCCGATGCCTATGATCTGGTGATCAACGGCTATGAAACCGGCGGCGGCTCTGTGCGTATATATGACAGCGAAATGCAGCAGGCGGTCTTCCGCGTTCTGGGAATCAGTCAGGAGGAGGCCAGACAGAAATTCGGCTTCCTGCTCGATGCCCTGTCCTATGGTGCTCCGCCGCATGCCGGCCTGGCCTTTGGCCTGGATCGCGTGACCATGCTGCTGACCGGCACTGACAACATCCGCGATGTGATTGCCTTCCCCAAGACCACAGCCGCCGCCTGTCTGATGACCGAGGCCCCTAATGTGGCTTCACCCGAGGCACTGGCTGAACTGGCCATAGCCGTTACCGATCAGGAAGAGTAATTCGATTTTCAGATCAGAATTCTTAAGGCAGAAGAGCCCTCAGGAGGGCTTCTGCCTGTAAACTGCTTTTAATAGGAGATTCAAATGTCAGGACATTCCAAGTGGGCGAATATCCGTTTCCGTAAGGCTGCGCAGGATGCCAAGCGCGGCAAGATTTTTACCAAACTCATTCGTGAAATCACCACTGCTGCCAGAATGGGCGGCGGCGATGAAAGCTCCAATCCGCGTCTGCGTTCAGCCGTGATTTCCGCTCTGGCCCAGAACATGACCCGTGACACCATTAAGCGTGCCATAGAGCGTGGTGTAGGCGGCGGTGAAGGCGCTGATCTGGAAAGCATCACCTATGAAGGCTACGGTATTGGCGGTGTGGCCGTAATGGTCGACTGCATGACCGACAACCGCAACCGCACTGCAGCTGAAGTGCGTCATGCCTTTACCAAGTTCGGCGGCAATCTCGGCACCTCCGGCTCCGTGTCCTACCTCTTCTCCAAGAAGGGCCAGATCGTATTTATGGCCGATGAGGACGGCAAGGCTCCGGTCAGCGAGGATGAGGCCATGGAGATCGCCCTGGAGGCCGGTGCTGATGATGTGCAGTCCCAGGATGACGGCAGCGTGGAAGTGACCACCGAGCCTGATGCCTTTGTGGATGTGGTCGACGCCTTTGACAAAAAGGGCATCAAGCCCTCTTCTGCTGAGGTAACTCAGATTCCTTCCACTGAAGTGGCTCTCGACAGCGAGGCAGCCGTGAAGTTCATGCGCATGATCGACGCTCTGGAAGATCTGGATGATGTTCAGAATGTCTATCACAATGCCTCCATGCCCGATGATCTGGAGGTGGAGTAATCATAGGATTACTTCCCCGCGACTGCCGGTTTGTACCGGCAGTCAGATATAAGAATAAACACCCAAAGGCGCCCCATGGGGCGCTTTTTTACGGTGTGCTCGGCATGGGCACGATCTAACGGGTGAAAGTCCCCAGAGGGGCCGGCA
>CAYRIZ010000023.1:0-30939 GCA_964424565.1 uncultured Enterobacterales bacterium
TTCCTGTCGCTGCTTTCGGAAAAAATGTCTGGGTAAATATTTCACGGCTTTTAGGGTCCTTAAACAAAATGCGGATCTGCCACCGGTGCAGACCGGCCGTGTCCGCCGGATCAGGAGAGACAAAACACCTCCGGCGGCCTGGGGACAGGTGTCGGAATTAAGGAAATTTTACCAGCCTTTGAGGCGGCCGGATGCCGCCTGCGGCATAATAATTGTGCAAAATAATGCAGCCTGCAGCAGGCAATACAAAGCCTCAGCGGCTGGGAGGGGAATGGAGGGGGAGGGGGGGGGGAATGGTAAGGCAGGGCGGGGCCCTGCCTTGGAGAAGACTTTGAGAGGAAAAGAAGCTCTCTTATCTGGCCCTGGCGCGCAGGGTGAGCTCGTCTATGGCATCAGCGCTGAAGCTTAAGGTGTAGTGCACCTTTTCGCTTTGCACCTGCACTTCCTCAAAGACTTTGCCGGCTTCATTGGCATCAGGCTCAGGCTCAATACCCAGCTCAGACAGAATACGATCGGCATAAGCAGGATCGCTGTTGTCCTCACAGGCACTGACAAAGGCCCGCAGGGCAGTCAGGCTCTCCGGCGGCAGAGCGTCGGGGTAGCGGGTCTGCAGCTGCATATACTGCACGCTGCCGTCGGCCTCATTGAGCACGCCGCGCAGCTCAATGGCCGGGGAGAGCACAGCTATAAAGCCGCTGCTGCTGTCATTGGCATTGGCTGTGGGCAGGGAGGAGCGCTGCTCATTGAGGGAGGCATTGAAGCGCTCGCGGAAGAGTTGTGAATTGCTGAGCGGCTGCATCTGCACGGCTGCAGCAGCGGGATTATTCTCTGCCTTGCTTTCCTCCCACCAGGTGTAGCCTGCCGAGATAAAGTAATAACAGGCCACGACCAGCGCCACCATGCGTAAATTGCGGCGGATCCGGTCGTTCTTTTCCTTTTTGCGCTCTTCAGGAGTCTTTTCTTCCTCGCTTTTGCCGTCCTTGGGCGGCTCCTCAAAGATCAGCCGGCGCAGAAAAGATCTGGGCTTGTCTTTGTCCTGGCCTGAGCTGCTGTCTGCTCCGGCTGTGGCTGCAGCCGCCGCAGCGGCGGTGAGTGCTGCTGCCTTGTCGCCGCCTGCCGGATCAAAGACAGCCGGGGTCGGCTCTGCAGCCGCGGCTGTCTCCTCCGCTTCCGCTTCGTCGGCGTCTACTTCCACATACTCGTATTCGTCTTCATCATCAGCTTCGTCGGCGTCTACTTCTACATATTCGTATTCGTCTTCATCATCAGCTTCGTCGGCGTCTACTTCCACGTATTCGTATTCGTCGTCATCGTCAGCTTCAGCGGCGTCTACTTCCACATATTCGTATTCGTCGTCATCATCCGCTTCAGCGGCGTCTACCTCGACGTATTCATACTCCTCTTCATCGGGGGCTACCTCAGCGGCATCTACCTCGACATATTCGTATTCGTCATCATCGGCAGGAACTGTGGCCGGCGGCTGGATCTGCCCGGCGGGTACGACGGATTTTAATTTTTCTTCTGCATCCTGAGGGGACATAACACTTCCTTATTTGATTGGGTAGGCGCGGCACGGCCGCAGATCCCCTGCCTGCAGACGGCAGGGGGCTTTTCATACTCAATTTTATTTTATGCCGGGCTGATCAGCATCACAATTGATCTGGCCTGCACTTTGATGTGGTCACCGGCACTAAGCCTCTTGTATTTGATGCCGTAGTTTACATCATTGGGGCTGCGCTGCGAGGTATCCACCATCAGCAGCCAGTGGCGCTTGACATTGCGCGGCTGCGGCGGCAGTTCTATTTCCAGATCTTCCCAGAAGGCATTGACAAAGACATAAGCATAGATGGAGTAGGTGCTCCAGTAGACCAGCACGCCTATGGAATGGGAATTGTAGGACCAGTCCGGCTGAAAGGGCAGCACGCCGTGCCACTGCAGCTTGGTGCTGCGCAGTACGGAATCGAGCATCTTGACGTGGCGTTTTTCGTGGCCCTCCGCCCGGGAGCGGATGGTACGGCGTTTGATTATGGCCTGGGTGAAGTTGAGCATGTCGCGCTGCCGCGGGGTGAGATCCCAGTTCATATAGCTGATCTCATTGTCCTGACAGTAGGCATTGTTGTTGCCGCGCTGCGTGCGCAGAATTTCATCACCCATCAGGAGCATGGGCGTACCCATGGAGAGCACGGTCAGGGCCAGCATGTTCTTGGCCTGGCGCAGGCGCAGATCATTGAGGGAAATGTCCGTGCATTCGCCTTCACAGCCGTAATTGGCCGAGTAATTGCAGTTGTTGCCGTCCCGGCCGTTTTCGCCGTTATCTTCATTATGCTTATAGGCGTAGGTGACCAGATCCCAGAGTGTGAAGCCGTCATGGCAGGTAATGAAGTTGATGCTCTTCTGCGGATCTACATTCTTTTCATTATAAATGTCGGGGGAACCCAGCAGGCGGGAGACAAAGCTCTTGATCTTGCCGGGATCGCCGCGCATAAAGGAGCGCACGTCATCGCGGAACTGTCCGTTCCACTCGCGCCACTTGGAGCCGGCAATATTGCCCAGCTGATACAGACCGCCGGCATCCCAGGGCTCGGCTATGATCTTGGTGTCGGCCAGCCGGGAGCTGGCATCTATGTCCAACAGGGTGGGTGAATTGTGCACCGGAGTGCCGTTTTCATCGCGCGCCAATATGGAGGCCAGATCAAAACGGAAGCCGTCTACATGCATCTCCTCCTTCCAGAAGACCAGGGAAGCGAGGATCATATTGCGCACCACACTGTTGGTGCCGTTTAGGGTATTGCCGCAGCCGGAGTAATTTTTGTAATTGCCGTTCTGGTCTGTGATGTAGTAATTCTTTTTGTCGTAGCCCTTAAAGCAGTAGGTGGGGCCATTTTGATCGCCCTCGGAGGTGTGGTTGTAGACCACATCGAGGATCACCTCCAGACCATTTTTGTGCAGGGCCTTGACCATATCGCGGAACTCGTTGAGCGGCCCCATATAGGATTTGTCTGAGGAATAGCCTTCATGCGGGGCAAAGAAGGCCATGGGACTGTAGCCCCAGTAATTTTTCTTGCCCGGCAGGGCATCTTCAGTATCATATTGATAGACCGGCAGCAGTTCCACGGCGGTGACGCCCAGCTCCACCAGATAGGGGATCTTCTCTATCAGACCGCGGTAGGTGCCGCGGATCTCCGGGGCCACTCCGGAGGAGGGATGAGCCGTGAAGCCCTTGACGTGCATCTCATAGATCACGGTTTTGCTCAGGGGATGGCGCGGCGATACATCAAGTCCCCAGTCGTACTCATTGAGATCCAGCACTATACTCTTGGCGGCGGTGGCATAGTTTTCCTTCATACTGCCGCGCTGAAAGCGCTTGTAGCCCTTGGGGAAGATCACCCGGCGGGAGTAGGGATCCAGCAGAATTTTGCCCAGTTCCACATGATGGGGATCGGCTTTGTAGGAGCGAAAACTCTCCTTGACGCGCCAGGCGTAAATCTGCTCCTTTTTCAGTCCCAGAACTTTGACATGCCAGTAGTAGACGGAACGGAAAATGGGAGAAGACAGAGTGATGACCGCAGGATTGGGATCTTCGGGGTAAGCAAAAAGCAGCAGATCCATAGCCTGGGCGGCCGGGCACCATACAGCGAAATTGACGCCGTCCTCTTCAATGGTTGCACCTAAGCTGCGGCAGTGGCCTGCCTTAATCACATAACCGGGTTTGGTGCCTGATGCACCGTGTTTTTTTGGACTGGGCATGATATTTGCTCTTGTAGGTAAGTGGATATGTCCGCGCTGACACTCTTGCTATTATATTTTAGATACACTTACCGTTAAATTGACACTAACGTATTTACCTGCGCGCCGGCTTAATTTGCCTCATGATGGCCTGCCAAAACCCTTTATTGTAGCAAAACACCCTCTTTTGTAGCAAAAAAGCATCGTTTTTGTGCAACTGCACTGCAGGCTCCATTTTGTGGCATGATCTGCACAATTTCGAGTGTTTTTTTAATATGGACGTCAGAAATGAAACTTGCAAAAATCACTGCTTTAGGTTCATTTAAAACTACTGCCGCCGATTTAAACGGTAATATGCAGTCAATGCTCAAGCTGGCAGCTGAAGCTGCCGCTGCCGGGCGCAGCCTGATTTTATTCCCGGAGCTGGCTCTGACCGGCACCGACTGCCAGGATTTGTTCTTCAATAAGGTTTTTGCTGCCAAGTGCAATCAGGCAGTGGCTGACTTGGCAGGGGCACTGCCTGAGGGCATTACCGCAGGCTTTGGTACTGCCCTGTATGACGTGGAAGGCCGTATTTTCGACGCCTATGTTTTTGCCAAAGACGGTGAAGTTGCCGCCGTTTACTGTGCCAAGGGCTTTGCCCGCAATCCCGGCGATTACCGCAGCCGCTACTTTGAGCACAGCAGCTCCAAGGCTGTGTTCATGCTCGGCGGCAGTGTAGTGATCGAAAGCCGCAACGGCTTTGAGCTGGACGGCATCAAGATTTCCGTGGCCTTTGACCCGGCCTTCGACAAGATCAAGAAGGGCTCCGATCTGCTGGTGCTGCCTACCGCCCGTACCTACGAGTGCGGCGCCATAGACGCTGCCGTGGCCCAGGTGGAAGAGCTGTCTGCCTGCACCAAAAAGTGCCTGGTGGTCGCTCCCAACCTGTGCGGCAATGAAAGCGGCGGTGCCATTCTGGACGGCGTCTGCCTGATGGCCCGCAAGGGTGCCCTGCTGGTCAAGAGCCCGGAGTTCTATTTTGCTCCGCAGAGCCTGGTGACCTGCGACAGCGGCATCAGCCCCAAGGCCCATCCTTACGATGAGATGCTGCGCGGCGTTGCTTTGGGTGTATGGGACTTCATGTTCAAGAGCGGCTCCCAGGGCTTTGCCCTGTCCCTCTCCGGCGGTGCCGACTCCGCCCTGTGCGCCACTGAGGCTACCCTGGCCCAGCTCCTGGCCTTAAATGAGCTCGGTCCGCAGGCCTATGTAGATGCCATAGCCAAGGTAGGCATTGAACTGCCGGTATGCGAGGGTGATATCTTTGCCTATGTGAAGAACACCGTCATGCCGCGCATGCTCACCACCATTTATCAGGCTTCAGACAATTCCAGCCAGATCACCCGCACTGCCGCCTTCCAGGTGGCTCAGGCCTTAGGCTCCTCCCACCACGAGATCTCCATCTCCAGAATGGTGAATGACTATGTGGAGACCTACAATTCCATAGCTGCCGGCAATCCGCTGTCCTGGGAGCATGACGACATCACCCTGCAGAACATTCAGGCCCGTGTGCGTCTGCCCATGATTTGGATGATTGCCAACCGCGAGCACAAGCTGCTGCTGGCTACCGCCAACCTCTCCGAGGCTGTAGTAGGCTACTGCACCATGGACGGTGACACCGCCGGTGGTGTATCTCCTATTGCCGGTATAGGCAAGAGCGTGGTGCGCCGCATCAATCTGCACCTGCAGAATGAGGGCTTTGCTTTTGGTGACGGCCTGTGCTTCAAGCTGCCTGAGATGTCCTACATCACTGCCCAGGCTCCTACTGCCGAGTTGCGTCCGGGCGGCGGTCAGACCGATGAGGGTGATCTGATGCCGTACACCGTGCTGGACTTCATCAGAAGCCACTTTGCCGCCGGCCGTCAGGGCTGTGCCGAGATCCTGCGTGAGCTCAAGGCTGCCGAGGAGTTCAAGGACATAGAGCCGCAGCAGCTGGCCGAGTACGTCAAGCGCTACTTCCTGCTGCATGCCCGTTCTCAGTGGAAGCGCGAGCGCTTTGCCGTGGGCTTCCATATGGAGAGCGATGACTGCTCACCTAAGGGTTACTGGCGCTTCCCTATTTTCGCCAACGATCTGAAGGTCTTAACCTCTGAGCTGGATTAATCAGTACCTGCCGGGCCGGTCATGGTGCCGGCCATAAAGTACTGTACTGCCCCGGATCTGTGCCGGGGCAGTTTAGATCTGCCCTGCCTTCATCTCTTCTTTAATTCTTCAATTTCTTCAATCTTCTCTTCACCGCCTCACTGCCTTACAGCTGTTTGGGTTTGTTCTGCTGCACCACCCTGGAGAATTTTGCCGCCTGGCTGGGGTACTGCCCAAAATCCGGGTCTTAAGTTGGTGCAAAAAGGGGCCGTACAGCCTTATGGCTGCTCTAAAACACAGCAGAGCAGGCAAAAACTGTTAAGATAGTCTCATTTCTGCTGCCCTGCCCGGGCAGCTCTGGTGTTAAGTCAAGTAAGTCAGCAATAAATGTTTACTACAACTACTACTTTTATCGTTTACATCCTGGCCATGCTGATCATCGGTATTGTTGCCGCCCGCATGACCAATTCCCTGAATGACTATGTACTGGGCGGCCGCAAGCTGGGCCGCGTGGTGACGGCGCTGTCAGCCGGTGCCTCCGACATGTCGGGCTGGCTGCTGATGGGCCTGCCCGGTGCCTTGTATGTGGCCGGCCTGTCCGAGGCCTGGATTGCCATAGGTCTGACCGTGGGCTCCTGGTGCAACTGGAAGTTTGTAGCCGCCCGTCTGCGCTCCTTTACCGCCAATGCCTCCGATGCCCTGACCCTGCCTGATTATCTGTCCGCCCGTTTCTGTGACAAGTACCGCCTGACGGCCATAGCTGCCGCGGTGATCATTCTGATCTTCTTTGTGGTCTACTGTGCCTCAGGCATGGTTTCAGCCGCCAGACTGTTTGAGCAGACCTTTGAGATGGACTACAAAAATGCTCTGCTGGTCGGTGCCTTCTCCACCATCTTCTATGTCTTCATCGGCGGCTTTCTGGCCGTGAGCTGGACTGACACCGTACAGGCCTCGCTGATGATCTTTGCCCTGCTGCTCACTCCTGTCATCATGATCATGGACTGCGGCGGTTTTGCCGTGGCCAATGAGCTGATTGCCCAGAAGGGACCGGAGATGGCTTCCTTCCTCAAGGGCATGACAGTCATAGGCTTCCTGTCCCTGGTAGGGTGGGGCCTGGGCTACATGGGGCAGCCGCACATTCTGGTACGCTTTATGGCTGCCGGCACCGTGCGCGGTCTGGGCGATGCCCGCCGCATCAGCATCACCTGGATGATTCTCTGCCTGCTCGGCGCCGTACTGGTGGGCTACTACGGTGTGGCCTTCTCCATGCAGCATCCTGAGGTACAGATCAACAATCCCGAGCAGATCTTCATCATTGTGACCCAGACTTTGTTTACTCCCTGGATAGCCGGTATTCTGCTGTCCGCCATTCTGGCTGCCATCATGAGTACTCTTTCCTGTCAGCTGCTGGTGGCCTCCACTACACTGACGGCCGACTTCTACCGCCGGCTGATTCGTCCGCAGGCCTCGCAGACCGAGCTGGTCTGGTGCGGCCGTCTGATGCTGCTGCTGGTGGCGGTAATTGCCTATGCCATAGCCTCCGATCCCAATTCCGGAGTGCTGCATCTGGTGTCCTATGCCTGGGCCGGTTTTGGTGCTTCCTTTGGTCCCTGCATTTTAATGTCTCTGCTGTGGAAGAAGATGACCCTGCCGGGCGCTCTCTGCGGCATGTGCGCCGGTGCCGTTACCGTGATCGTCTGGGAAATAGGCGGTTTCCTGGGGCTGTATTCCATTGTGCCGGGCTTCCTGATTTCCCTGGCAGTCATAGTCCTGGTTTCCCTGATCACTTATAAGGAAAACAATCCCTGCGCCAAACTCTTTACCCATCTGGAGCAGCAGTTCTGGATTGAGGTAAAGACCAAGTAAACAGCCGCAAGTACTCCTGTCCCCGGCAGCTGCTGCGGGGCAGGAACAAAGCCGGCCGCCCCTGTACTGCTTTGGGCTGCAGTATAGGAGCCGGCCGGCTTCACATTTTCAGTGCTGTTTCCGTCCGTAAATACAGCCTGCCGTCTGCCTGCAGGGCGGCTTTGCTATAATTTCAGAAAAACTATAGCTTCGCTGGAGATTGTCCCGTGGCCGAACCTGAGCTGCCGTCCTATGTTTATCTGCAGAGTTATCTTCTCAAGGCAGGCGTGCGCTTTGAGCCCAATATAGTAGACACTGCCGTAAAGAGAGGTTTTTCCCTTTCCTTTTATATAGTGGCGCTGTGCTTTATTGTGCTGTGTACGCTGCGCCACTATCTGCAGGATCTCACCGGCGGCTTAAATCTGCCTTTGATGCTGCTTACGGCGGCTTATCTTTTGTTTTACAGCCTGCGTTATTTTTATTATGTCCGGCTGCGCCGCCGCCTGCGCCGCTCTGAACTGCCGCTGCTGGCCGAAAGCTATGCCGTGGTGCTGCTAGATCAGGAATGCTCCTATCTGCCGGCTGTTTTAAAAAAACGGCTGCGTCTTAAATGCGCCGTGGTCTACAAGGAAACAGGTGCCGTCAAACCGCGCTTTTTTACCGGTCCGGTGCTCTGGCGCTCCTCCTTTGATTTTTTCCAGCCCAACCTTAAGGCCCGCGTGTTCACGGACAAGCAGGAGCCCAGGCTTTATTCAGTGGATGATGAAAGTGCCGTGCAGACTGTATCTGCCCGCCGGCCGCTGAGAACTTTAAATCTGGGATCTTCCTTATCTTCCGGAGCTGAGCTCAAATCAGGGGCTGATGCTGCAGCCCCGCTGAAAAAGACCGGCCGGCTCTCAGATCTCAAATAGTCAGCACTCAATCCCAGTTGAGTATGGTCATGCTGCTGGCCTGCGGGCAGTTCAGCAGGGCCGGCGACGGGTTGATGAGACAGCCTTTTTCGGCATAGCACAGCATCTGCAAATCGTTGATGCTGTCGCCGTAGGCGGTGGAGCCTGTGTTGTCCAGTCCGTTTGCCGCCAGCAGTTTTTCAATGCGCAGCACTTTCTGCTGCTGATAGGGGACCAGACCGGCCAGACGTCCGGTCAGCCGGCCTTGCTCATCATATTCCAGCGGGGCGGCTGCCGTCAGGCTGACGCCCAGGGCGCGGGCCAGGGGTTCAATGACAAAATCCACGGTGGAGCTGACTATCATGCACACGCCGCCTGAGGCCTGATGCCTTGACAGCTCTGCCCGGCCGCCGGGGCGGATGTGGGCCAGCAGCCCGTCCGGCGCCTGCAGGCAGCCTTCAATCAGTGCTTCACGCTCATCGCGGGGCATGCCTATGAAAGGTTTGATGATGTAATAAACAAAATCCTCAATCTGCAGCTGTCCCTGCATATAGCGGTGGTGAAAATCATTGATGGGCTCCAGGAAGGTTTCATCTATTACTTTTTCCCGCAGCAGATGACGCAGCAGAAAGTTGTTGCTGTCGCCGTGAAGCAGGGTACCGTCCATATCGAAATAGGCTGCATGCATGATGTTTTCCTTTTAGTCTACAGATCATAATCATGGGCACCATCTTCCAGCACCTGCGGATTTATGGGCTGTGAGGCCAGTTTTTCCGAGACCTCTCCGCGCAGCAGGCGCAGCAGACGGCGCATTTCTTCATTCGGGGCGCTGAAGCGGTAGCGCCAGTTGATAAAATCGTCGCCCTCACTCCTGGTCACCTTGTCTATGGAAGCAAAGCCCAGCTGCAGCAGCAGAGGACCAAAATCCCGGCGCTGCAGCGGCAGCTCCACGCAGTCCAGAAAGAGGGCGTCCTGCCCGTCCTTGTCAAACAGCCAGTCCAGGTTGGGCTCTTCCCGGCGCAGGGCTTCTTTGAGAAAAGTGTAATCGCCGCGGGCCTGCCAGGGCAGGAACAGGCCTTCATTTTCCAGTACGGCATTGATCGAGGCCGGACACAGCATTTTGATGCAGTTGTCGGAAAAGGCATAGCCGCCGTAGCAGCGCTCCAAAGCCGTGATTAATTCCGCGGCCGTAAGTCCTATGCGCGGGGCGGTACGCTGCAGGATCCTGCCGTAGCTGTGGCGCAGTTCATCCACGGTAAAGCCAAACAGGCTTTCGCATACAGGATGAGAGGATATGTCCCTGACCGCCGGCAGGCCTTCTGAATAAAGCGAGGCCAGCTCAAATTTGACATGCCCGGTCAACAGACAGAATGCTACATCCGCACCGGCCTGCTTGACTGCATTGAGCGTATCCAAATAGAGGGCTGAGGCTTCATCATGGGCCCGCCCCTTGAGGCGGCTGAAGCTTAAAAAAGGAACATCATAATTGTCTATGATCACTGCCGCCGGCTGCTGATGTTTTTCCGCCACGGCCCGCAGCAGGGTTAAAAAGTAGGTCCGGGGATGGTGAAAACTGCCTTTGTATTTGTTGATGTGATGTTCCCAGAACTGCATCTGCATCAGTTCCAGCAGATGCCCGCGAAAGGCCTGGGGGCTGTCAATAAAGGCTTTTTTCAGGCTCAGCCGCACTACAGGCTGTGGCTGCAGTTTTTGGCGCAGATCACGGCGGCTGATGTCATCTATGATCAAAGTGTCCTGCATCAGCAGCGCCTCCACTGCATCCGCCCCCAAGGTCAGCCCGAAGCCGCGGGGCCTGATCACCATGAAGATATTGGGAGCGGTCAGCCGCGGCTCCTGCTGCAGATAGGAAATGAAATCGAGCAGCAGCCTGCTTTTGTCCACATAGATGTGATTGCTGAACATAAATTCATGCAGTTTGGAGGAGAGTGAGGAGATGGTATCCATGGGACAATCAGCTTCAGCTGCAGGACAACAAGGGGATCTTGATTCAGGTCAATGATAGCAGAAGAGCGCGGTCAGCGATGGGGCCGCAGAAAAAGAATAGGGCCGCAGAAACGGGCGGAGGCCCACTCAACTTATCCCCGGTACATTGAAACATAATCCTGGCTGCTGCCTTCCGGCCCTGACCAATTAAATCATGTTCAATTACGGGGCAGCCAAGGGGCCCCCATCGATGGACGCCATTGTAATGGATCTGCGCCCTTAAGGCAAGAGCCCGGCAGCGTACTTGGACAATGCAGGCAAATCCCCTATAATCGCTGCATTTTCAGCCGGCTTTGATGGGGAGATTTTTATGGCAAGACGCGCAGTAGACGGTATTTTTCTGCTGGACAAACCGGAGGGTATTTCCTCTTCCTCTGCTCTGGTCAAGGTTCGCGGCATCTTCCGGGCCCAGAAGGGAGGTCATACCGGAGCGCTGGATCCTCTGGCCTCGGGGCTGCTGCCCATTTGTCTGGGGCAGGCTGCCAAATTTTCCTCCTTCTTTCTGGAAGGCGACAAGCGTTATACAGCCACCGGAAGGCTGGGAGAAATTTCTACCACGGCCGACCGGGAGGGTGAGATCATTGAGCGCCGTCCCGTAGGGGATGCCGTATCCCGTCTGCCGGAGGCGCTGCAGCACTTCCGCGGTCCCATCACGCAGTTTCCTCCTGTTTATTCTGCCGTCAAGGTGGCAGGAAAACCGCTTTATGCCTATGCCCGAGCCGGCCGGCCGGTGGATATTCCTTCCCGGCAGGTGGTGATTCATGAGCTGAAGCTGCTCTCCTGCACTGCCGACAGCTTCACCGTGGAAGTTTTCTGCTCCAAGGGCACCTATATACGCAGTCTGATTGCCGACATAGGGGAGTTTTTGGGCTGCGGCGCTTATGTCACGGCGCTGCGCCGCACTTATGTGGCCGGACTGCCGGAGCAGATGATGCCCCTGCAGCAGCTGCAGGAGCTGGCGGATGCGCGCAGTGACAAAAATGACTTTACCGCTTTGGATCAACTGCTGCTGCCTTTGGAACTGGCCGTAGGCCGCCTGCCGGTGGTGGTGCTGCCGCCTGATATGGCCGAACCGCTGACCCACGGGGTGCGGCAGGGCCCTGATCTGTCCCGGGCGCAGTTTGGCTCCCCGGTGCAGGAGCAGGATCTGCTGCAGGTGCGTACGCAGGAAGGCAAATTCCTGGGCGTAGTGCAGCTGTCAGGCGGTATGCTGCTGCCCAGACGGATGATGTCTGTTTGATTTATCCTCTCCGACGGCGGACTGCCCGGCTGCCTGCAGACAGTCCGCCGCCAGCCTCTTCATTCCTCTCCTTCTGCCGCCGCAGGTGATCAATTTCCTGCAGGCCCTGTCCCGGCACTGCACCGTACAGGAAATTTTGCCTGATCCTCTTTAAATTCTGCGGCCAGACCCCACGTAATCTAGTGTAGAAAGAAAAAACAACATAAAAGCAGAACAAAGTGTTTGGAGGCAGTTTAATCATGAATCCCATGAATTTAAACGATATGGTGATGAATCAAAAAGCCATGGCCAACCGCCGCGGCAAGACCGGGCTGACCATACTGGACTTGATCAACAGTCCGGTGAATGCCTTTGGTGATTTCATGCCCACCATGCGCTTTAATGCCGAGATGAAGACCGATATCATCGAGACTGCAGAGGGCTATGAACTGTGCATGGATCTGCCGGGGGTACTGAAGGAAAATCTGAGCCTGGAAATGGAAGAGGGCGTGCTCACCATTACTACAGCAGCCCCCGCTGCCGGCGACAGCTCAGACGAGACCTATATTCTGCACGAGCGCAGACAGCAGGGCATGACCCGCAGCTTTGCCTTCAAGGATGTGGATGAAAACAATATTGAGGCATCCTTTGCCGACGGCGTACTCAGGGTGACCCTGAAGAAAATAAGCCGCGGCAAAAAGACTTCCATCAGTGTGAAGTAGGCGGCAGTCACCAATTCGTAAACAAACAGCAAACAGACAAGGAAACACAAAAGCACAAACAAGAGGTAAATATCATGGCTGATGAGTTAAATAGAACACAGCAGGAGCGTTCACCGCTGACTATCTGGGACCTGTTTTCTCGTCCTCTGGCCAGTTTTGCAGACTTTTCTCCTTTTGACGGCGGCAGCAGTGCCGCAGGCTTTAAGACCGATATAGTGGAGCAGCCCGACCGCTACGTACTGACGGCAGATCTGCCGGGCACGGACAAGGCCGATCTCAAGCTGAGCTTTGATGACAATGTACTGACCATCAGTGCAGAGCATCACACCGCCCGGGAAGAAAACTCCACCGAGCAGGGTTATGTGCTGCGTGAGCGTGTCTCCGGCTCCTACAGGCGCAGCTTTGCCTTTGACAATGTTGACCCCGAGCACATCGAGGCCGGCTTTGCAAACGGGGTACTGACGGTGGAACTGCCCAAGCAGACCAAAACCGGCAGCAGCCGCAGCATTACCATCAAATAAATCAACAAGCTGAGGAGGGCGCAGCCCGGCCTCAGCCTTAAGCAGGATCTACACCAAACATGGCTGATAAAAATTACAGACGCGCTCCTATGACCATCTTCGATCTGTTCAACCGTTCCATAGATGATCTGAATTTAAACCGCGGATCGGAGTGGAATGAGTACGGAGAGCAGGGCGACCACTTCAGGGTTGATGTTCAGGAATTTGCTGAGTGCTATGTCCTTAAGGCTGATCTGCCCGGCTGCACCAAGGAAAGCATTGGTCTGGATTTTGACCACGATACCTTAAGCATAGCCGCGCCCCATCATCTGCCGGCAGAGCAGCCCGCCGCCGGACAGTATGTGCTGCAGGAGCGGCAGCAGGGAGTGTACCGCCGCAGCTTTGCCTTTAGATTTATCGATGTCTCCCGCATCGATGCTTCCTTTGACAATGGCGTGCTGACGGTGATGCTGCCCAAACTGCAGCAGAGCTCTTCCCGTCCCGGTATTCACATCAAGTAATATTGCTATCTCCTTTGGCGGCCGGCTGTGTGCCGGCTGCGCTTTTTTACGCTCTCTCTTCCTTAGTTTTTTACTATCTCTCCCTCCGCCTGCAGGCTGTTTTCTGCCTATTTGAGAAATTTTGGCAAGAATCAGGCCGGCCTGGATCAAGATTTTGTCATTTGCTAATTCTTCTCTAAGTACTCAGGGTATAAGCTGTAAGTCAGAACCCGCTCCTCAATCAGGATCAACGTGGAGGATTTTTCTATGAAAAAACTCAGCAATCTCGTCCTAATTCTGGCCGCAGCCGCTTTTACGGCAGCTGCCATGCCCGCAGCAGTGCAGGCTGCCGACAACAAGCAGCCTCCGGCAGCGCAGCAGGCTCCAGCCAAGGATGTCAAGGCTCCGCCCAAGGACAATAAGGGCCAGCCTCCGGCCAAGGCTCAGCAGAAACAGCCTCCCAAGGCGGCTCCCAAAGCTCCGCCCAAAAAAGCTCCGGTAAATCCGCCGCCCAAAGAGCAGCCCAAGCCCAAAAAGTAAGGCTTTTTCTGTCCGGCAGGGCTTAGTGACAGCCTGCCGGCTTCCTGGCAGATTGAGTTCAGGGGGCTGTGGCAAATCCGGACACATGCATTTGACATGATTTTGTAAGCAAACATAATTTTTTTATTCCCTCAGTTTAAACTAAGGTTTTCAAGGGTAAAATTATTTCAAATAAAGCAAATAAGTCATTTCCCCTGTAGTTGAGACATGCTGTTTGCTTTAGATTATATATGTATAATAAAAAGACAGGGTATAACCTGCCTGAAGCTATACTCGTGGACATTGTGTAAGACCTTTCTGCGGCGCAAACCACAGAGGGCTGCGATGGCTAAAGCGGGAATACCCCGCCCTCAGGCGTGGGGATGGTCAATCATATAAAGCGTGATGACGCCGCTACATTTGGAGGCTTTTATGAAAAAACTCAGCAATCTCATCCTAATTCTGGCTGCAGCCGCATTTACTGCCGCTGCTGTGCCTTCAGCAGCCCAGGCCGCTCCCGGCGGTCCCAATCCACAGCAGCAGGCTGTGCCGCACAAGGCAGCTCCTGGTCCTCAGAAGGCCGCTCCGCACAAGGCAGCTCCTGGTCCCCAGAGGGCCGCTCCGCATAAGGCCGCTCCTGGTCCCAAGAAGCCTGCTCCCAATAAGGGTCCGGCTCCCAAGAAGCCCGCTCCGGGTCCTGGTCCCCGTTAATCTCAGCGGCGGCTGTGCCGCTGATGGTGGATTAAATCAACAAATTGCTCTTTACTTGACTGTCCTCTTTCCTCTTTGTGAGGACAGCATTCAGCGCCCATGTGACTCACACCAGGGCGTTTTTTTATGTCCGGCAGTGCCGGGGCGGGATCACTGCAGCTGCTGCACAAATTCCCGCCACTGCCGCACCTGCTCTTCTTCATCTGAGACCGAAAGATTTTCCTGGTGCAGGATCACACTGTCAGGACGGATCTTAAGAGCAGTGCAGTCCGAGAGCAGGGCTGCGGCCTGCTGCAGCAGCTCTAGAGGCAGCGGGGTGATCAGCTGCAGATTGTCGCAGGCAGAGCAGGCGGCCAGCAGAAAAGCGGCGGCAAATACCTTGGGCTCTGCGGCTTTGCCGTGATGGCTGACATGATGTTCGGCCGCGCCGAAACTGGCGCTGTCCGGTATGAATATGGTGCCGTCGGCAAATTCCAGATCTATGGCGCGCTCACCAGGCCGCTGCCAGCGCGAGGCTATGTCTTCAGCCGTCACCGGAGGCTGCAGCAGCATTCTCCAGCCCGGTGCCACCGCCCGGCAGGCAAAGTCGGGATCTGAGGCCGTCAGATTGACGGCCAGGGTAGCGCAGCAGAGGGCGGCGCGGTCAAAATCCCGGCCGCTGATCTGCCCGCAGAGCTTCTGCTGCAGCGGCAGACGCTCCTTATTGATCACATCGTAGAGCTCAAAGCTGTCATCGGAGGCATGCTCGAGCACTGTGGTGCTCAAAAAGTTTTCCCCGGCCGCCTGCAACTGAGCTGCCAGCTTTCTGATATCAATCAGGGTATAAGTGCGTTCAATGTAGGTTGCGGCCTGATTCTGATCCGACTGCGGCTGCACCTGCCCCCGGCGCTCCAGCCGCTGCGTCTCATCATAGATCAGGCCGCGCGCATACAGCTCCTGCATGGCCGCCTCGATTTCCGGCAGCGGCAGCTTCAGGTGCAGGGAGAGCTGATAGAGATGCTGCTTTTTTTGAAAGCGGCAGCCTGAGCCGCGGGTATTCCAGAAGAGCAGGGCGGAGAGCAGCAGCGTCAGCGCGCCGTGCCGGCCGCCGTTTAAGACGGTAAGCTGCGGGTAGTAAGGCAGACGGTTTAATCCATGTTTGGCCATGACGGCAGTTGAGATCCCAAAAAATTGAGGCTGTACAGACAAAAAAGACCGCAGCCACAGGCGGCGCGGTCCTTGATTGGTGATATCTGAATGTATGGGTTAGAGTTTGTGGCCTATCTCGTAGGCGTCGGCGTGCACGTCGGTCACGGCGCGGCCGGAGGGATCGGCCATGTTCTTGAATTTCTCATCCCAGGCTATGGCCGTTTCCGTGGAGCAGGCCACGGACTTGCCGTAGGGCACAGTCTTGACGGCTGAAGGCAGCTTGAACAGATCCTCGAAGATCTCACGGTAGAGATAAGCTTCCTTGGTGACCGGAGTATGCACCGGGAAACGGTCGGCGCGCTCGGCAAACTTGCGGTCGGAGACGTGCTCCTCGGCATAGTCGCGCAGGGCATCGATCCAGGAGTAGCCTACACCGTCGGAGAACTGCTCTTTCTGTCTCCACAGCACCTCATCGGGGAGCATGCCGGTAAAGGCTTCACGCAGGACCTTCTTCTCTATGGTGCTGCCCGGGCACATCTTGTCGGCCGGATTGATGCGCATGGCAGTATCGAGGAAACGCTTGTCCAGGAAGGGCACACGGCCTTCCACACCCCAGGCCATCAGGGACTTGTTGGCGCGCAGGCAGTCATAAAGATGCAGCTGTGAGAGCTTGCGTACCAGCTCCTCGTGGAACTCACGGGCATTGGGGGCCTTGTGGAAGTAGAGGTAGCCGCCGAAGATCTCATCAGAGCCTTCACCGGAGAGCACCATCTTAATGCCCATGGCCTTGATGTAGCGGGCCATCAGATACATGGGAGTGGAGGCGCGGATGGTGGTCACATCATAGGTCTCTATGTGATAGATCACATCGCGCAGGGCATCTATGCCTTCCTCTATGGTGTAGTGAATCTCGTGATGCACGGTTCCCAGATAATCGGCCACCACGCGGGCTTTCTTCAAATCGGGAGCGCCTTCCAGGCCTATGGCAAAGGAGTGCAGGCGCGGGAACCAGGCGGCAGTCTTGCCGTCATCCTCCACGCGGGAGGGAGCAAAATGCTGGGCTATGGCGGAGATGACTGAGGAATCCAGACCGCCGGAGAGCAGCACGCCGTAGGGAACGTCGCACATCAGCTGACGCTTGACGCTGTCCATCAGGGCTTCCTTCAGGGCGGCGGGATCGGTGGTGTTGTGCTCCACGGCCTCATACTGCATCCAGTCACGCTCGTAGTAGCGGTGGAATTCCAGATCCTGTTTGGAGTAGAGGTAGTGCCCCGGAGGGAATTCCTTGACGGTGTCGCAGATGGGAGTCAGGGCCTTCATTTCTGAGGCCACATAGAAGCGGCCGGCATGATCGGTGCCTACATAGAGAGGCACAATGCCTATGTGATCGCGGGCGATGAAGTAGGCATCGTCAGCGGCATCATACAGCAGAAAGGCAAAGTCACCGGTGATGCGGTCCAAAAACAGTTTGCCGTCCTGCTTGAACTCCTCAAACAGCGGGATAAGCACCTCGCAGTCTGAACCGGTCTTGAAATTGTAGTGGTGATTGAGCTCGCTTTCCAACTGTTTGTGGTTATAGATTTCGCCGTTGGCTGCCAGTACCAGGGTCTTGTCATCATTGTACAGAGGCTGGGCGCCGTTGCTCGGATCCACAATGGACAGGCGCTCATGCACGACTATGGCGTGCTCTCCCTGGTAAATACCTTCCCAGTCCGGGCCGCGGTGCAGCATGCGGCGTGACATCTCAAGGGCAGTGCGGCGCAGTGCCTCAGGATGTTCCTTAATATCCAAAATTCCAAAAATAGAACACATAGCAGTTCCTAAAAAAGATTGCGAAATGGTGTGCGAACAATACCATACAACAGTGCGGCATAAGCAAGTCGCTCACATTATACACAAAATGCCGCATACTGCCCGATGCCGCATGGACCGTTGAATTTTTGTGCACTAAGATAGTGCCTTATACGGCAAAAAAGCAAATTATTGTCATTGCCGGCAGCAATTTTCCCGCCGTGCGGCTGCCGGAGCCCGGGTGCCGGGGCGGGAAAAAGGACCGGCACGGCATACTGAAAACTGCTCAGCGGTCAACTTTTTTAGCTTTGGAAAAGCGGTGCTGCGTGATAAAATCCGTGGGATTCATGGCAACACAGTAAGCTCATTTTTAGGGATAGGGAGCCACCATGCTCGAGGCAATTGATCATAATTACATTTATTTTATCGGCGGTATTCTGCTTACCATCTCCGTGCTGGTAAGCCGTTTGTCATCGGCTATAGGTACTCCCATCCTGCTGGTGTTCCTCGGCCTTGGTATGCTGACCGGGCAGGACGGTGTCTTCATTCACATAGTCTACAATGACTACAGCTCGGCATTCTTCATCTCCAATTTGATGCTGGCGCTCATCATTCTGGACGGCGGACTGCGTACCAATATTCATGTGCTGCGATCAGTGGCCAAGGAATCCTTCCTGCTGGCCAGCGTAGGCGTGCTCTTTACCTCGGCCTTTACCAGCCTGATTGCCTATGCGCTTACCGATTTGGAACTGATTGAAGCCCTGCTGATTGGTGCCATAGTGGGCTCCACCGATGCTGCCGCCGTGTTCTCGCTGCTGGGAGGCTCGGGCATCAATTTAAAGGAAAAGATTTCCTCCACCCTGCAGATCGAATCGGCCACCAACGACCCTATGGCCATTCTGCTGACCATGGTGCTGCTGTCCTATGCCTCGGGGCAGGCCTCCAGTGTGGCTGAGGTGGCTTCCATATTCATCATGCAGTTCGGCATAGGTGCCATAGGCGGTTTGATTTTCGGTTTGTTCGGCCGCTTTATAATAGCCACCGCCGATGTGGGACAGGGACTGTATGCTCTGCTGACCTGCGGTGTGGGTCTGACCGGTTTTGCCGTTACTGCCACCCTGGGCGGCTCCGGCTTCCTGGCCATCTTCATCATTGGTGTGCTGATCGGCAATCAGAAGATAAGACAGGTCAGCTACATCCTGCCGGTGGGCGAGGGCTTTACCTGGCTGGCTCAGATCACTTTGTTCCTGCTGCTCGGTCTGCTGGTTACCCCTTCACAAATGGTCTCCTACTGGCACTACGGCGTGGTAGTGGCCATCATCCTGACCTTTGTGGCCCGTCCGCTGGCGGTGTTCATCTGCATCAAGCCTTTCTTCAGACGCTATACCACCAAGGAGCTGATCTTCATGTCGTGGGTGGGCCTGCGCGGCTCGGTGCCTATCGTGCTGGCCATCTACCCGGTGCAGAACGGTCTGCCGCATGCCCAGCTCTACTTTAATGTAGCCTTTATTGTGGTGCTGTTCTCGCTGCTGGTGCAGGGCGCCTCCATAGTGTTTTCCGCCAAGATCTTCGGTATTGAGGCTCCCTCCAGCGCCGCTCCCATCAACAAGTCCGAAATGGGTATATCCATGTCCGACGACTACGAGCTGTACAGCTACAATGTCAAGCTGCAGAGCCTCGACGGCGTGCAGCTGCGGGAGATCCGTTTCCCCAAACGCACGCAGATTGCCGCTTTGTACCGCGACGGCCATATGCTCAAGACGCATGGCGATACCAAGCTGCAGCATGACGATATTATTTCGGTAATAGGCCACGAGGAAGACGAGCCTCTGCTCAATTCCATCTTCTCGCAGAACAAGAAGCCCAAGCCGCCTTCACGCTACCAGGGTGATATCCTGCTCAACGGCTCGGTAAAGATGACTGAGCTGATGGAAAACTACGGGCTTGAATGTACCAGCTTTGAGCAGACTTTAACCCTCTCAGAGTTCATGGATTATCACATAGGCGGTTATCCGCAGGTAGGCGATTCCCTGAGCCTCATCAACGTCAAGCTGACGGTGGCGGAATTGCAGGGCGACAAGGTAGGCAAGGTAGGCCTGTCGAAAATCTAAAACCGTGCGCCAGCAGGGCGCGCGGCAGTCCTCAGAGCAACCCCGGTACGCCGGGGTTTGTTTTAGTATCCCAGGCTGCAGTGTTGCAGTGTAGTGTGCCAGGCAGCCTCTCTTCCCCCGGACACAGCCGGGCAGCAACAAGTCCTTAAAAATTTATGCAGCAGCAACATAAAGCCAAAATCACTTATCCGGCAGAATTTCTGCAGACTTTGGACCAGGTCAGCTACGCCGACCGCTTTAAATTAAAACAGCTTTATCATAAGGCTGCCGCCTGCCGCGGTCAGGAGCAGGCCGAGGCGCTGGCGGCCCTGCAGCTCAGATGCAATGCCGCCAGGGAGGCGCTCGGCCGCCGCAAGGCAGCTCTGCCTGCCGTCAGCTATGATGAAAATCTGCCTGTATCTGCCCGCCGGCAGGATATTATTGAGGCCATACGCAGCCATCAGGTGGTAATTATCGCCGGTGAAACCGGTTCAGGCAAAACCACGCAAATCCCCAAAATGTGCCTGGAGGCTGGCTTTGGCCTGCGCGGCATGATAGGTCACACGCAGCCGCGGCGTATAGCCGCGCGGGCGGTGGCCCAGCGCATAGCCGCTGAGCTTAACGAGCCGCTGGGGCAGAGCGTGGGTTATAAGGTCCGCTTTACGGACAGTACGGCAGAATGCACGGCCATCAAGCTGATGACCGACGGTATTCTGCTGGCGGAAACGGCCTCCGACCGCCTGCTGCTCAATTACGACTGCATCATCATAGATGAGGCGCATGAGCGCTCACTCAACATAGATTTTCTGCTGGGCTGCGTCAAACGCATACTGGCCCGGCGGCCTGAGCTGCACCTGATTATCACCTCAGCCACCATAGATCCCGAGCGCTTCTCCAGGCATTTCAATAATGCCCCCATCATAGAGGTGTCCGGGCGTACTTATCCTGTGGAAGTGGTTTATATGCCGCTGTACCGCGATGAGGCCGGGGCTGCTCTGGATGATGAGGAAGGGGAAAGCACCGAGCTGTCGCTGCAGCAGGGAGTACTGCAGGCAGTCAAATATTTGTTCAGCCGCGGGCGGGGAGATATTCTGGTGTTCCTGCCAGGTGAGCGCGACATCATGGATATGGCGGCCTTTCTGCGGCGCGCCCAGCTGCGGGACACCGAGATCCTGCCGCTGTATGCCCGTCTGGCGGCAGCAGAACAAAATAAGATCTTCGCGCCGCACAGTGGCACGCGTATAGTGCTGGCCACCAATGTGGCCGAGACCTCGCTGACCGTGCCGGGGATTCGCTATGTCATCGATCCTGGTACGGCCCGCATTTCCCGCTATTCAGTACGCACCAAGGTGCAGCGCCTGCCGGTGGAGCCCATCTCCCAGGCCAGTGCCAATCAGCGTATGGGCCGCTGCGGCCGTGTGATGAGCGGCGTCTGCGTCAGACTGTATTCAGAAGAGGATTTCAACAGCCGGCCGCGCTATACCGATCCGGAGATCCTGCGCACCAATCTGGCCGCGGTCATACTGCAGATGCTGGCCCTGCGCCTGGGGGATGTGGAAAGTTTTCCCTTTATCGATCCGCCGGGCTCCCGGCAGGTCAGTGACGGACTTAGGCTGCTGGAGGAGCTGGGAGCGGTAAGACAGGTGCGCAAGGGCACCATGGCCGAGGCCGAACTGACCGCCATAGGCCGGCAGCTGGCCCGCCTGCCGGCCGATCCCCGCCTGGCCCGCATGCTGCTGGAGGCCGCAAAGCAGTCCGCCCTCAATGAGGCGCTGATCATTGCCGCAGGACTGACCGTCAGCGATCCGCGCGAGCGGCCGCTGGATAAAAAGGAAGCCGCCAATCAGTATCATGCGCGCTTCAATGATGAAAAGTCTGACTTTATCAGTCTGCTCAAACTCTGGCAGTATGTCACCTCCCTGCAGAAGAGCCTGTCCAATTCCGCCTTCAGGCGGCAGCTGAAGCATGAGTACATTTCCTATCTGCGCGTGCGGGAGTGGTTCGATCTGCACCGGCAGCTCAAGGCCGCCTGCCAGACCCTGCAGCTGAACTTCAATCAGGAGGAGGCCGATTACGCTTCCCTGCACAAGGCTCTGCTCTCCGGCCTGCTGTCCCATATAGGACAGCTTGACATCAAGGGTACGGAATACAAAGGCGCCCGCGGTGTGAAGTTCTTCATCTTCCCGGGCTCGCCTCTGGCCAAAAAGCCGCCGCGCTGGATCTGCGCGGCTGAGCTTACCGAAACCTCGCGCCTGTTTGCCCGCACCGCCGCCGTCATCGATCCGCTGTGGCTGGAACAGCTGGGCGCCCATCTGAGCAAAAAGAGCTATGCCGAGCCGCACTGGTCGGCCAAATCAGGCGCCGTGCTGGCTTCCCTGACCATTACCCTTTACGGCCTGATCATAGTGCAGGGCCGGCAGGTGCAGTACGGCACTATAGATCCCAAACTCTGCCGGGAGCTGATGATCAGAGAGGGTCTGGTGGCCGGCAATATACACAGCCGTCATGCCTTTTTAAAACACAATCAGGCTCTGCTCGAGGAAGTGGAGGAGCTGGAGGACAAAACCCGCCGGCGGGATCTGCTGGTGGAGCCTGAGGCCCTGGAGGCCTTTTATCAGGCCCGCATTCCGGAAAACATCATCAATCAGCGGCAGTTTGACCACTGGTGGCAGGAGAAGATGAAGCAGGATCCGGAATTTTTGAATTTCAAGAGGGATGATGTGCTGCGCCGGGATGCCGGCGATGCCGCCGAACTGTACCCTGATTACTGGCAGCAGGGCCGGCTGAAGCTCAGGCTCACCTACGTTTTCGATCCTACATCCGAGCGGGACGGAGTGAGCGTCCACATCCCGCTGACGGTGATCAATCAAATCCGGGCCGATGATTTCGTCTATCAAATCCCCGGTCTGCGCCCGGAGTTTTTTGCCGCCTTAATCCGCTCACTGCCCAAACGCCTGCGGCGCAACCTGATCCCGGCCCCTGATTTTGCCCGGGCGCTGGAACAGAGCATTACCTTGTTTGACGGACCGCTGTATGAGCAGGCCGCCCGGCAGCTTACCCGCATGGGCGGGGAAATAGTCACTGCCGATGACTTTGATTTAAGCTCCATTGACCGCCATCTCTTTGTGACCTTTGTGATCGAAGATCTTTCGGGCAAAGAGGTGGCTTACGGCAAAAACTTTGCGGCATTGGCCCAAAATCTGGAGGGTCGGGCCCGCACCGCCCTGCAGCAGGTGGTCAAGAGCCATAAGAGCAGTGCCGCGCCGTCGGCTGTGTGGAATTTTGGGGAAATCAAAAAAGAGCGCATCACCAGGCAGGGCTCACTGTCCATCAATGCCTATCCTGCCCTGACCGACAAGGGCAGCGGGGTGGCGCTGGAGCTGTATGACACCCCCGAAAGCCAGGCACAGGCCATGTGGCAGGGACAGCGGCGGCTGATCTTTTTGGGCATTAAAAATCCTCTGGCCTTCTTGGAGGCCCATCTGCCCAATAAGGCCAAGCTGGCCATGTATTATCAGCCGCTGGGCTCAGTAAAGGATTTGGTTTCCGATCTGCTGCTGGCGGCCATTAATGAGCTGATGCGCCGCCATGGCGCCCCGGTGTGGAATGAGGCTGATTTCAGACGGCTGTTTGATCAGGTCCGCGCCGGCGTGCATGATGAGGTGCTGGACACAGCCGGGGTGGTGGAGCAGATACTCTACAGTGCCCATGAGTTGAAACGCCTGCTCAAGGGGAAGATCTCCTTTGATCAGGCCCGCTCCTATGCTGATGTGGATGCACAGTTAAACCGCCTGGTCTGCAAAGGCTTTGTCAGTGCCTGTACCAGGGAGGAGTTAAATCAAATTCCCCGTTATCTGCAGGCGGCAGTGGAAAGGCTGAAAAAATTAAGCCGCGATGTCCCTCGCGATTTAAGCTGTATGCGCCGGATTGAAGAAGTCACCGATGCCTGGCAGGGGGCGCTGACCCGCTATCCTAAGGGCATGGCCCCGGCCGGGCTGCAGGCAGTCAAATGGATGATAGAGGAGCTGCGGGTGTCATTCTTTGCTCAGACCCTGGGAGTACGCGGTCCCATTTCCGACAAGCGCATCCTGCAGGAAATTGCCCGGGTGCTCAAGGAATATCCGCCTCAGCGGTAAAGAAGTTGCACTTTTATGGGGACAGCTGGGGCTCTTATCCTGCCCTCGTGCTCAATTTGCAGTCAGCCGGCTGCAAATTTGCGCCCGGGGCGGCCGGGAGGGCAGCCTGCAGCCCTCAATCTGCCGGGTAATTAGATATTTGCAGATCTTTGTGCAATAATCCTAAGTACTGCAAACTTTGCAGCGGACACAAGAGATCAGCCCCGGACAAAGCAGGTTTTATATGGTCGGTATAGTCAGTATTGCGCGCGCTTTAAGTCTTTCTCCTTCGACTGTTTCCCGGGCGCTGGCCCGGCCGGACATGGTGGCGGCCCACACCAGGGAAGCCATACTGCGCGAGGCGCAGAAGCAGGGCTATCTGCACAAGGCCATGGCCAGACCAGGCCGGCCGGTAAGCCCGCCGGCCATAGGAGTGCTGCTGGCCGATCTCAGCAACAATTTTTCCAGCCTGATTTTAAATGCGGTGCTGGATGTGCTTTCCAGCTCTGAATACTTTGCCGTGGTCAATGCCAGCTCTGAAGATCCGCTGCGGGAAAGCCGTATCTTAAGGCAGTGGGAGCGCATGAACCTGGCCGGGATAATTGCCATGCCTACCTCCGGCTTTTTAAAGTCCTATCAGAATTTTCTGCCCAATGTGCCGGTGGTGCTGGTGGACCGGGATGTGCCTGAGCTCGCCTGCTCCAAGGTGCTGCTGGACAATAATGCCGGAGCTGAGCTGTGCATAGAGCATCTGCTGCAGCAGGGGCACAGCCGTATACTGTTTGTCAGCGGCTCGCATCATGTCTATACCTTCAAGAAGAGAAGCGAGGCCGCCAAAAGGGCCTATCCCAACGTGGAGATTGCCGAGCTGAAGGCTGTCTCCTATGAAGAGCTGTACATGGGCGCCTTTGAGCTGCTCAACATGGTGCTGCTGCGGCCGCGGGAGCAGAGGCCTACGGCCATAGTGGCGGCCAACAATGCGCTGGCCGCCGGGCTGCTCTATGCCATTAATTTAAAGCAGCTGCAGATGCCCGATGATCTGGCGCTGATCTCCTTTGGCGACAGCGAGTGGACCCGCTTCTATCCCACCTCGGTGTCTGCCCTGCGGATGCCGGCTGATGATCTGGGGCGCATAGCCGCCAGTCAGATGCTGGCGCAGCTGCAGCACAACCGGGAGGAAAGCGGACATCATACAGGGGAGCACGAGACCGTCATGATCTCTCCCATGCTGATGCCGCGGGCCTCCACCATCAGGCGCTGAGGGGAGCGGCGGCGGGGGCCGGGCTCTGAGCATAATTTGAGATAAGTTGCTTTTTTCAGCATAAATTTTGATTACACTAGTGCAGATGCGTCCCGGGACAATTACAATGCCGGTGACTTGGCCATTTTAGATGTAAGGAGTATTGTTCATGATAGGTATCGTCGTTGTATCACACAGCAGCAAGGTTGCAGAGGGGATCTGCGACATGGTGCAGGAGATTTCAGCCAGAGACGGCAGAAAGATGCCCATTTATCCGGCCGGCGGTACTGCCAGTGGTGGTTTGGGTACAGATCCGCAGCTGGTCCTGGATGCCATCAAAAAGGCAGATCAGGGACAGGGTGTGGTGGTACTGGCAGATCTCGGTTCAGGCGTGATCAGTTCACAGGCTGCCATTTCCATGCTCGATGAGCCTTTAAGATCCCGCGTCAGGATAGCCGATGCTCCGCTGGTGGAAGGAGCCGTGGGAGCCGGAGTGGAAGCTGCCGCCGATGAAAACAGCACGCTGGATCTGGTGATTTCCACCGCCGAAGGCGCCCGTCAGATGCATAAGAAATAAATTTCATCACCATTGAAGTGAACAGGACGGCGGGCTGAAGTCTGCCGTTTTTTATGCCCGCCTGCTGCCGCAGCGGCGCTGTCTGCCGCCTGAAATTATCATCACCTCAGCAGATCCGGCTGTCTTTGTATACACCGACCCGGGCCGCCGGCACCTCCCCGGGCTTGACCTAGGAAAATATTACTATGACCTGCAGGTTGGAATTGCTCGCTCCGGCCCGTGATCTGCAGACGGCCCGCGCGGCCGTCGCAGCCGGAGCTGATGCCGTCTTTATAGGTGGTCCGGCATTCGGCGCCCGCGCCGCCGCCGGCAACAGCATGGAGGAGCTGGCAGAGCTGTGCCGCTGGGCTCACCGTTTTGGGGTAAAAATCCATTTAACCTTAAATACTCTGCTGCGCGATCAGGAACTCCCGCAGGCGCAGGAGCTAATCCTGGCTGCTGCCCGCTGCGGGGTGGATGCCCTGATCGTGCAGGATCCGGCAGTGTTTGCCATGCAGATCCCCCGGGGGCTGGAGCTGCATGTCAGTACGCAGTGCAATTGCGACAGTGTAGAAAAGCTCAGGTTTTATCAGGCTCTGGGCTGTGCCCAGGTGGTGCTGCCGCGGGAGAGTTCCATATCTGAGATCGCAGCCTTTCATCAGGCCTGCCCGCAGATTAGGCTGGAGGTCTTTGTAGCCGGAGCGCTTTGTGTGGGCCAGTCCGGCATCTGCTATATCTCAGAGTTTATGCAGGGACCGGGGCGCAGTGCCAACCGCGGCTCCTGCGCGCAGATCTGCCGCCTGCCCATGGAGCTGTACGGCCCGGACGGCCGCCTGCTCAAAAGTGGCCATCTGCTGTCCTTAAAGGACAATTTAAGCCTGCAGGAGCTGCCGGCACTGATTGAGGCCGGAGCCGTTTCCTTTAAGATAGAGGGCCGCCTGAAAGATCAGGATTACACGGCCAATCTGACGGCGGCTTTTTCCGACAAATTAAACGAATATATAGCCGCCCATCCCGGCTATGCCCGGGCCTCCTGCGGCCGGCTGCAGCGCCGTTTTACGCCAGATCCAACCTGCACCTTCAACCGCGGCTTTACCTCAGCTTATCTACAAGGCCACAATGATGATCTGAGTTTTATTAAAACTCCCAAGTTTACCGGGCCCCGGGCCGGAGTGGTGACTGCAGTCTCAGCCGGCCGGCAGGGCAGCCGGGTGAGCATGCGGCCTGATCCCGGCATCATCCCGGCCAATGGTGACGGTTTTACTTATTTTGATAAGGCCGGCGTGCTGCAGGGCTTCAGGGCCGGGCGGGCAGAGCCGGAGCGCGGCGGCACTTTGGTACACCTTTATACAGAAGGCCGGCTGCAGATTGGGCCCGGCACCGTGCTGTACCGCAATGTAAATGCCCAGTTTCTGCAGTCCCTGCATGCCCCCGGAGCCATGCAGAGGCGCATGCCCCTGTATATCAGGGCACAATTTACCCCAGGCTGCGCTGAGATCTGCTGCCGCGATGAGCTGGGCCGCGAGGCTCAGGCCAGCCTGCAGCTGCCGCCGCCGGCCGCCGGCACACAACCGCTGCCGGCACGGGTGATTGCCGACAAATGCCGGAAAAGCCCTGATCCTGATTTTGTGGTGCAGGGCTGTGACATCAGCGGAGAAGAGGAGGCCTATCTGTCTGTTTCCGCCTTAAATGCCCTGCGCCGGCAGGCTTTTGCCCTGTATCTGGCCGCGGTGGAGGGGCACAGCCTGCATCCTGAGGCCTCCTTTGTGCTGCCGGAGCACCTGCCTGCCCTGGGATCGCAGGTAGTAGATCCGCGCCTGGTGCTCAACGCGCAGAGCAGGGAGTTCTACCGCCGCTGCGGGGCCAGGCTGCTCCCTGAGGGCTCGTCTGCCACCGGGGTGCTGATGACCTGCCGCAACTGCCTGATCAAAAATTTCGCCCGCTGTTCCAAACAGGGCGGTAAGGTCAGCGGCTTCAGCCTTAAAATTGGCAATAAGAGTTTTGCGCTGCGCTGCGACTGCCGGCGCTGCCGCATGCAGATCTTAAAACCGGGCAGCAGTACTGCCCCACAGGTGCAGGAGCAGTAAATTTCCCTCATGGATGCAGAGCAGGATCTTCACAACAATAAGTCGGCAGAGGAAGAAAAATCCGCCTCTGCCGCCTCCGCCGCCGCCCAATCCGATACAGCAGAGCGCACCCGCCGGCAGCTGCTGCAGACGGCCAAACTCAATCAGCTGCATGCCCGCGTCGATAAGATCCTGGCCGCAGGCGGTCTGCTGGCCGGCAAACAGCAGCATTTTAAGGAAAGACCGGGGCAGCTGCAGATGGCCCATCAGGTCTGCACTACGCTGCACAGTCAGGAGCTGCTGATTGCCGAGGCCGGCACCGGTACAGGCAAGACTTTTGCCTATCTTATTCCGGCCCTGCTGGAAGGGCGCAGTGTGGTGATCTCCACCGGCTCCAAAGCCCTGCAGGATCAGCTGGTACAGGTGGATATCCCTAATCTGCTGCGCCTGCTGAATATGGAAGGCACCACCTTTATGGGACTTAAGGGCTTTGGCAATTATCTCTGTCACCGCCGCTGGGAGCAGGCGGTGCTTTCCCGGGAAATAAAAAATCCGGCTGAAAAGGATTTGGTGGAGAGTTTCGAGCAGCGGGTGGTCAATGAACTGAATACCGATCCCTATCATTCCTCCTTTGGGGATGTCAATGCCGCCCTGCCCAGCCACCTGGCCGCCAAACTGACCATCAGCCGCAATCAATGTCTGGGGGAAAAATGCAGGTACTATGCCGATACGTGTTTTCCCTTTAGGGCCAGATCCCATGCCGCGCAAAGTCAGATTGTGGTCATCAATCATGCGCTGCTGTTTGCCTCCCTGGCCAGTCACGGCTATGAGGATGCCGGCGGGCAGATCACTACCGATACCAGTGCGCTGTCGGCAGAACAGCTGCTGCAGCAGCTGGAATCCGGAGAGCTGAAGCTGCATTTTTGGTTTCTGCCTGACTTTCAGGCGCTGATCTGCGATGAAGCCCATATGCTGCCGGAGTTCGGCAGAAATTTTTATGCCAAACAGTTCTCTTCCCAGACGCTTAAGACCTGGGCGCAGCAGCTGAACCGGGAGCTGGAGCAGATGGAGTTTGCCGGGCGGCTGGAATTTGAAAAGTTAAGCGCTGAACTGCAGGAGAAACTGCGGCTTGCTTTGGAGTACCTCAGGCGCTTTGACGGCCGGCACAATTTTTTGGAGCTGCTGTTTGACAATTACGATGACAAGTTAAGACAGCAGCGCCTGCCGCTGCAGCTCAATAAGCAGTTTCGCGGTTATATGGTAGATCTCTACCGCGTTATGGTCAGTCTGTATAAAAAATTGGAGAGCAACAAAAGCGCAGCAGAGGTGCTGGAGATCCTGCAGGCTGAGCTGCTCAGTCAGATGACTGTGCTGGTGGAGCTGATGCAGAGCGGCCGGCCGGCGACAGCTCAGGCGCAGACGCAGAGCAGCAACAGGGTTTGCGTGTCTGAGGTGGGGGAACACGGCTTTGCCTTCAGCTCCATGCCCCTGGACATAGGGCCTTATTTGGAGCAGGATCTGCGCAAACTGCAGGCCGCCGGTACGGGCATCATCATGACCTCGGCTACCCTGAGCGTCAGCGGGGATTTTGGAAAATTTGCCGCCGACATCGGGGCGCAGAACCTGCCGCATCAAACCCTGATCGTGCCCGGCTCCTTTGATTACGGGCGGCAGGCCTACATGTATGTGTCTTCATCTTTTCCGCCGGTGGACGATGAGGATCGCAACGCTAAACTGGTCGACGGCCTGCAGCAGGTGATCGAGACCGTGCCCGGCGGGATCTTTGTGCTGACCACCTCGCACCGCAGCCTGCAGGAGCTCACCGCTCTCCTCAAGGACCGCTTTGCCAATAAGCGGCTGGTCCTGGCCCAGGCCGGCGGCCGCTCCAATGCCCAGATCATGCAGGAGTTCAGAAAGGACGGCCGGGCCATACTGATTGGCACCTCCTCCTTCTGGGCCGGCGTGGATGTACCGGGACAGGCGCTGTCTTTGGTCATCATAGACAAGCTGCCCTTTGCCTCCCCGGCCGATCCTTTTGAAAAAGCCCGCTGCCGCCGCATGGAGGAGCAGGGCGGGAACCCTTTTGCGCACATTACCCTGCCTGAGGCTATAATAGCTCTGCGTCAGGGCGCAGGCCGGCTCATCCGCAGTGAAAGCGACAGCGGCGGCCTGATCATTTGTGATCCGCGCCTGGTGACGCAGAAGTACAGCAGCCGTTTTCTCCGGGCTCTGCCTCCCATGCACCGCTGCAGCAGTCTTAGGGAAATGATTGCTTTCATCAACCGCACAAGCGCAGGTACTATTCAGCAATGATTATTTTGGCTTTGGACAGCGCCACCGAGCAGTGTTCCGCCGCTTTGTGGCAGGACGGCAGGCTTTATCAGCGCTGCAGCACCACTCCGCAGCATCATGCAGCCGTACTGCTGGAAATGCTGGACAGCATAGGACAGGAAAGCGGCATTTCCCTCTCCCAGGTGGATTTTATTATCTACGGTCAGGGCCCGGGCTCCTTTACCGGAGTACGTATTGCCGTCAGCGCCGTACAGGGCATAGCCCTGGGGCTGGACAAAAAAGCAGTGGGGGTCAGCTCCCTGGCCGCCCTGGCTGCGGGAGCCCTCAGGCACAGCAGCTGTGAGCTGGCGGTAAGCAGCATAGATGCCCGTATGGGTGAGGTATATCTGGGCATTTACGCCCGCAGCGACGCCGGAGTACAGGCTTTGTGCCCCGAACAGGTCTTAAAGCCTGCAGATGCTCTGGCCGAAATTGCTAAGGTTACCGCCGGCCGGAGCTTTGTCGCCGCCGGTACCGGTACGGCCATACTGCAGGCGCAGGGGCTGGCGCCGGCTGAAACGGCAGAACAGCTTTATCCGCAGCCTGAGGATTTAATAGAGCTCGGCCGCGCCTCCTTTGCCGCCGGCGGCGGGGTGGATGCAGCTGAAGCTCAGCCGGTCTACATCCGCAATGAAGTAACCTGGAAGAAAATCAGTCAGCAGGGCAAGTAAATAGCAGGCAGTACAGCTGCGTACCCATACCCCAGCCTGAGTTTACAGGCTCACAGCTTCAGCCGCCGTGCGACTGAGGCTTTTTTATTGCCCGGCTGACCGGTTTCCGGACAGCCGGGCAAAAGCTCTAATAATAATTCCTCTACTTTCGGTTTTCAAAATTGACCGCAAACCCGCTTCCAGCAAGGGGTTTG
>CAYRIZ010000024.1:0-30472 GCA_964424565.1 uncultured Enterobacterales bacterium
ATTGAGGATGAACCGGAAGCCTAGATGAAACCATTGTCGCCGCGATCTTGGAGGGCAGACTAAGACCAGGACCGTAAAGCCCAAGGGCAACAGCTCGATTTAAGACAATAAGGGAAAATTCAGAGGCTGGCAGCGATGGCGGAGAGAAAGGGATTCGAACCCTCGATACAACTTTATGGTCGTATGCTCCCTTAGCAGGGGAGTACCTTCAGCCACTCGGTCATCTCTCCGCTGCCAATTGATTGAATTGTCATTCCTGTACAGGAACGGCGGTCATTATCCAGTGTCTGCCGTACCTTGTCAAGAATTTTTTTGCTCTTTTCCGTCCTGAGGCGTGCCGTCAGCGGCGGCACGCACGATCTCAAGCTCCGGCGGGGCGGTAATGCCCAGGCGGACCTTGCCGGACTTGAGATCGATGATGCGGATGGTAATATCCCGTCCAATCTGCAGGCTTTCGCCCTTTTTGCGGGATATCACCAGCATTTACAGATGCTCCGCCACAAAGGCCGGCACGGCAGCCAGAGCCTTGGGCAGACCACTGGCATCATTGCCGCCGGCCTGAGCCATATCCGGACGTCCGCCGCCTCTGCCGTCCACAAAGGAAGCAGCAAAGTTGACCAGTTCACCGGCCTTGAGTTTGGCGGTGAGGTCTTTGGAAACGGCGGCGATCAGGTTGGCCTTGCTGCCGTCGGCAGAGCCGAGCACTATGATGCAGGTACCCAAAGTATTGCGCAGCTCATCTACAGCCAGGCGCAGCTCACGCATGGAGCAGCCTTCCAGGGTGGCGGCAACCAGTTTGACACCCTTGCAGTCGGCGGCCTGCGCGGCCAGGTGTCTGGCTTCTATGTGCACCAGCTTTTCCTTGAGCAGCATATTCTCATGCTCAATGGACTGAGTGTGCTCAATCAGGTACTTGACCTTGTCGACCACGGAGAAGTTGTCAGTATGCAGGATATTGCAGGCCTGAGCCACCACGCGCGAAATGGTCTGTTCGTAAGCTATGGCAGAAGAGCCTACCAGAGCCTCAATACGGCGCACACCTGAGGCAATGCTCTCATCGGCGGCTATGACAAACACACCCAGATCGCCGGTGCGGGAGGCATGAGTACCACCGCACAGCTCTTTGGAGAAATCACCGCAGGAGACTACACGCACCTCGCCTTCGTATTTCTCATCGAACAGAGCCATGGCGCCTGACTGCTTGGCCGACTCCAAATCCATGATGTCGGTTTTGACTTCCTCATTGGCGCAGATGTACTCATTGACCAGAGCAGCCACGCGCATACGCTCATCCATGGACAGCGGATGCGGATGAGAAAAGTCAAAGCGCAGACGATCCGGCCCCACGGAAGAGCCACGCTGGAACACGTGATCACCCAGCACCTGACGCAGGGCAGCGTGCAGCAGATGGGTGGCGGTGTGATGGGAAGCTATATTGCGGCGGCGCTTGGCATCCACGCAGGCTTCCACGCTGTCACCGGTGGAAAACTCCCCCAGCTCCACCCGGCCCAGATGAATCACAGCCCGGCCGGCATGTTTGGTGTTCTCCACCATAAAGAGCTTGTTCTGGCCTATTCTGATGCAGCCTGTATCGCCGGCCTGACCGCCCATTTCCCCGTAGAAGGGAGTCTTGTCCAGCACTATGGCGGCTTCTTCATCTGTGGAAATGGTATCCACGGCCGTGGTGCCCTGATAAATGCCTATGATTTTGGCTTCATCAGTAAGCTTGTCGTAGCCGGTAAAGGTGGTGATATCAGTGAGCTTGAGGGCCTTGTTGTAGTCTATGCCGAAGGCGGAGGCACTCTTGGCGCGCTCACGCTGCTTCTTCATCTCACTGTCAAAGCCGTCCATGTCCACCACATAGCCGCGGTCGCGCACCACATCCTGAGTGAGATCGGCCGGGAAACCGTAGGTGTCATAAAGCTTGAACACCACAGCACCGGGAATGGTACGCTCGGCACCCAGACGCTCGAGTTCCTGATCCAGCAGGGCCAGACCGCGGTCCAGGGTATTGAGGAACTGCTCTTCTTCTTTCTTTAAGGTGCGCTCGATTAAATCCTGCTGCTCAACCAGCTCAGGATAAGCCTTGCCCATGAGGCCGGCCAGCACGGAGACCAGCTTGTAGAAGAAGACGTCTTTGGCACCCAGCAGTCTGCCGTGACGCACGGCGCGGCGGATGATGCGGCGCAGCACGTAGCCGCGGCCTTCATTGGAAGGCAGCACACCGTCGGCAATCAGGAAGGAGCAGGAGCGGATGTGATCGGCAATCACCCGCAGGGACTTGCTGGACAGATCGTTTACGCCCAGCACGTCGGCGGCGGCCTTAATCAGGCTGCGGAAGAGGTCTATGTCATAATTGGAATGCACGCCCTGCAGCACGGCGGCTATACGCTCCAGACCCAGACCATTGTCAATCATCGGCTTGGCCAGCGGCTCAAAGGTGCCGTCAGCCTGACGATTGTACTGCATGAACACAATATTCCAGATCTCTATGAAGCGGTCGCCGTCTTCATCAGGTGATCCCGGAGGGCCGCCCCAGATCTCAGGACCGTGATCGTAGAAAATCTCAGAGCAGGGACCGCAGGGACCGGTATCACCCATCTGCCAGAAGTTGTCTGAATTGTATTTGCCGCCCTTGTTGTCGCCTATGCGGACTATCTTCTCCTCAGGCAGACCAATGACCTTGTGCCATATATCGTAGGCTTCATCATCATCGGCATAAACGGTGACCATCAGGGACTCTTTGGGCAGTTTGTAGCCTTCAGTAAGCAGGGTCCAGGCGTAGTATATGGCTTCCTTCTTGAAGTAGTCGCCGAAGCTGAAATTGCCCAGCATTTCAAAGAAGGTGTGATGTCTGGCGGTATAACCCACATTGTCCAAATCATTCTGCTTGCCGCCGGCGCGCACGCATTTCTGGGCAGTGGAGGCCCGCAGGTAGGGACGGGTTTCCCTGCCCAGGTAGATATCCTTGAATTGATTCATGCCGGCGTTGGTAAACAGCAGGGTGGGATCGTTGTGCGGCACCAGAGAGCTCGATTTGACGATCGTATGGCCATGCTGTTTGAAAAAATCGAGAAACGTTGAACGTATCTCGTCAGTGGTCATAAACATATAAAACTTCCCGCGTAAGGATAGCTGAAATAGCTGAATTACGAAGCATGCAGCGATTATACATGGTTATGTGACTGCAGGCACAAGAAATTAAGGGCGCCAAAGCAGTCCTCCCGGGCAAATCCGCGCCGAGCCAGGGTGTTCAAAATTCGCTTTTTGGCGTCCGGATCCTCGGGGTTTTCCCGACCGAATTTATGCGCGGCAAAAGCTCTGGCAATACTCCCCCACTCCCCGGCGGCAAGCGTGCGTTCCATGATTTCAGTGTCCAGTCCCCGGCGGCGCGCCTCAAGCCTGAACTTCAGGGGACCAAAGCCTTTGAGCTGCATATGGCGGTAGAGCATTTCGGCATAACGCTCCTCGCTCTGCCAGCCCTCCTGCACGCAGCGCTGCAGGGCCTGCAGGGCGGCGCGGCGGCTGAAGCGGCGGCACAATTTGGCAAACAGCTCCCGGCGGGTATATTCCCGGACCCGCAGGGCCTGCAGGGCGGCATTTAAGGCCTGGGAGTCGTCATCAGACAGCTCCTGCGGCGGCAATCGTCCTGATCTCAACATCTCTCCTCCCTTTCCTTCTCCCCCATCCCTGCATAAAGATTACAGCCCTGCCGGCAGGCCGGCGGGGCTGTCTTGGTTCTCTGCGCTGCAGGGGGCGGGCTTATAACTGCCTGCCCGGACGGCGGGTTACAGATCTTCTGGGATCTCAGTGATCAAATCGGCTTCGTCAATATCCGGCAGATCGGGCATGTCCCCGAGTTTGGGTTCGGGGGCGGCAGTACCTATTTCCACCGTATCGGCATAATCAGTCTGCTCCTTGTAGTAGGCGCGGATCTTGCCTTCAATCTCATCAGCCACCTCAGGGTGTTCATCCAGGTAATGCATGGCATTGACCTTGCCCTGACCTAATTTGCTGCCATTGTAGGCAAACCAGGCGCCGGTCTTGTCCAATACCTTGCACTGGGCGCCGAGATCGAGCAGCTCGCTGTTCTTGGCTATACCGTAGTTGAACAGGATTTGGAAATTTGCCTGTCTGAAGGGCGGAGCCACTTTGTTTTTGACCACCTTGACCCTGGTTTCATTGCCTATGACCTGATCTTTGTCCTTGATCGCATTGCCCTTTCTGATATCCAGGCGCACCGAGGCGTAATACTTCAGGGCATTGCCGCCGGTGGTGGTCTCGGGATTGCCGAACATCACGCCTATCTTCATGCGCAGCTGATTGATGAACACCACCATGCAGTTGGCCTGCTTGATGATGCCGGTCAGTTTGCGCAGAGCCTGGGACATCAGTCTGGCCTGCAGGCCTACGTGATTGTCGCCCATATCGCCTTCAATTTCCGCCTTGGGCACCAGGGCGGCCACGGAGTCGATGATGACCACATCCACGCCGCCGGAGCGCACCAGCTGCTCGCATATATCCAGGGCCTGCTCACCTGTGTCCGGCTGGGAAATCAGCAGATCCTGAATATTTACTCCCAGACGTCTGGCATACAGGGGGTCGAGGGCGTGCTCGGCATCTATAAAGGCGCAGATCTTGCCCAGTTTCTGGGCCTGGGCCACCAGCTCCAGGGTCAGTGTGGTCTTGCCTGAGGATTCAGGACCGTAGATCTCCACTACGCGGCCCATGGGCAGACCGCCTATACCCAGAGCCAGATCCAGTGACAGCGAGCCGGTGGGGATGGCTTCAATATCCTCGAGCTCACTCTGCCCCAGGCGCATAATGGCACCTTTGCCGAACTGCTTTTCAATCTGCTCCATGGCGGCCTCCAGAGCCTTGAGCTTCTTGGGGTCAGCAGTTAAATTGTTCAGTTTGCCAGCTCCGGTCTCTTCTTTCTTTTTTGCACGTTCAGGCATAGCGTTTACTCCAACAGTTATCTTTTATTACCGGCCATCCACTTATTTGAGGATTGAAATTATCCTCGTTTTCTCTAAAATTCTGTTTAAAGTATAGCATCCTTAATCAAAGATCACAAGGATTAGTACAGGAAATTAATCCCTGCAGGGCGGCGATCACTGTCTGCGCCCGCACGGCGCTGCGCTCACCGGCAAAGTGATGGCAGCAGGCCTCAGGCTCCCGGCCGCGCCGGCAGCAGGATATCCACACCGTGCCCACCGGCTTGTCGGCACTGCCGCCGTCGGGACCTGCTATGCCGGTCACCGCCACCGCCATATCGGCATGCGAGCGGCTGACCGCCCCGGCGGCCATCTGCAGGGCAGTCTCCCGGCTGACCGCCCCAAAGCGCTGCAGGGTTTCCGCCCGCACCCCCAGCAGCTCTATCTTGGCCTGATTGTCATAGGTGACAAAACCTCTTTCAAACCACTGTGAACTGCCTGGTACTGCCGTAATGGCTCCGGCAATCAGCCCGCCGGTACAGCTTTCGGCAGTGACACAGTGCAGTCCGGCCGCAGCGGCAGCCTGTCCGAGCCGCACGGCCAGCTCCATGATCTCAGCTTCAAAATTCACTATTTATTCTCCCCCGGGGCAAACTGCCGCAGCGGCGCTGCGTGCTAAAATCACCTGCTGAGCCTGCAGCCTGCCTGCATTAAATTAAGTCCACACCAGTGTTTATGATCCAGGTGCAGCCTGCATCTGCAGTCACTTTACCATAAGAGGGAGCCCGCAATTTGTCGAAAATGCCGGAGAAAAAAACTGAGTCCGCAGAAAAAATAACCCCTATGATGCGGCAGTATTTTGCCATCAAGAGCAAGTACCCCGACACCCTGGTGTTCTACCGTCTGGGTGATTTTTATGAACTCTTTTTTGAGGATGCCAAAAAAGCTTCGGCACTGCTGGATCTGACCCTGACCAGGCGCGGTACGCATCAGGGCAGCCCCATACCCATGGCCGGAGTGCCCTATCACTCCATAGACAGTTATCTGGCCAAACTCATCAGGCACGGGCAGTCCGCCGTGATCTGCGAGCAGGTGGGCGAGGCCGACAGCAGCCGCGGCATGATGCAGCGCAAAGTCTCCCGCATCCTGACCCCGGGTACGGTTACCGATGAGGGCATAGCCCCGGACAGGCAGGAAAATTCCATAGCCTGCATCTGCCGGGGACGCACTTATTTCGGCTTTGCCTCGCTGTGTCTGAGCTCAGGCAGATTTACCTGTGCCATGGCCGGCCAGCTGCAGGATCTGCGGCTGCTGCTGGAAAAATCAGGGCCCAGTGAAATAGTCTATCCCGAGAATTTCCCCCAAGAGGATGCGGAAAAACTACTCGCTGACTTTGCCTGCCGCAAAACCCTGCCGCCCTGGTACTTCGATCTGAAAACCTGCTATGACCTGCTCTGCCGGCAGTTTGCCACCAACAGCCTGATTGGCTTTGATGTGGAAGATCTGGAAGAGGGCATCCGCGCCGCCGGCGCCCTGCTGGCCTATGTCAGGGACACGCAGAATGTCTCCCTGCATCATCTGCGCCGCATACAGCGCGAGGAGCGCTCGGCCAGCGTCATCCTGGACCGCTGCGCCCAGCGCAATCTGGAGTTGATCTGCAATTTACGCGGAGAGCGGCAGGGCTCGCTGTATGCCGTGCTGGACAAAACCTGTACGCCCATGGGCTCGCGCCTGCTGTCGCAATTCATCACCGAGCCCCTGCGCGACAATACCATACTCAATCAGCGCCTCGATCTGGTACAGGCTTTACTGGAGCTCAATCAGCCACAGGAGCTCTCCGCCCTGCTCTCCTCCTGCGGCGATTTGCAGCGGGCCGTAGTGCGCACCTCACTGTTTACGGCCAGACCGCGCGATCTGGTCTTGATCCGTACCGCCCTGCAGCTGCTGCCGGCTCTCCGGGAGCTGTTGAGTGCAGAGGGTCAGGGCAGCACTGTGCTGGCGGAATTTGCCTCAACTCTAACCGATCTGCCGGAAATACTGGATCTGCTGCAGCGGGCAGTGGAAGCCGAGCCCTCCGGGCTGCTGCGGGACGGCGGCGTGATCGCCCCGGGCTTTAATGAGGATCTCGACCGGTATCGCGATCTGATGAGCGGCTCGGATGAAAGCCTGCGCGGTATAGAGACCCGCGAGCGGGAGCGCAGCGGCATCAGCACCCTTAAGGTAGCCTTCAATCAGGTACACGGCTACTATATTGAAGTTTCCAAAGCGCAGAGCGCCCATGTGCCTGCCAGTTATCAGCGCCGGCAGACCCTGAAGAATACTGAGCGCTACATCACCGCCGAACTCAAGGAGCTGGAAGATCAGGCCTTAAATGCCAAAACCCGGGCCCTGGAGCTGGAAAAGCAGCTTTATCAGGATCTGCTGCGGCAGCTGACCGATCACATCCTGGAGCTTACCGCCCTGGCCGCCCGCCTGGCCTTTCTCGATGTCATGTCCTCCTTTGCCGAATGCGCCCGGGAGCTGCATTATGTGCGGCCGGAGCTGACGGAAACTGCCGCTATAACCATCCGCGGCGGCAGGCATCCGGTGATAGAGGTGTTGAGCCGGCGGCCTTTTGTGTCCAATGATGTGGATTTTCAGGACAAGCGCATGCTCATCATCTCCGGCCCCAACATGGGCGGCAAATCCACCTTTATGCGCCAGACTGCCCTGATCACCATCATGGCCCGCATAGGCAGCTTTGTGCCGGCGGAGCAGGCCAGCATAGGCATGATAGACCGCATCTTCACCCGTATAGGCGCCTCCGATGATCTGGCTTCCGGCCGTTCCACCTTTATGGTGGAAATGGAGGAGACCGCCTCCATCCTGAACAATGCCACAGACAAAAGCCTGGTACTGATGGATGAAGTAGGCCGCGGCACCAGTACCCTGGAAGGCTCATCCATAGCCCGGGCCATAGCCCTGTTTATCTGCCGGCACATCAACTGCCTCACCCTCTTCTCCACCCACTATGCCGAGATCACCCGCCTGCCGGAGATTTGTCCTGCCGCCGGCAATTTGTGCTTCCGGGCAGAGGAAATAAACGGCCATATTGTGTTTTTATACCAGGCTGAAGCCGGGGCGCAGTCCTATTCCTATGGCGTGGAGGTAGGCCGGCTGGCCGGACTGCCCTCTGAAGTCATAGTGTCGGCCAAAAAGCTGATGCGCCAGCAGAAATCAGCCGAGGAGAGCGCCGCCCCGCCGCAGCAGACAGCCGCCGAGGCAGAAGAACTGCAGGCTTTGGAGGAAGTACACCGGCTGGAACAGCAAATTCAGGAGCTGCAGCGCAGGCAGGAGCAAATGCAAAGTGTGCTGCAGGAAGTGCGGGAGCTTAATGTCAATGCCCTGACCCCGCTGGAGGCCTTAAACCGTCTGGCCGGGCTGCAGCAGAAACTCTCGGCTCTGCCGCCGCAGGCAGGTTAAGAGCAAATTGGGCAGGAGTTTGGAGGCTCCTGCCTGAGCTGCCCTGTTTATTTGGGCAGGTAATTGATGGGATTGACCGACTGACCGCGGTATCTGATCTCAAAATGCAGTCTGACGCTGCCGGCATCGGTAGAGCCCATGCGGGCAATCTGCTGACCGCGTTTGACATCCTGCCCTTCAGTGACCATCAGCACATCATTGTGGGCATAGGCAGACAGGTACTCATTGGCATGATTGATGATGATCAAATTGCCGTAGCCGCGCAGGGCATTGCCGGCATAAACCACCTGCCCGTCTGCTGCCGCTACAACCTGCTGCCCGCGGGTACCGCCTATGTCTATACCCTTATTGCCCTGCTCTGAGCTGGAGAAGCCCTCGATGATCGCGCCTTTGGCCGGCCACATCCAGGTCAGGCCGCCTGCTTTGCGGGTGGCACCGGAAACAGTCACCTGTTTGGCCGGCAGCACAGTGGTGGTGCTCACTGTACCAGACTGCGGGGCCGGAGCCGGAGCGGCAACCACCTTGTCTTTGCCGGCGGCAGGAGCAGGAGCCGGGGTCGGAGCAGGAGCTGGTTTCTGCGGCCGGGGTTTTTCCCCTGCCACCGGCACCTGACTCTGGCTGACCGGGCTGTTGGCGGCGGTGGCATAAGTACCGCGGGAGAGCTTCAGCACCTGACCGGGAGTTAAGGTATAGGGGGCGCTGAGATTATTCACTCCGGCCAGAAAATCCACGGACTGCCCGTGCCTTTTGGCTATGGAGTACAGGGTATCGCCCTTTTTGACTGTATAGGTGGGCGCGGCGGACATTTTGGTGTGCAGCTGCAGCACCTGACCTACGGCAATATTGTAGGGCGGCTCTATGCCATTGTGGCGGGCCAGGGCGCGGTAATCCAGACCATAGCGGAAGGCTATGGAATACAGAGTATCTCCCCTGACTACTGTATAGGTATCAGGTCCCTGCGGCGCCGGTGCAGCCGGCGGCGGAGGCGGCAGCGTGGCAACTGCAGGTGCGGGTGCCGGGGCCGGAGTGGCGGCAGGAACTGCAGCCGGTGCCGGGGCCGGGGTTGGAGCCGGGGCAGGCGTAGCTACATAAATCACCCTGCTGCCGTTGACCTGAGTGTCAGCAGGCAGGGTTTCCTGAGCCCTGCTGCCTGAGGACTGCACCGGGCTTTGATAAACCGGCTGTGGCTGTGGCTGTGCCGGACGGAAGGCCGCTGTTCTGCCGGAGCTGACATCAGGCCGGGAGGTTACTTCCACCACCGGCACCGGGGAGGAGTAGTCTTTTTGATTGCTGGTTTCACAGCCCAATACGCCCCACAGGGAAAACAACACCAAGGCAAGACAGCTTTTTGTCATTTGTTATCTATCCTCTTTTTTCCTGCTGCAGTTAGAACAACAGCTTATAGACTATATAGGCGGCGACCAGAAGAACGCAGATCCAGCCTATGGCATCAATGTAGCGGCGCAGCGCCTTTTCCATGCGCTCCCCGCCCAGTTTGATGATGCCGGCTTCCAAAAAGAAACGCATGCCGCGGCCGACCAGAGACACCAGCACAAAGTTGACTATGGTGATCATGCCCGTACTGCCGGTGCTGACAAAACTTTCTGCTGCCACCACCCCTGAAGTGACAGCTATGACTTTATAAGGAATAGGAGTAAAGGCTCCGATAAAGATCATCAGAATACCGTATTCCTGAGTATACCACCCGCGTACCACCGCCATGGCATCGGTATAACCCAGCCAGGCTATGAAATCAGCCAGATAAGGGTCATAGATGAAGTAGCCCAGGTAGTAGCCGCAAATGGCACCGGCCACAGAGCTGATAGTGGCCAGGGCGGCATAATGCAGGGCCAGATGGCGTTTGGCCAGACACATGGGCGCCAGCATGACATCAGGCGGAATAGGCCAGAATATGGATTCAATAAAACTGTTGATGCACAAAAACAGCGGGGCCAGCCGGTGTTTGGCCAGCCTGATGCACAATTCATAAAGATGGGAAAAAATATTCAAGGGGAATCCTTTTTTATTGCGGGCCGGGTGGTGGCTCAGCCAGGCAGGCGGCACAACAGCACTACAGCCTCGGCGGCTATTCCCTCACGGCGGCCGACAAAGCCCAGTTTTTCGGTAGTAGTGGCCTTGATGCTCACCTGATCCACAGCAATCAGCAGATCGGCGGCAATATTCTGCCGCATCTGCTCCTCAAAGGGAGCCAGTTTGGGGGCCTGAGCCATGACGGTGACATCCACATTGCCCACAGTCCAGCCCAGAGCATTAATCCGCTCGCGGCAGTCGCGCAGCAGCACCCGGCTGTCTATATTTAAAAATTTGTCATCATTGTCCGGATAGAGATGACCTATGTCGCCTAAGGCCAAAGCCCCGAGCAGGGCATCGCACAGGGCATGGATCAGCACATCCCCGTCTGAGTGGGCAATCAGTCCCTGCTCATAAGGAACCCTCACGCCGCCCAGCACACAGGGGCCGGCGCCGCCGAAGCGGTGGACATCAAAACCGTGACCTATTCTAAGACTGCACTGCATAATTGAGCACTGCTGCCGCCAGCAGCAGATCCTCCCTGGTGGTGATTTTAAAGTTGTCGTCGTGGCCCGGGAACACATAACACTGCTGCCCGTACAGCTCGACGGCCGAGGCTTCATCTGTGACCTGCTGTCCCTGCTGCAGGGCCTGAGTTAAGGCTGCAGTCAGCAGTTCCCGCGGAAAGCACTGCGGAGTCTGGGCCCGGTAGATCTGCCGGCGCGGCAGAGTATCCTTTATGGAGCCGTCGTCAGCGCACAGCTTTAAGGTATCGGCAGCCGGGGAGGCCAGGATGGCTCCGGCACCGCGGCTGAGGCAGAAGTCCACCAGAGCCTCGATGTCATCCGGACGCACCAGCGGGCGGGCGGCATCATGCACCAGCACCCACTCACTGCGGCAGTGCTGCAGTCCGGAGAGCACGCTGTCGGCGCGCTCGCGGCCGCCCGGCACCCGGTGCACCCGGGGATGCCGGCTGACTTCCAGCTGCGCAAAATAAGGATCGTCTGCCGAGACGGCTACATAGATGTCGCCGCAGCAGGCACAGGAGAGAAGTTTGTGCAGGGTAAGTTCCAGGATGCACTGCTGTCCCTGCAGCAGCAGATATTGTTTAGGGCGGTCCGCTCCCATACGCCGGCCGACGCCGGCGGCCGGGACCACCACATCAAGTAAAGCTGAGGACATGTTAATTGCTGCTGCCTGCGGCTATGACGCGGTAGAAGGTCTCGCCTTCCTTAATAAACCCAAGTTCACTGCGGGCCAGTTCTTCAATGGCGGCGCTGCCCTGCTCCAGATCCCGCAGCTCATCCTGCAGAGCCTGATTGCGCTGCGTCAGCAGCCGCGAGCGTGCTGTGGCCTCATCAAGCTCGGCTTTGATCTGCAGATACTGCAGATAACCATTGCGTCCGGCATAGGTATCCCAGGCCAGAGCGCCGATCATGACGAGCAGCACTACCGCAAGCAGACGCATCTGCCGCCATCCCCTGCATCATCGTCCTTCCTGACAGACGCGGGCGGCCTTGATGAAGCCGGTAAACAGCGGGTGCCCGGTACGCGGATTGGAGGTGAACTCCGGGTGGAACTGTACGCCTATAAACCAGGGATGATCAGGCAGTTCCACAATTTCCACCAGCTTGTTGTCGGTGGAGCGTCCGGCCACAGTCATGCCGGCCTCGGTGATGCGGGAAATGAGGTTGTTGTTGACCTCATAGCGGTGACGGTGTCTTTCCACTATGTCATCGCGGCCGTAGAGCTCACGCACCCTGGTGCCAGGCACCAGATGGCACAGCTGACCGCCCAGACGCATGGTGCCGCCCAGATCGGACTGCTCGGAGCGCTTTTCCACCCTGCCGTCCTCGTCCACCCACTCGGTGATCAGGGCGATTACCGGATAAGGGGTCTGAGGATTGAATTCAGTGGAGTTGGCATTCTCCATGCCGGCCACATGACGGGCAAATTCTATAATGGCCACCTGCATGCCCAGGCATATGCCCAAATAAGGGATCTTGTTTTCGCGGGCATACTGCGCGGCTATGATCTTGCCTTCTATACCGCGGCTGCCGAAACCGCCGGGTACCAGTATGGCATCCACGCCCTGCAGCAACTCGGTGCCGCGGCTTTCCACATCCTCGGAGTCTATGTATTTGATGTTGACCGTCAGACGGTTCTTCAGGCCGCCGTGCTTGAGGGCCTCGTTGATGGACTTGTAGGCATCAGGCAGTTCTATATACTTGCCCACCATGCCTATGGTCACTTCTCCCACAGTGTTGGCCTGCTGATAGATCACCTGCTCCCACTCGGAGAGATCGGCTTCCTGGCAGTCCAGCCCGAAACGCTCCACAATAAATTCATCCAGATACTGGCTCTTGAGCAGGGCCGGGATCTTGTAGATGCTGTCCACATCCTTCAGGGAGATCACTGCCCGCTCAGACACATTGCAGAACATGGCAATCTTCTTGCGCTCATGCGGCGGGATCACCCGATCCGAGCGGCAGATGAGGATGTCAGGCTGAATGCCTATGGACAAAAGCTCCTTGACCGAGTGCTGGGTGGGTTTGGTCTTGACCTCACCTGAGGTGGGCAGATAAGGCACCAGGGTCAGATGCATGAACAGAGCATTTTCACGCCCTATTTCCACTGCCAGCTGTCTTATGGCCTCCAGGAAAGGCAGGGACTCGATGTCACCTACAGTACCGCCTATTTCCACCAGTGCCACTTCATAACCCTCGGCACCGGCGCGGATGCGCTCCTTAATGGCATTGGTGATATGCGGGATCACCTGTATGGTGGCACCCAGATAGTCACCGCGGCGTTCCTTGCGGATCACATCAGAATAAATTCTGCCGGTGGTAAAGTTGTTGCGGTGGGACATCTTGGTGTGGATAAAGCGCTCATAGTGGCCCAGATCCAGATCAGTCTCCGCTCCGTCTTCAGTCACAAAAACCTCACCATGCTGTATGGGGCTCATGGTGCCCGGATCAACATTGATGTAAGGATCAAGCTTCAACATGGTGACTTTAAGGCCGCGGGCCTCAAGCAGCGCGGCCAGGGATGCTGCCGCAATTCCCTTGCCCAGGGAAGAAACAACACCGCCGGTAACAAAAATCAGCTTCACAGGAGATTTGGACATAACAGCTCCATCATAAATATTTTGCAGCATTATACCCTAAACGACACGACATGGCAGACTGCCAAAGCGGGGAGGCGCCGGCTGACGGCCGGCGCGGCTTAAGAACTGAATGGACTGAATTAAAGTCTAAAGTCTGGTGACAGACTTGACCTTGGGCATGGCTTTGAGCTTTTCCATCAGCCGGGTTAAGGAGCTGGCGCCGATCAGCATCAAATCCACATCTATGATGGAAAGATCCTTCATGCGGTCAATACGGGAGCGGACACCCAGCACATTGATCTTTTCATTGGCAATCACCGTGGTCACATCGCGCAGCAGTCCGGAATAATCCGGGGCTGTAACCCGCAGGGTGGCAGTGTAGCCGGCCTCGGAGGTATTGGCTCCCCACTGGGCCTGCACCACGCGCTCGGGATGGTTCTGCAGCAGGTTTTTGGCCTGCGGGCAGTCCTGACGGTGTATGGAAATGCCGCGGCCCTGAGTTACAAAGCCCACTATGGCATCCCCTGGTATGGGCTGACAGCACTTGGCTATATGCGTCATCATATTGCCCACCCCGTCCACTATAATGCCGCTCTTGCTGTGTCTCTGCTGCAGCAGCTGCTGTGAGTTTTTGGAACCCGAAGACACCAGGGAGGAGATATCCGGCTCCCGGCTCTTTTCCGCCTCCTGACGCCCCAGCCGCTCCTGCAGGCAGGAGATGATTTGATTGAGGCTGATGTCGCCGGCTCCTACTCCGGCAAAGACATCATCCACCGTCTTGACATTGAAGCGGGATAATTTTTCCTTGAGGATGGAGGCCAGCTGCTCCTTGTTGATGCCCAGGCGGTGGCGGGCCACTTCCTTGTCCACCAGTTCGGTGCCGGCGGCAAAGTTGCGGTCATAGTCAATTTTGCGGAACCAGGCCTGCACCTTGGAGCGGGCGCGGTTAGTCTTGAGGAAGCCGTTGTCGGCATTAATCCAGTCACGCGAGGGGTTGGGCTCCTTCTGCGTGATGATTTCCACCTGTTCGCCTGTTTTGAGCTTGTAGGTATAGGGCACTATGCGGCCGTTGACCTTGGCACCTATGCAGCGGTGTCCCACCATGGTATGCACGCTGTAGGCAAAATCCAGCGGCGTGGAGCCGGTGGGCAAATCTATGACCTCGCCCTGCGGCGTGAACACATAAACCCGGTCTTCAAATACCTGCTTGCGGAACTCATCGAGCAGGGCACCGGATTCCACCATGTCATCACGCCAGGCCAGCAGCCGGCGCAGGAAGTTAATGCGCTGCTCCGCCCCTGAAACCTGTCCGGCTCCTTCCTTATACTTCCAGTGCGCCGCCACTCCCAGCTCTGCCATTTGATGCATGGCCCTGGTTCTGATCTGCACTTCTATGGCCTTGCCGCCGTCGCCGAACACCACAGTATGTATGGACTGATAACCGTTGGGCTTGGGATTGGCTATATAGTCGTCAAATTCCTTGGCGTAATGCTGCCATTTGGTATGAATGATGCCCAGCGCGGCATAGCATTCAGGCATGGTTTCCACCACCACGCGCACGGCCCTGATGTCAAAGAGCTCGGAAAACTCCAGATGCTTTTTCTGCATCTTGCGCCAGATGCTGTATATATGCTTGGGCCGGCCGTAAACCTCGCCCTTGATGCCTTCCTGCTCCAGCAGGGCTTTGAGTTCAGCCACAAAATTGGCTATATACTTTTCGCGATCTACCCGGCGCTCGCCCAGATCGTCTGCTATCTGCCGGTAAGTCTGCGGATGCAGGAAGCGGAAGGCCAGATCTTCCAGCTCCCACTTCAGCTGACCTATACCCAGACGGTTGGCCAGCGGCGCGTAGATATTGGAAACCTCCCGGGCTATGAGGCTGCGCACCTTTTCACTGCTGTGTTTGGCGGCGCGGATCACGGCTATGCGTTCGGCCAGCTTGATGACCACGGCGCGCACATCCTCCACCATGGCCAGCAGCATGCGGCGCACCTTGTCCACCTTGGCATCAGAGGAAATTTTGCCCTGACTTAAATTCTGCAGGAAGCGTATGGCCTCCATGTCCTTGACGGCCAGCAGCAGCCTGGTGATTTCCGGACCGAATTTGTCTTCCACTTCCTGTTTGTTGATCAAATGATCCTCAAAGGCCGGATAGAGGAAGGCCACCTGCAGGGACTGCAGATCCATGTTCAGGGACATGAGTATGGACACGATCTCAGCTGAGAGATGCGAATGTCTTAAGGAAAGCTCATGATTGTTCTGTCCTATCTTGGACATCACAAATTCATGAGCCTTCTGCAGCAGGGCTTTATCCTGTTCCGGCAGGGCCAGCCCCCTGCTCCACTGATCAAAGTCAAATGATGCTTTATGAGTTTCTCTTAAGGCAACCATCAGCCTTTCTCCTGCCTGACAAATACCAGCATTAATTCCAGATGCTCAGTGCGGGGGAACATATCCATGGCTCCCCAGCCTGCAAGCTCATAACCATGCTGCAGCAGCTGCATACTGTCGCGCGATGCCGCCTGCGGGTTACAAGATATCATAACAATTAATTTCGGTCCGCTGACAGCTAAAAACTGCGCAGCTCTCCTGGCGCCCTGCCGCCCGGGATCGAGCACTACGGCATCATAGGACTGCCGGGCCCAGGCCTGAGTCTCAAAAGGAGCCTCCAAATCAGCGGCTACGAACTCCAAATTATTAAGACCTGCTGCCGCGGCGTTTGCCTGGGCGGCGGCAATCATGCTTTGTACTATATCCACCCCGCAGACCTGTGCTCCGCTCTGCGCCAGGGCAAAGGAAAAATTGCCCAGACCACAGAACAGATCCAAGATGCGGCTGCCGGCTTTGGGCTGCACTGCCTGCAGCACCCGCTCGATCATGGCCTCATTGACTGCTTTGTTGATCTGCACAAAGGCAGAAGGCTGCAGATGCAGTCTGCCCCCGGGCAGGTCCAAAAAGAACTCAGCTGCGTTGCCGGTAAGACAGGTTTCAGTCAGGCTTTCTGTCCGGAACAGTGGCTCTATGTGCGGCTCTGCTGCGCTGACAAGACAGCCCTGCTGTTGTCCGAAAGCAGACAGCCGCTCCCTATCGGCCGGCGGCAGCTGTACGGTAAAGCGCAGATAAATACCCAGGCAGCCGTCACTGTCTATAAATTCCACATGCCCAAGCTGCTTTCTGCTCTGCAGCTGATTGACGACGGCAGTAAGCGGCGGCAGACAGGCATTGATGCGCTCAGTCAGCACCAGACAGGAATCCACGGCCACCAGCTCATGAGAGCCGCGGCCGCGAAAGCCCAGCTCCACCCGGCCGTGGCTTTGGCGCACGGCAAAGCGGCAGGCCCGGCGATAGGCAGTCTCAGATCCGGCAATTACAAAATCAGGCTCAGTCAGCTGCAGCCTGCAGTTTTTGTAAAACAGCCGGCCTACTGCCTTGATTTTGCCCTCCAGAGCCAGAGCAGGCGGCAGATAATACAGGGCACAGCCGCCGCAGCGCCCGGCATGCAGGCAGTCCGGCTGGCGCCGCTGCGGTGAGGTCACAGTGCGGCTGACTACCGCGGCAGTGCCGCTGCTGACGCTGACCGGCTGCACGCGGGCCCGCTCGCCCGGCATCAAATCGGGAACAAACCAGGTTCTGCCGCCGGCTTTGGCCACCCCGCGGCCGTGCAGGTCAAGCTCTGTACATTCCACCTCAAAAGACCGGACTTTCTGCTGTTTTTTCTTTTCCTGATAGAACACTGCCATGTGAATTGACCTTCAAAGAATGGATATAGCTGCGGTAAAGCTCCCGGCTGACTATCTTATGCGACCCCAGCAGCCCGGCCAGGCACTGCCGGGTCAGTGCTTTAAGCATCAGGAGCACCCCGGGGGCCTGATACTGTCCCGCTGCGGCCTGATTTAACAGCGCTCCGGGAAAAGCGCTGCGATCTTCAGCCGGGGAGAGGGCAAAGCCTGAGCCGGCCTGAAAAGTATAGAAGCAGTCTGCGGCAAACTGCCGGCCGTCTGATTGATGAAAATCAATGCTCAGTCCCAGATGCTGCAGCAGCATCAGCTCAAACAGCCGCAGGCTGAGCTCGGAGCTGCCGTCATCTGCGCTCAAGGCCCGCAGCGCAGAGAGATAGGCGGCAAACAGCTGCGGCGCAGGATCGTGACGCTGCAGCAGATAATACAGCAGCTCATTGATATAGGTGCCGCAGAACAAAGCCGGCACCGGCAGGGAAAAAGCCTCTCCGGACTGCACGCAGTCCTGCAGCTGCCACAGATCTGATCTGCCCTGCCGCAGCGAGAGCTTCAGGGCGGTGAAGGGCTGCAGCAGCGCCTGATATCTGAAATCTGATTTGCGTGCCGGACGCATTACCATACCTATGCGCCCGTAATGCAGACTGAAGGCCTCAATCAGGCTTTGCTGTTCCTTATAGCTGCGGACATGCAGCACAAAGCCGGGTTCACCTTCAATCAGTGAGGACATGCTCAATCCTCAAACTCAGCATACCCCAGGCTCTTCAGCGCCCGCTCGTCATCAGCCCAGCCTGATCTGACCTTGACAAAGAGGGACAAAAAGACCTTTTTCTCAAAGAGCTTTTCCATGTCCATGCGGGCTTCAGTACCTATCTTCTTGATGCGGAAGCCGCCGGCTCCGATGACCATTTTCTTCTGTCCGGCCCGCTCCACCAGGATCATCGCATGAATCCTGAGGATTTGCGGCTCTTCCTTGAATTCCTGAATTTCCACCGTGGTGGAGTAGGGCAGTTCATCGCCCATCTGACGCATCAGCTTTTCGCGGATCAGCTCAGCGGCCATGAAACGCGAGGAGCGATCGGTAATGCTGTCGTCATCAAAGCAGTGGGCACCGTCAGGCAGAGAACTGCGGACTATTTCCTTGAGGCGGTCCAGATTGCGGCCGTGGGCGGCGGAGACCGGGATGATTTCCTTGAATTCCCGGCGGGCACTCAGGCGCTCGATCAGCGGCAGCAGCGTGGCCTTGTCATGGACCTTGTCTATCTTGTTGATCACCAGGACCACCGGGGTTCTGACCTGATCGAGTTTGGCGAACACCATTTCATCATCGTCAGTCCACAAGGTGGCATCCACTACCAGCAGGATCAGCTCCACATCACCCAGAGCGCTTTCGGCTGCCCTGTTCATCAGGCGGTTGATGGCTCTTTTCTCCTCGCGGTGCAGGCCCGGGGTATCTACATAGACAGTCTGATAAATACCCTCGGTATCTATACCCAGCACTCGGTTGCGGGTAGTCTGGGGGCGGCGGGAGGTTATACTGATTTTCTGCCCCAGTATATGATTCATCAAAGTGGACTTGCCCACATTGGGCCGGCCTATAATGGCGACAAAACCAAATTTCTGCTGTGCTTGTTCCATATTAGGGAAAACCTGTGCTGATTGTGCTGAGACTCTGCCCTGCCGGCTGCCTCAGCCGGACTGTTTGAGATATTTTAAGGCCGCTTCGGCCGCTGCCTGCTCGGCCCGGCGGCGGGAAGTGCCTGAACCCTTGAAGATCAGATCGCTGTCCGGCAGCCGGGCCGATACAAAGAAAGTCTGATCATTGTCGGCACCGGATATTTTATCCACGCTGTACACCGGCAGCATTTTGTGTTCAGCCTGCATTAATTCCTGCAGCTGTGATTTGGCATCCTTTTGATTGACTGAGGGGCTGATGCTCTTCAGCCTGCTGTCAAACCATCTGAGCACCACACTGTTGACCAGGGCAAAATCTTCATTGGTATCCAGAAACATGGCGCCGATAATGGATTCCACGGCATCAGCCAGCAGCGAGTCCCTTCTGGCGCCGCCGGACTTCATTTCCCCCGGCCCCAGGCGCAGTTTGTCCCCCAGCTGCATTTCGCGGGCTATTTCAGCCAGGGTGGTTTCCCGGACCAGGGAGGAACGCATGCGGGTCAGCTCGCCTTCCGGGGAATGAGGAAACATGTCAAAAAGCTTTTTGGCTATGATCATGCCCAATATGGCATCGCCCAGGTACTCCAGACGTTCATTGTGTTCGGCACTGTAGCTGCGGTGGGTCAGGGCTTTGTCCAGATAAGCTATATTCTGAAAGCCGTAATCTATCATCAGCTCCAAATTCTGCAGACTGTTTTCTCTTACTGCCCCAATCTTATACATCTTTAATCTATGCCCCCGATGCGTTCAAATCTCAGGCTGGGAATCCAGGAAGGCAGGATGCTGTCCTTATCATGCTCAAAATCCAGCGACAGCCAGATGCCTACTGTTTTGCCCACAATATAATTGCGGGGTACAAAGCCCCAGAAGCGGCTGTCCCGGCTGTTGTCACGATTGTCGCCCATGACAAAATAGCAGTCCTCAGGTACCACCCAGGTACCCAGATAAGATCCATGCTGCCGGTTGTAATGCGACAGAAATTCCGGAGCCAGCGGATTGATCATGATGCTGTGGGTCTCGCCGTCCCGCAGACTTTCCCTGTATACACTATAATGCTCATCATAGCCTATACCGGACTCTATAAACTCACCTGCACTGATTCGGGCTATAGGCTGCGGAGCTTCACAGCTCCCGGCTGTGCAGGCCTTGCGCAGATAAATCTGCTTGTTGCGGTAGGTGATCTCATCCCCCGGCACGGCCACTATGCGCTTGATGTAATCTATGCCCGGATCTTCGGGGTACTTGAACACGATCACATCACCGCGCTGCGGTTCATCCGTTCTGATCCAGGTTTCATTGGTCAGGGGATTTTTAATGGCATAGGACCACTTGGTGACGGCAACAAAATCTCCCGACAGCAACGTGGGCATCATGGAGCCGGACGGAATACGGAAAGGCTCGATCACAAAGGCCCGGAACAAAAACACGATCAAAATGATAGGGAACAGCTGAGCCAGCTGACCGGCCAGCCCCCGCGGCTCCATGACGGCCTGACGCTTCTTTTTGTTGAAGGTGGGATCATTCTGCTCCAGCAGGGCACACTGCTGCAGGCGCTGCGGCCTTTTGTACTTCCAGTCATAAAAGAAGCAGGCACCGGTAAGCAGCACACCTGCAATCAAAATCAGAGAAAAAGTGTTCATCCTTTGTTATTCCTTGCCTACCTTCAATATAGCCAGGAAGGCTTCCTGCGGCACTTCCACCCGGCCCAGCTGCTTCATGCGCTTCTTGCCGGCCTTCTGCTTTTCCAGCAGTTTGCGCTTGCGGGTGATGTCACCGCCGTAGCATTTGGCCAGCACATCCTTGCGCAGGGCCTTGACCGTGCAGCGGGCTATGATCTGCGCACCTATGGCTGCCTGTATGGCAATATCAAACATCTGCCGGGGGATCAGCTCCTTCATTTTCTCCACCAGGGCCCGGCCCTTGGACTGAGCTTCATCCCTGTGCACGATCAGGGCCAGGGCATCCACCCGCTCTCCGGCAATCAATATATCCACCCTTACCAAATCGCCGCGTTCAAAACGCTTGAAGCCGTAATCCAGTGAGGCATAGCCGCGGGAGACGGACTTGAGGCGGTCAAAGAAGTCCAGCACCACTTCAGACATGGGCAGTTCATAGGTCAGGGCCACCTGTTCTCCATGATAGACCATGGAGATCTGTACGCCGCGCTTTTCCTGGCACAGCATCATGACCGGACCTACATAAGCCGACGGCATCAGCATGCGGCATTCGGCTATGGGCTCCCTGATCTGGGCAATATTGCTCACCGGCGGCAGCATGGCCGGGCTGTCTATGTGCACTACATCACCCGAGGTCAGGACCACTTCATAAATTACCGTGGGGGCGGTGGTGATGAGATTGAGATTGTACTCACGCTCCAGCCGCTCCTGAATGATTTCCATGTGCAGCATGCCGAGGAAGCCGCAGCGGAAACCAAAACCCAGCGCCTTGGAGTTTTCAGGCTCAAAAAACAGCGAGGCATCATTTAAGGACAGCTTGTCCAGGGCATCGCGGAAGGCATTGTAATCGTCCGTATCCACCGGGAACATGCCGGCATAGACCTGGGGCTTGGCCTTTTGAAAACCGGGCAGAGCCTCAGCGGCACCGTTTTTGGCATTGGTAATGGTATCGCCCACCGGAGCTCCGTGTATGGTCTTCATGCCGCAGACCACCCAGCCCACTTCACCGCAGTTGAGCACGCTTACATCCACCCTCTTGGGAGTGGACACACCCAGACGCTCCACCTCCCAGGTCTGGCCGGTGGACATCACCCTGATCTTATCGCCTTTGCGTATGGTGCCGTTCTTGACGCGGACCAGGGACACCACACCCATGTAATCATCAAAGTAGGAATCGATGATCAAAGCCTGCAGCGGAGCTGCCGGATCGCCCTGCGGCGGGGGCACCTGCTGCACCAGGCGCTCGAGCACCTCAGTTATGCCTATACCTGTTTTGGCGCTGCAGCGGCAGGCATCATGGGCCTCTATGCCTATGATATCCTCAATCTCCTCAATCACATGATCAGGGTCAGCCGCCGGCAGATCGATCTTGTTTAAGACCGGGATCACCTCCAGATTAAGATCTATGGCCTGATAGCAGTTGGCCAGAGTCTGGGCCTCTACGCCCTGTCCGGCATCCACTACCAGTAGCGCGCCCTCACAGGCAAAAAGAGAACGGGAGACTTCATAGGCAAAATCCACATGGCCCGGGGTATCAATAAAGTTGAGCTCATAGGTATTGCCGTCGGCGGATTGGTAATTTAAGGTCACCGCCTGGGCTTTGATGGTGATGCCGCGCTCCCTTTCTATATCCATGGAGTCGAGCACCTGGGCCTGCATCTCACGTTCGGTCAGACCCCCGCAGACCTGAATAAAACGATCCGACAAAGTCGACTTGCCGTGATCTATATGGGCAATGATTGAGAAGTTGCGAATTAAATCCTGATTAAAATTCGATGACATAAATTTCCCTGCAAACGAGCGTCAGACTAAGCGCTCTTAAAACACCACTTTGCACATTGTGAGTAACCTGATAAGGCCGGCTGCAGGTGCAGATTTTACCAGCAAATCCCCCGTATCTGCATACAGCTGACGCCCGTATGTATCACTGTTCTGCCCCGGGCACAGGATTTAAGGCACGCTCAAGCGCCGCCCCGGGCGGTCAGCGCGGCACCACCGTGATTTGCGATAGGATTTGTTCGGCCAGCCGCACAGGAATTTCGCCTACTACGGCATATTCATATATATGGGACGGTTTGCGCAGGATGGACAGCGGACCGTTGTTCAAAGCCGGCAGCAGCACCGAAGTTTTTGGGGCCCTGTACACCCTAAAGGAACTCAGGCCGTCAAAATACTCCTGAAAGTCCACCTGCTCACTGCCGATCAGCATGCGTCCGGCAGCGATCAGGGCAAAGGCACGGGGGATCTGCAGTTCAGCCCAGGGAAACCCGCCGGCTTTGCCTTCCTCTGCGGCCAGGCGGTCAAACCACGTGTCATCCATGGGAAACTGCATACTGTCATTGGATACCTGCCCCAGGGCCAGCAGCTGACTGACTATGCCGCCGTCAGGATCCACCACCGAGATCTCAACCGGCAGCTTGGTGTCATCGTCCTTGGCAATCACATAACCGTAGCGCAGACCGTCCTGCGGGGTCAGCCGCAGCAGGGAAACCTTATGGCCGGCCACGCGGGAGCGGCCGGTAAAGACGCAGACATAGTCTGAGATCCTGCTGTCCCGGGCCAGTAGCCGGTCCCAGATCAGGGTAGGATGCCAGTTGAGCCCGCTGACTGCGGCCTGGGCCTGATTGAAATCAAAACCTTTGCCATCGCGCAGGGCATAGCCGCGGATTTCCCCGTTTAAATGCTCCCACAGGGAGTAGGAGCGGTTGTTCTGCCTGACCTTCAGCAGCTGATAAGGGGTCAGGCTGTTGGGCTCGGAACTGACCACGGTAAACTGGCCGCTGAAATTGAAGTAGGCCTCCTGCAGGCCGGCAAACTCATCCAGGCAGGCCGAAAAAGTTTCGTCCGCCGCCCGGGCTGGTAGAGAAAAGAAAACCGCAAAGATTGCGGCCAATCCTGCGGTTAATGATTTTTTGTTCATAAATGGAAACTGCTTAATCTGCGGCCGAGTGCAGTACATAGCCTCTGACATAACTGTTGATGCGCTCGAGTTCCTTCTGCTGCATCTGCCTGAGCATCTCGGCATTGGAGCGGTCATCGGCGGCTATGCTGTCATCATGCCTGGCCACATCATTGAGATTTAAGATGGTATCCTGCCGCTGATTTTGATAACTGGCCAGGCTCAGCCCGGATACCTGCCCCATAGTGGAAGCAGGAGTGGCCAGCTCGGAAACATCGCCTGCATTATAGGTCTGCCAGCCAATGACGGTAACCGCCGCCACCGAGGCGGCCAGAGCCAGCTGCGTGCAGGCCAGGCCTATCTTTCTGAAATTAAACCTGAAGGTAAAGCGCTGGCGCGGCTGGGCGGAGGAGGGGAGGGGCTGTTCGGCCTGCGGAGGATCGATTTTGCTGACCTCTGCCATCACCCTGTCTGCAAAATTGAGATCAATCTGCCGGGGAAGTTCATGGCGCATGGCGCTGCCAATCAAAGACCAGTTCTGCATATGACGCTTCGTTCCAGTATCAAATTCCTGCAGTCTGCCCTCAGGCAGATCTTCTCCATCAAAGACCGCGGAAATTTGCTCCAAAACTGCATCATCTTTATCTGATCTGTACATAAACCATCTCCAGCTTTTCAGCGCTGCTTTGCTTCAGTAAGCTGAGCAATCCGTTCTTCTATGAACTGGCGTGCTCTGAAAATTCTTGATCGCACTGTGCCTATGGGGGTCTTCATTACCAGAGCGATATCTTCATAGGACATGCCGTCTATTTCGCGCAAAGTGATAGCCTTGCGCAAATCCTCCGGCAAATCTGCCAGAGCCCGGCTGATCACCCTTTCCAATTCTTCAGATTCTATTAATCTGTCAGGGCTGTCCTGCGTAGTCAGTACACCGTGTACATCCTGGGCCTCAAATTCCGGGGCATCCACATCCACATGATGCCGGTATTTGGCACTGCTTTCCAGATAGGATTTGGCAGCATTGACCACTATGCGGTAAAGCCAGGTGTAAAAGGAGCTTTCTCCCCTGAAGCTTCCTATGGCCTTATAGGCCTTAATGAAGGCTTCCTGCGCTATATCCACGGCATCTGCCCTGTTGTTGACGAACTTGTTGGCCGTCTCGCAAACTTTGTGCTGATAGCGCAGCACCAGGATGTTGTAAGCCTGAACATCGCCATTCTGCACCCGCCGGACAAGAGCAGCATCATCGGTTGCCTGGTCGTTTTCTCTGCGGTTCATCATAGCTGCTTTCCAACACCTTACAACCTATAAGACAGCAACAGGCTGCAGAAGTTCCAAGTAAATGAAAAGATTTGTAGTCAAGGCAGATCGCGATCGGCCGGGCAGGCCTCGAGATCTGATGAATTTCATGAAATTCAGCCCCATAGTTTAACAGACTACACCCTTTATCAGCAGTCTTTGGGCCATGAAATACAGGAAGATGAACCGGGAATGTGCTATCTTGCATAGACATTCAGGTACCAGTCTGCAAAAAATGAGGAAGCTTTGTCATCTGCTGCTGAGCTGTGCTGCAGCTTGGCTGATCTGTAATCCCATCTCCGCCGGTAATACCGATCCTGCCGCAGGCAGCATCAGTGTACCCCAGAGCGCTGAAATCAGCGCGGCCATAGCGGCTATTGAAAATGCCGAATCCGATGATGAACAAACACAGCAGCGCCTGCAGTATTTGGGCAAGGCCGATGAACTCATAGCCAAATTCAATCAGGTCAGTGCCGATCTGGCCGACTTTGCCGCCACCAGGAGCAATGCGCCTGCTGATTTGACCTCTCTGGAGCAGGAGCTTTATCAGACCAGGCAGCGCTACGGCAGCAGCCCGCAGCAGATTGATGCCGGGGCAGATGATCTGTCCGCCCTGCTGTCTGCCGCCGGCGATGAGCTGCAGGAGACGCAGCAGGCGCTGGCTGCCGCCAACACACAATTTGCCTACCTGCAGACCCTGCCCAGCCGGGCGCAGAGCACCATCAGCCGCAACAACAGCCGTATAGATGAAATAGGCACGCGGCTCAATGCAGCCGATCCCGCCGCCCCGGATGACCTGGAGCTGCGCCTGCTGACTTTGGAACAGTACACCCTGGAGCTGGAAAACACCCTGCTGCTGGATCAGCTGGCGCTGCAGAACACCCTGCAGGACATAGCCACCTACAAGATCCACATCAACACCATTAAATCCAACTATTTGATCGATTACATCAGAATGCTGCAGACGGCCATCAGTCAGCGCCATATACAAAATCTGCACTACAGCCCTGATGCTGCCGGGGCAGAAGCCTACAATGCCAATCTGCAGCAAATCATAGAGCAGAACCAGCAGATCACCACCTATATAGATCAGCAGCTGCAGAATAATTTACGCCTGGGGCAGGAGCTGCAGCAGGTACAAAATGCCCTCACTACGGTAACGCAGATTGAAAGCACGCTGAGTGAACAAATCAGCAGCATAGGCGGCAGTTTGTTTCTGTCCCGGCTGCTCAACCGGCAGCAGAGTGAAATCCCGGAAATCAAACTCAGCTTCAATCTCGATGAGCTGATCCCCAACTTAAATGTCTGGCTGTATGATTTGCGCAGCCGCCGCGATGAGCTGTTTGACATCACCTCCTACTGCGATGTCCTGACGGCCAAATTCCCGCAGCTGTCTGAATCCCGCAGCGAGCTGGAAGATCTGATCCGCAGACAGCGCAGTCTGCTGGACAATCTGCATCAGAGCATGTCCGAGGAGCTGACGCAGGCCATCAGCCTCAAGCTGAAATATACCGAGCTGCAGCAGGTCACCTTCAGGGTAAATGCCGTCATCAACGAGCATTTGTTCTGGATGAAAAGCAATCTGCCGCCGGGACGCGAATTCGCCCTCTCCTTTGTGCAGCGCCTGAAGTATCAGTTGAACGGCATAGCCGAACGCATGAGCATGCCCGAATTCTGGAACCGCACCCTGCATACAGTCACCCTGTTTTTTGTGCCTCTGGCCGTGATCCTGACCCTGACCCTCATCTGCCGCCCTTTTCTGCGGCGCCGGGACAATCAGCTGGCCATGAGGATTAATAAAACCTCAGACGGACACTGGATCACGGCAGCGGCCCTGCTGGTGAGGCTGGGGCTCAGTCTGCCCAAAATAGCCCTGCTGACCGCCCTGGGATCGCTGATCGTCTTTTTGATTCTGGATGACATGGAGCAGCAGCTGTCAGTGATCAAAATGCTGCTGCTGCACATCAGCGTCTTTGTCTTTTATCTGGAGATCTCCAAACCCAATTCCATTATGCAGCGCTATTTCTGCATGCCGCCGGCCGTCACGGCCAAGCTGAGGAGCATCATAGACCGGCTGTGGACTGCCATAGTGCCCGTGCTGCTGATTGCCAATATACGCGAACTGAGTACTGCCGATATCAGCGGGGATATTCTGGGCTACTGCCTGATGCTGCTGTGCTGCGGCTATATCACCTATATAGCCGTCAGATTCCTGCTGCAGGAGTTTGCCGAAAAGGAGCTGAGCTTCATGGCCTGGGTACGCGGCCTGCTGCTGATCCTCATCCCCCTGACCTTATTCATCATGCTGGCGCTGGGCTACTACTACACAGTGATCAAACTGGTCAACCGCATAGCCATCTCGCTTTATACCTGCATGTGCTATCTGCTCATCAGCTGCATCATCCGCCGTGAACTCTTTGTCACCGAAAACCGCATAGTCAGAAAGATGAAGCTGTATCAGCTGCCCAAAACTCCGTCCCGCAGCGCCGCCGCGGCTGAACGCAGTGTACGCAGTCAGCGGCAGGAGCGGCAGCGGCAGATAGATGAACTGCGCCTGGAGCTCATCAACAGCAAAGCCTTTAAGCTGATAGACGGCGTACTGATCTGTCTTACCGCAGTGGTGCTCTACCGGCAGTGGAGCGATCTGGCCGGCGTCATCAATTATCTGGATACGGTCTATTTGTGGAAGAATGAAACCATGATCAACGGGGTGATCAGCCTCAATCAGTCGCTGACCATGACCAATCTCATCATAGCCCTGCTGATCATGGCACTGACCATGCTGCTCAACCGCAATCTGCCCGTGCTGGTGGAAAGGCTCTTTCTGCTGGCGCCGACGCAGAGAAGCAAGAGCACCAGCTACACGGTGCGGATTTTGTCCTCCTATGTCATCATAGCCACCGGCATAGTGCTGACCGCCGGCTCCCTGGGCATCAGCTGGGATCAGCTGCAGTGGCTGGTGGCGGCGCTGTCGGTGGGCCTGGGCTTTGGTCTGCAGGAGATCTTTGCCAATTTCGTGTCCGGCATCATCATATTGTTTGAGCGGCAGCTGCGCGTGGGAGACATCATCACCCTAAACGATCTGTCAGGCACGGTCAGCAGAATACGCATCCGCGCCACCACCATAGTCTCTTTTGACAACAAGGAAGTGCTGATCCCCAACCGCGAGTTCATCACCAGCGCCCTGACCAACTGGTCTTTGTCCAATACGGTCACCAAAGTGGAATTTCTCATCGGCATAGCCTATGACGCCGATGTAAGCAAAGCCAAGGACATACTGCATCAGATTGTACGCAGCTGCACCTATCTGGCCCCGGAGCAGTCGCATCTCATCTATGTCTGCAGCCTGCAGAACAACTGCGTGTCCATCATGTGCGAGGTTTACGTCAAGGAAATAGGCCGCAGAAAACTGACTACTGATTATTTAAGTACTGAGGTGCTGCGCCGTTTTGCCGAAGCCGGTATAGCCATACCCTATCAGCGCTCGGAGGTACTGCTGAAAAATCTGGACAATGGCCACAGCCTGAAGATAGGCTGAAGGAAGTGATACCGCCGCGGCTGCGGCGGCCGGAGACGGGAAGTCAGACGTTTTGATGCGGAATCACATCATCGGGATCGTACTCGAATATGGCCCCGAATTCACAGACATCCATACAGGCACCGCAGTCGGCGCACATATCTGGATCTATGCTGCAGAAACCCTCATCATGCTCGATGATGGCATCACAGGGGCAACAGTCTTTGCACTCGCCGCAGGCGGTGCACTGCTCTGGATCTATTGCAAACATAAAATACCTACTGGCTGAACGTGTGGCAAATAAAATCTGCCTTTCCTATAATGATGACGAGCTATTCTAGTGCGAAACAACCATAATGAAAAACATTTCTGATAATCTCTATCACGTTCACCAAAGCATAAATCAATACTGTGCAGACTGCGGCCGCAGCCCGGCTGAGGTTACCCTGCTGTGTGTAAGCAAAACCAAACCAGTATCCGAAATTATTGCCGCCTACCAGGCCGGAGAGCGGCATTTCGGAGAGTCCTATGCCCATGAGGCCGGAGACAAAATACCTGAGATCAAAGGCTTGGGCTACAGCGACATAGTCTGGCATTTCATCGGTCCGGTGCAGTCCAACAAAACCCGCATCATAGCGGAGAACTTTGATGTGGTGGAAAGTGTGGACCGCATCAAAACAGCCAGGCGCCTCAACGAGCAGCGCCCGGCCGATCTGCCGCCCCTGCAGGTACTGGTGCAGGTAAACATCTCCGATGAAGAGCAGAAATCAGGCTGCACTCTGGAGCAGCTGCCTGAGCTGATTGCTTTTATTCAAACTCAGGAAAGGCTCAAACTCCGTGGTCTGATGGGGATTGCCAGAGAAACGGATGATCAGGAGGAAATCAGGCGCTCCTTTGTCCTGCTCGCTGATGCCTTTCAAAAATGGCAGGAAAGCATTCCCGATTTTGACACTCTCTCCCTGGGCATGACCCATGATATGGCTGCGGCCATAGCCTGCGGATCTACTGAAGTACGTATAGGTACGGCCATTTTCGGTCCCAGAGTATACAAAAATAAGGACTAATCCCATGAGTAAAATAGCTTTTATCGGCGGCGGCAATATGTCTTCCTGCATTTTCAACGGCATCAGAAAAAGCCGCGGCAACGCAGATGAGATTACGGTAAGCGGTCCGCATCTGGAAAAACTGGCCAAATTCCAGGCTCAGGGCGCGGAGATCACCTGCGATAATGTACAGGCCGCCGCAGGTGCTGAAGTAGTCTTTCTGGGAGTAAAACCGCAGATGCTGACCGGGGTGCTGCAGGAACTGGCTGCCGCCGGGGTCGACTTTAAAAACAAACTGGTCATTTCCATGGCCGCCGGCTTTAAGATCTCCTCCATTCAAAGACTGATTAACTCCGATCGCATTATTAGAATCATGCCCAATACCCCGGCTCATCTGGGACAGGGTGTGGTAGGCATTTACTTTGGTTCCACAGCAGAAGAAGATCGGAAATTAACCTTGGATCTGCTCTGCGCCCTGGGACTGTGTCCGGTGCTCAAGAGCGAGGAAGAGATTAATCTTATCGGAGCCATAGCAGGCTCTGCTCCGGCTTTCCTGTACCGCTTCCTGGAAGCCCTGGTGGCCGAAGGCGTCAAAGCAGGCTTATCTGAAGCCCAGTCCAGGCAGATCATTGAGCAGATGGCGCTGGGTACTGCCTCCATGGTGATCAACAATCAGGATCGTAAAATAAGCGAGCTGCGCGAGGCGGTAACCTCCAAAGGCGGTACCACCTTTGAAGGTCTGAGCGTGATGACCAATTATCATTTTGAAGAGATGATGAGCAAAGTCATTGCCGCCACCATGGATAAGACCCATAAGTTTGAGAGTATGTTCTGATGAAATATAATTTTTGTTTTGCTGCTGACGATAATTACATTAAATATGCCTGCGTGTTAATGACCAGCATAATGCATAATATTACCAAACAGGAGCATGACGAATTTATTTTTCATATTCTCAACAGCGATATACAACCGCATACAGCAAAATCACTGGATGATTTTAAAAACAGGCTGAACCTGGAATACGGTCCGGCCGTAAAACCTGAATTTCCAGTAAATTTTACTCTCCAGCCAGATTCGGGGTTAGCGGGTCT
>CAYRIZ010000025.1:0-28542 GCA_964424565.1 uncultured Enterobacterales bacterium
GACCCGCTAACCCCGAATCTGGCTGGAGAGTAAAATTTACTGGAAATTCAGGTATTGTCATTCTGCGAGGCCTGACCCACTGAATAAGGCGGATTGCCTATAATCACCTGAATGTCAGTCCCCAGCTCCTTTTGCAGTTTCTGATTATTCAGCTGCAGTGCTGACTGGAACAAATCATTGGCCGGATGGGCCGCAAAGGTATCAGTCCACAGCAGCACGTCATTGGGCTTGTAATCCTGATCTGTCTGCATGACCGCATGATAGGCAGTCTCAATATTCAGCGCGGCAATGTAGTAGGCCAGCGGCACAATCTCATGGGCATGCAGGTCGTGCTCGTATTTGTACTTGAGATGCTCTTCATCTATAAGCCCGCTTTGAATCAGGCGTACTATATAACTGCCGGTGCCGGTAAAGGGGTCCAGAATATGCAGCCCGGGCTCATTGATGGAGCGCCCGAACTCTTTTTCCAGCAGCCAGGCTGCTGATTTGTTCATGAAATCCACAATCTCCAGCGGGGTATAGACTATGCCCAGCTTGTCCTGCATCCGGGGAAAAGCCTTTTTAAAGAAATTATCAAATACTTCCTTAATAAAGGTCTGCCGGCCCAACTCATCTTTGCCGGTCTGGGCTGACAGGAGTCTTTTCACATCGCCGTAGAAAGGCTCAAGCAGTTTGCGGCAGGCCTTCATGGCCTGTTTATCGAGCTTGTCCAGCACCTGCGTCATGGCTCTGGAGATGGGATTCTGCTCGGCAAAGGGATAGGCATCAAACAGAGCATCGAGCACAGGTTTGATTATTACATGCTGCCCCAGCATCTCAATGACGGCATCGTCATCAGGCTCTCCGTTGAGGGTGCGGCCCAGCTCGGCCTTAAATTCATTCAGCGCCTGTCGGGAGCTGGGATCTTTCTGCACAATCTTTTTGATGTGATTAATCTGGGTCTGGCAGATTTCGCCTACATCCTCTACCCAGTCCTCCCACTTCATGCGGTTGCCCACCCGCTTGACGATGCGGGTCTTGAGCTCTTCCTCAAACTCAAAGTATCGATCCCGCTCCAGTTCCAGCATGGTCTGAATGGGCTCTTTATAATCGTCTTCGCCAGGCTTCTTCCGTCCTGAACCACCACCTGCTTTTTTGCCTTTGGGTTTGATTTTGTCGTGACTGACGGCAATTACCTCAATGCGCTCGGGATTAATTCTGCAGTTCTCTACATCCACTGCCCGCCCAAAGGTGGAATCAATGGACTTGAGCGCATTTAAGACCTTCCATACCACCTCAAACTTCTGGTTGTGTTCCAATATATAAGACGGCTCAACCCCACTGGGCACTACCACTGGCAGAATGACATAGCCACGCTCCTTGCCCGGAGCCGTACGCATCACGCGTCCTACGGTCTGTACTATATCCACCACCGAGCGCCGGGCAGACAAAAAAGCCACTGCATCCAGGGCCGGCACGTCCACGCCTTCAGACAGGCAGCGCACATTAAACAGCATCCTGCACTGATCTTCTGCCGGCTCTTCACGCAGCCAGGAGAGCAGTTCATCCTTCTGCACGGCATTCATGCTGCCGTCTATATGTCTGGCTTCAATCTGCAGACCGTGGGTCTGAGCGTATTCCTGTTCATCGAATTTATCGCCCAGCTCTTTTTGGAGAAAAGCCTTTTCTCTTTGTTTGTAGGCATCAATCACCTCGGCGCAGTATGCGGTGAAAACTTTGGAGGAGCTGACGTGGGGTTTGTCTGAACGCTCAATGCACTGGGCAAAGGCCACCGCCCGTTTCATAGGATTTTTGCCTGTACCCTGCTCTTCCTTAAAGTCCAGTTTGGTCAGTGCCCGCCAGAGACCGATAATTCTGGTGGCATTATTGACGCTGAGACCTGACATAGCTTCAATCTGCGTAAAGAGTTCATTATCCTCTGTAAACACGGATTCACTGATGGACATCACTATGACCTTGTAGTCCACCAGGCAGTGCAAATCAATGGCCTGGGTAAAGGAAATGGTGGCAAAGGTTTTGCCATAGATTTTCTCGTCGTCCATGGAATAGATCTGCAGGCCGGCATCTTTGGCCGCCTGTATACGCGCTTCTTCACCATAGATTTTGGGAGTGGCGGTCATATACAGCCTTTTGCGGCTCCTGATGAATTCGTTGTCGTGCACCAGGATAAAATAACTTTCCTCTCTCTCACTATCTTTCCCGGTGCCATCTGCTGCTGTGTCAGCTTTGCCAGCGCCGGCGGCACTGTCTGCTTCCAAGCCATCATCCGTCAGATCATCACTGTAGGAGATGCCGCAGGTCCGGTGGGCTTCATCGCTGATGATAAGGTCAAACTCAGCCATACCCAGCTGTTGGGCCTCGTGAATCACCGCAATGGACTGATAGGTGGAGAAAATCACGGTGAGATGATTTTGCGGTTGCTCATTCAGGGCCTTTGTCACCTCTTTATATAGTTTGTCTGCCTGCGTGGTGGCCGGATAAGCCAGCTCGTCTACTTTGGTTAAGTTGTCCGGATCGTGACCATCCACCTTGCCGGTGGTGCTGTCGGAGCAGACGGCAAAGGCAGTAATGGCCAGGGCGCAGTTGCGCTTCCAGTCGGTCAGGGTCTGGGAGAGCAGAGACAGTGAAGGCACCAGAAAGAGCACAAAACTTCTGCAGTCTGCCTGCTGTGCTGCCAGCTGCTCCACCAGCTTCATGGAGGTAAAGGTTTTGCCTGTACCGCAGGCCATGATGAGTTTGCCGCGATCTGCCGTCTCAAAGCCTTTGAGGACCTTATCAATGCATTCCTTTTGATAGCCCCGCAGCCGGCGCACCGGCATCAGCGCCTTCTCTCCCTGCGTATAGGCAGCCCAGTTCACATTGGAGTGCGCCAGCTTGTCATAGGAGATGACCTCTACCGGTACGGTCTTGCTCCGCAGATCGGTCAGCACATTCGGTGACCAGTCTGTATTGGTGGCTATCAGCAGCCGGCGGGTAAAGTACTTCTTGTCTGAGGCGCTGATAAAGGAATCTATATCTGCTTTGCTGACCTGACGATCCTTTTGATAGAGCTTGCACTGTATGGCGGTGTAACCATCTCCCCCGGCATTGACGCCTACCAGGTCAATACCTGTATCCCGGGCAGAGGAGGTCAGTTCAGGATGATGTTTGGCCCAGTCCTTGTAGGTTAAAACGGCAGTGAAAAGATCGCTATAGGCAGCATCCAGCCGCAGCCAGTCTTGAATCAGGGTCTCAAACCTGGTACCGGCATCGCGTTTGGTCAGCGTGTTGACGCGCATGGCATTAATCAGTTCGTCAAAAGCCCTGATATTATCCTGTTCTGCCCGGGCAGTATCCTGCTCTTTTTCGGCGTCCAGTTCCTGATGGACGCGTGCGCTCTCCTCTGCGGTATCGTGAGCGGTCAGTACCTCTTCCATCGCCAGGTTCTGTCCAGAGCTGTTAACTGATTCCTGATTTTCCATGCAGCACTCCTCAAGCAGTAATAAAAATATCCCGCAGTCTGCGGGCTGGGCTTTGGCAAAGCATATGTAGTTTATACGAAAAAGGCCCCCTGCTTTTGCTTTATTTGCCCAAGCAGATCCGCTTTACGCAGCAACGCCGTACACGCTTTGGGAGCGGTAAATGACTAAGAGATCTCGGGGAAATACAGAGAATATCGAGGTATGGTGGAGGATAACGGGATCGAACCGATGACCTACTGAATGCGATTCAGTCGCTCTCCCAACTGAGCTAATCCCCCACAAGGGAATACGCCGCAGCATCAGGGCACCGCAGCGGTGCTGATCATATCACAAGAGATTCGGCAATACAAATTAAGTTTTTGCCTGCAGCGCAAAATCTGCCCGGCCCGGACGGGAGGAAACACGGGATGAAACACAGACGATGAGTAAGGAAGGGAAAAGAAGAAGCCCCGGAAGAAGAGGAAGGCGCGGAAATTAAAAACCCGCCGGAATGGCGGGTCTTCTCTCGCTTACTGAAAAGAATTATTCAGCGGCGATAACGAGCTTGATGACGCTCTTGACGTCAGCGTGCAGCTGCAGGGTGATCTCGTACTCACCTACAGAGCGCAGCACACCCTCAGGGAGGCGTACTTCAGACTTGTGCACTTCGCAGCCGGCAGCAGTCAGGGCATCGGCTATATCGCGGGTGCCGATGGAGCCGAACAGCTTGCCTTCATCACCGGCCTTGGCGGTGACGGTGACAGTAGCGAGCTCGTTGAGCTTGGCGGCTCTGTCTTCGGCAGCCTGCAGTTCAGCGGCAATTCTGGCCTCGAGCTCAGCGCGCTGAGCTTCAAACTTCTCTAAGTTTTCCTTGGTGGCCATGACGGCTTTTCTCTGGGGGATCAGATAGTTGCGGGCATAACCGTTGCGAACCTTAACCTTGTCACCCAGACCGCCCAAGTGGCTGATCTTATCTAACAGAATAACTTCCATTGGTATTCCTTCCTTTCACCGTCAATGGGAATTAACGGCTGTGTAAATCGGTGTAAGGCAGAAGAGCCAGGAAACGAGCGCGCTTGATGGCAACAGCCAGCTGACGCTGATACTTGGCGCTGGTACCGGTAATACGGCTAGGAACAATTTTGCCTGACTCGGTGATGTAGTTCTTTAATAAAGCCACATCCTTGTAGTCGATCTCAGTCACGCCTTCTGCAGTGAAGCGGCAGAACTTGCGGCGGTGGAAATAACGTGCCATTTAGTTCTCTCTCCCTTATTGAGCTGCAGCAGCATTTTCCTGCTCAGGAGCAGGAGCTTCGGCTGCCGGTACATCGATATCAGACTTGGAACGCTGACGACGCTCGCCGTCCTCGTCACGGGCACGACGCTCTTCGCGGGCCTTCATCATAGGAGACTGCTCGGTGACAGGACCCTTGGTGCGGAGGATCAGGTTGCGGATCACGGCATCATTGAAACGGAAGTTGTTCTCAATGCTGTCGATAGCTTCCTGCTCGGCCTCAACGTTCATGAGAACATAATGAGCCTTGTGGATCTTCTCAATAGGATAAGCCAGCTGACGGCGGCCCCAATCTTCGAGGCGGTGAATCTTGCCGCCGGACTTCTCGATCTCGCCCTTGTAGCGCTCGATCATGCCTGGAACCTGATCGCTCTGATCGGGATGAACCAGGAAAACGATTTCGTAGTGACGCATAAGAATAAATGCCCCTTACGGTTAAAAGTCTCAAAACCCCAGTAAAATTTCAAGACAAGGAAGCTGACGCGGTTATATTACCGTCGTTACTGAGTGCGCCTTATTTTAGCCATTTTCGGGGCGTTTGCAAGTTTTTTTGTGCCTTCTTTACGGCGGCTTACACGGCGGCCGTACGCTGCCGCACTGCCTCAAACAAACTGATGCCGGCGGCCACTGAAACATTCAGGCTTTCCACTCCCGGAGCCATGGGGATCTTGGCCAGGGCAGTGCACTTTTCGCGGGTCAGGCGGCGCATGCCGCTCTCCTCCGAGCCCATGATCAAAGCCAGCGGTCCGGTCAGGCTGCACTCATACAGCGACTGCTCAGCCTCACCGGCCAGGCCCACGATCTTAAAATCGTGATCGGCCAGGGTATCGAGCACCCGGGCCAGATTGGTCACGGAATACAGCGGCAGTGCATCGCCGGCGCCGGAGGCGGCCTTGCGGGCAGCCGGATTTAAGGGCGCGGATTTGTCCCGGGGCACGATCACCCCCAGCGCCCCGGCAGCCCAGGCCGAGCGCATGCAGGCGCCGAGGTTGTGCGGATCGGTGACTCCGTCCAGAATCAAAAACAAAGCCTGCTCTGCCTTAAAGTCAGGGGCGGCCAGCACATCCTCCAGATCATGCTCAGTACGCAGCGGTTTGGCCTTGAGCTCCAGCACTATGCCCTGATGCACCCCACCTTCTGTTTTTTCATCCAGAAAGTGGCGCTGGGCAAACTGTACCCTGATGCCGCAGGCTTCCAGGCTGCTGATGATTTTGCTGACGCGCTTGTCTTCTTCCCGGCCCTTGGCAGCCCAGGCGGCAATAATGCTCTCCGGAGAGTTTTCCAAAGCCGTCTGTACTGCGTTGATGCCAAAGCACAGCTCCCGGCTGCGTCCCTTTACCTTAACTGCCATAATTTACTTTCCCTTTTTCTTGTTTTTGTTCTTTTTCTTGCGGCTTTTGCCTTTGCTTGCGCTTTCCTGCGGCTGTTGTTCCTGAATAAACTGCTTCAGATCAGGCACCGTACCGCTGCGGATGAGATCGCCCAGCGTCAGCACGTGACCTGGTTCTGCCGGATCCGGACGGCGCGGCAGCGTTCTGCCGGCGGCGTCTTCGCCGCTGCTGTCCTGCTCTGCACTGTCTTCTGCAGCCGCCGGCTGTACCTGTACCTGCTGCAGCTGTGCCTGAAGAGTGGAGTCGGCTTCATCAGCAGGGCTGTTTTCAATCCCGGCCAGCACATCAAGATCGGCCTGCACGGCACTGGCTGCATCCACTTTCTGGCCGGCCTGCACATAAAGCTGAGAGCCATCCACCGGCTCCTTCTTTTTATCCTTTTTGCCTGAAGGCATCATCAGGTCAATCTTGCGTTCCTGTATGTTGACTGAAGCTATGATCAGCTGCAGCTTCGCGCCAGGGTACAGCTTCAGCTGGCCGGAGGGGTCGCTGAGCTGCTGCTTCTGCACATCCACCGTCAGATAGGATGATGAAATGTTGCCTATATAAAGCAGACCGTCGACCATGAAGTCGTCCAGGTGCACAAAGGCACCAAAGCTGGTAATGGCGCTGACCGTGCCGTTGACCATACAGCCTTCAAAGCGCTTGACCAGAATGCACTTTAAGACGGTGGACACCTCCATCTCTGCGGCATCGGCGGCAATTTCCCGCATGGTGCAGCGTTCACCCAAGACGGCCAGCTCAGGTTTGTTGTAGGTGCGCCCGCCTATTTTGGCCGGAGCCTTGTTTTGCTTTTCCAGTATGGCCTTGATGGAACGATGCAGCTGCAAATCGGCATAACGGCGGATGGGAGAGGTGAAGTGGGCATATTTCTCCAGGGCCAGACCAAAGTGCCCTACATTCTCCGGGGTGTATTTGGCCTTGGAGAGTGAGCGCAGCATCAGCTCGCCTATCATCTTGGCATCATCACGCCCCTGCACGCTGTGCCAGAGCTTGTTGTAGTCCTGCGGCGTCGGGCTGTCCCCGCCCCCCAGGGTCAGGCCGAACTGTGCGGAGAGGGTATTGACGAATTTGCTGAGTTTCTCCTCGCCTGGTTTGTCGTGCACGCGGTACAAGGACTGGGCCTTGTGTTCAGCCACAAAGGAAGCGGCGGCCACATTGGCGGCAATCATGCACTCTTCAATAAGCTTATGGGCATCATTGCGCACCACAGGAGTAAGTCCGCTTAAATGCAGATCTTCATCAAAGACAAAATGCACCTCACTGCTTTCCACCTCAAAACCGCCGCGTTCATCCCGGCGTTTGAGCATGAGCTGATAGAGCTCATGCAGATCTTTGACGTGACCTATCATCTCCTGATGATCTTCAAACTCGGCCGTGCCCTGGGAGATCATCTGCCAGGCCTCGGTATAGGTCAGCCGGGCATGGGAGTTCATCACCGCCGGATAGAACTGATAAGCTGTGGTGCGGCCGGTGGAATCGATTTCCATTTCGCAGACCATGCACAGGCGGTCTACATTGGGGTTTAAGGAGCAGATGCCGTTGGAGAGTTTCTCCGGCAGCATGGGAATGACAAAATTGGGGAAATAAACCGAATTGCAGCGCTGCACGGCCTCACGGTCCAGCACGGTGCCAGGGCGGACATAATAGGACACGTCGGCTATGGCCACATACAGGCGGTAATTCTTGCCTTCCTTTAAGACCAGCACGGCATCATCAAAATCACGGGCATCCTCCCCGTCTATGGTCATCAGCGGCAGGTCGCGCAGATCGCGCCGGCCGGCGATATCCTTGGCCGTGACCTCAGTGGGTACCCGCTGCAGGGCTCTTTTCATGCCATCAGGCCAGGCATGGGGAATATTGTTGTGCATGACCGCCTGCAGAATCACATTGTTCAGCCGGCCCAAATCGCGTACTACCTTGCTGACGGACACCTTGATGCCTTTGGGCGTGCGCTGACCGAGTACTGCTATCACCGAGTTGCCGGGTTCGGCATCCCCCATGCTGTCGGGGGAGAAGACAAATTTATAGCAGCGCAGCAGCGGATCGTCAGGCAGCAGGCGCAGTTTTCTGCCTTCACTGACCGTACCGAACACCGCCCGCCGCGGTTTAATCAGCTGCCGGGCAAAAGCCTGCTTTTTCTCCGGGCTCAGGATGACGCTGATGACATCACCAGGCAGCAGCATCAGGGAAGAGGTAAAGAGACTGTATTCATGACCTTTGCTGTCAAGGACATAAAAACGCAGCATAAAGTTCTGGCTGTCCGGCAGATCGGCAAATTCCTCCAGGTCAAAAGTCTCCACCCGGCGGGCCTCCACCTTAAGCTCAGCGGTGACCAGGGTGGAAGTACGCACATAGTAGCGCTCATTGATCAGGGTTAAGGCACCCTCCTGCTCGAGCTCGGAGAGCAGATCGCGGCACTGGCGGAATTTTACGCTGCCCTGGGACTTCCAGCCTGTTTCCTCCAGAAAGTAGCGCAGCATACTGGGAGTTGAGCTGTCCTTGAGATCCAAGGGATACAGACAGGCAACAGCATAAAGCGCTGTCTTCAGATCGCTTTCCACATCACCCCGGGGGGCATGCTCATCAGTCAGCAGCTTTTTGATAAGGGCTTTGGAGGCCCGCTCCTCCGTCTGTGGTGTATTGTTGTCTTTTTTATGCATAGGTGTTCCTTCAACCCGGTAGATCATGCTTATTACGCCCGTCTTTCTAGTGTAAGCGCAATCGATCTACAAAAAAAGCTCCAGAAGTTCGTTTAGCATGAGAACTCCCAATTTTGTCAGACCAAATTTGTCATCTGTATAAAAGGTCAGCAGCCCCCTTTCGGCCGCAGTATTCAGCTGCTTCCACACACTCTCCGGCGGCAGGCCGGTCAGGGACTCAAACTCGGCCAGAGACCCCGGGGTGAGCAGCCGCAGGCGGTTTAACATAAATTCAAAAGGCAGTGCCTGAGGGTCTACTTTCTGCCAGGGGGCGGAGGGCCCGGTCAGATAGCTGTGCGGATGTTCGCTCTGCGCCCGGCGGGTCACGGCATGCTCTGAGGTGATCTTGGAATGGGCGCCCGCCCCTATGCCCAGATAATCGCCGAAACGCCAGTAATTTTCATTGTGCACGCAGTGCCGCTGCCCGCGGGCAAAGGCGGATATCTCATAGCGCGCAAAACCCAGATCCTGCAGCAGGGCAAACCCCTGCTCCTCTATGTCCGCCAGCGTGTCCTCATCAGGCAGCTCCGGCGGATGCGCGCCAAACCAGGTGTCCTCCTCCAGGGTGAGTTCATACCAGGACAGATGGCAGGCATACTGCGCGGCGATCTTCAAATCGTAAAGCGCATCTGCCGGGGTCTGTCCGGGCAGGCCGTGCATGATGTCTATATTTATATTGTCAAAGCCGGCCGTCTGCGCCCAGTCGCCGGCCTTCCTGGCCTGAGCACTGTCATGAATGCGCCCCAGCTTTTTCAGGCTTTCATCGCTAAAGCTCTGTACTCCCAGGCTCAGGCGGTTGACTCCCAGGGCGCGCAGAGCCTTGAGGTAGGAGAGATTAAGCAGAGTACCGGGATTGCACTCCAGGGAGATTTCCGCCCCCGGCTGCAGATAAGGCTCCACTACCGCGAGGATCTTTTCAATTTCTTCCGGGGCCAGCAGGGAAGGAGTGCCGCCGCCGAAAAATACGGAAATAAAGGAACGGCCGCCGCATAAACTGATGCTGTCGGCAAAATCGGTCAGCAGCCGCCTGGTGTAATCGCTGTCGCGGACCTGATTCTTAAAGTCCGCCCGCGGGTAGGAATTGAAATCACAGTAAGGGCATTTGCGCAGACAGAAGGGATAATGAATATAAAGCCCCAGGGGTATGCTCCCCACATTAAAGGAGCTTGTGCCTGCTGCAGTCTGCTGATTCATGATGAAACTTTTGTCTTGATGGTCTGCGGCCCGGCTCCGGCTGCAGCGGAGCGGTGCGGCGGCAGATTGTGGTTGAGAGAAAAATGTTCTGAGGTTTTGGGCTGTATTACTGCAGCCTGCAGCCCTACTGCAGCGGATATTTCTGCAGCAGAATGCACAGCTTTTTCATAGCCCGGCCGCGATGGGACAGCAGATTTTTGACCTGCTCGGGCAGCTGGGCGGCAGTAAGCCCGCGTCCCGGTACCACAAAGAGCGGATCATAGCCAAAACCGCGGGAGCCCATGGGTTTTAGTCCTATATATCCTTCCCATACTTCCGTGGCAGTCAGCGGCAGCGGATCATCGCCGCGGCGCACCAGAGCCAGGGCGCAGACATAGCGGGCCGTGCGCTGGGCCTGCTGCGGAAAAGGCTCCAGCAGCTTTAAGAGCTTTTCGTTGTTGGCCTCATCATTGCCGTGTTCATGGGCAAAACGGGCGGAAAAGATGCCGGGAGCGCCGTTTAACTGATCCACACAAATGCCTGAATCATCGGCCAGAGCCGGCAGGCCGGTCTGAGCGGCCGCATGTCTGGCCTTGATCAGGGCATTTTCCAAAAAGGAGGAACCATTTTCCTCGGCATCAGTGACCCCGAAGTCCGCCTGCAGCTTTACCGTCAGGCCCAGCGGGGAGAGCAGCTGGGCAAATTCCCTGGCTTTGCCGGCATTGGATGAAGCCAGTACAATAATTTTATCCGGCGCCATAATATTTACTTCCTGTGCGTTTCAAAGCCTTGAGGGCGGCCTGACTTACCCTTAAGGCTGCCTCCTCCAGGCTGGGATGATAATAGTCAAAAGATGAGAGCTCTTCCACCGTCAGCTGCTGCTGTATGGCCAGAGCCAGAAAATGAGCCAGATGCTCCGCCCCCTCGGCGCAGATCTCCGCGCCCAGCGGCAGATGGGTCTTCTCATCGCAGTACATGCGGATGATGCCGCCTTCCTTGTGCATGATGCGGAAGCGTCCGTCATCCAGTCTGGCTTCAGCCGCCACAAAGTGATGCCCCTGCCTGGCCCTTTCCTTCATTTTCTCCATGGACAGTCCCACCACGGCCAGTCCGGGAGAGGTAAAGAGCATGGTGCTGCCGCACTGCGGCCGGCTGGCCTCCAGTTTGGGGAAGGTAGCGGCATTAAGCCCGGCCTGCCGCCCTTCACGCCTGGCCCGGGAAGTGCTCATACTGTTCTGGGCGGCATCACCGGCGGCAAAGATATGCGGCAGTTTGGTCTGCATGGTGGCAAAATTGATCTGCAGATAGCCCATTTCATCCGGCTCCAGCCCCAGAGCCTGCAGATTGAGCTTATCCAAATTGGGCAGACAGGGACCGGCAGCCAGCACCTTGTCGGCCATCAGAAAGTTTTCGTACTGATTTTCATCCAAATAGTAGATGCCGTAGGCATCACCTATATGCTCTATGGCGGTCATGACTGAGCTGACCTCAAAGGAAAATTCCTTCTGCATCAGCTCCCTGGCCACAGAGATCACCTGTTCATCAGTCAGTTGCCAGATCCTGCCGTCGCCGAATACAGTCACTTCCACGCCCAGATTGGACAGGGCCTGCCCCAGGGAAATGCCTATCATGCCGCTGCCGAAAATAGCCAGCGAGCGCGGCAGATGATCCAGCTCAAACAGCTCAGCTGCCGTCATGACACCGCCCAGGCGATCCAGCTCGTAGGAAGTCACCGGCTTGGCACCGGTGGCAATCACGGCTGTCTTAAAGGAGATGATGGTATCTTCATTCACCCTGGCGCGGTTGGGATCCAAAAAGCTGACCTGCCCCATGATGCGCTGGCTTTCGGGGATCTTATAAATAAAGGAAAGGACATCAGTAGTGGAGCGCGCTCTGACCTGACGCATGGCATTGAGCACCTCGCGGTTGTCAAAGCGGCTGTTTTTGATGTTCAAACCGAAATTGCGGGCATCCTTGAGCTTCATACAGTACTGCCCGGCCTCCTGCAGCAGGGCCAGCGGTATATCACCGCTGCGCTGCGCAGTGGTACCCAGCGGGCCGCGCTCTGCCAGAATGCAGAAAGCGCCGGCACTGCTGGCCGCCTGATAAGCCTCAATGCCGGCACTGCCGGCGCCTATAATCAGCACATCGCAGTCAATATGTTTTGCGTCCATGTCATCATGCCTGTTTATTTTTATAGCAGATCTTAATTTCTTTGCCGGCAATTGGCAAACGCCGCCACGAGCCGCTCTCTTTTGCTACACTAAGGCACAGTTTTTAGGGAGACTGCACATGAGCATCACTGATTTTTCCGCCTATAAAGGCCTGATTTTTGACCTTGACGGTACCCTGATTGATTCCATGCCCTGGCATACCAAAGCCTGGATCACCGTTTGCGCCGAACACGGTTTTTCCATAGACCCCAACATCATCTATCAGCTCGGCGGCATGGCCAGCCGCAACATAGTGCTGAAATTCAAAAATGAGGGTAAGGATGTAGGCGAGGTGGATGACTTTGTCGCCCGCAAGGTAGAGCTTTACCGGGAGCATATTCACGAGGTACAGCTGTTTGCCCCGGTGGCCGATATTTTAAGGCAGGCCAAAGCCCGCGGTCAGAAATGCGCCGTAGGCACAGGCACGCAGCGCATCAATGCCGAGGATATTCTGCGCATTCATCATCTCGACGCTCTGATTGATGCAGTGATCACTGCCGATGATGTGCAGAAGCACAAGCCGGCACCTGACACTTTTCTGGCGGCCGCGGCCGCCATGGGCCTGCAGCCGCAGGAGTGCCTGGTGTTCGATGACGGTCCGGTGGGACTGGCTGCCGCTCGGGCAGGAGGAATGGACTGTGTGGAAGTGCTCAACGGCAGCTTTGTCAATTTCTTCCACAATTCCGCTGCCTGAGCCTGTACCTGCTATAAAAAAGGCCCGCAACAGGGCCTTAAATTCAGGGCAGAGACTGCAGCGCCCTCACCTCATATCGCGCCGCTGCAGTACTGCCGGAAACCGGTTTTTTGGGAAGTAAACAGTAGGCGCAGAGCTTATTTCTTCTCTTCTCCGCGCAGAGCAAAATTCACCTGCCCTGCCCCTTTCTTCAGGGACAGTGTGGATATCTTGTCCTTATAGATAAGCTGCTGACGGTTTTTGATGTCTGTGATGGAAATGGTATATTGATCAAAGGCCTCAATTACACCTTCAAACTTAACCCCGGTGATCAAAAATACACAGACCTGTGACTTGTTGTCCACCAGCCACTGCAGCGCGGCATTCTGCCCGCCGTCAAGCATAAAAGCAGATGACAGTGATCTTTTTTTGCGATCACCAAGACTCTTCTCTGTAGATTGATCCTTACTCATAATGCCTCTTTCTTTCTTGTTATTATGTCAGGCGTTTTGTTTTGAAGAAGTTGCTCCCTTCTTAACAGCAGATCTGGGCATCCCCAAAACAGTGGGCGCGAACAAAATTCTGCAGTCTGAAAATAAGATACAAGCAAAAAAGTGATTAGTCAAAGGATCTTATCGGAAAATTATATATTTTCGCCCAGGCTAAAAAACAGGACAAAACGCGGTTCCGACCGCTGTAAAACAGCTCATCAGGAGGGTACGGAGCCGCGTGCATTAAGCTGCCGGCAGTAGCTCCTCTGCCTTAAGCCTCAATGATCTCACCCTCACTAAGCTCCCTTACTCCCACTGCCTTCATGAAGGCATTGCGGCTGTCATTCACCCCGCCGCAGATCTTAAGCTGCTGTGTCTTACTGTCCACCACGGCCTCAATACTGTCCAAATCCTGCAGGGTTGCCTGCAGTGAATGATCGATGAGCTTGATCTGCCCACTCAGCGGCCGCGCCTCATTGTATTCCTCAATGCGGCGGCGCAGCTGCAGCTCCAGTTCGGTACAGAGGGCGGCCAGGGTTAATTTGCAGGTGAGGCTGCGATCTGTTGCAGTATTGAGCGCCCCGGCAGCAAAATGGTGGGTGAGGATGTGGTAATTCCTCTCGATCTCAGCTCTGCTTTGGTACAGCTTACAGGCCTCGACCGGATCAGAGCAGAAATTGCTGATCAGCACACGGGTGGCATACAGGAAGCGGTGCTGTATGAGGGCAGGAATATCAAATGAAAAGCGCTTGTGTACGGCATTGAAGACAATCAGCTGCTGCGCAAACAAATTGTAATGTCTGAGGCTGAGCTCAGGGTGATGGGGATGCTGCTCATGCTGCCTCCAGGAGCCATTCTTTACCGCTTTGGCATAAATGGCATTGAGCTCGGACAGGGCAGTATCCAGATCTTTCCAGTGGGCAAAATCCAGATCGTGATTGAAGAAAAAGTGCAGGTACACCTTGGATCTCTGCTGTGATCCTGCATCCTCAGTGGTACTGCAGTCAGGCCACTCCACTTCTCTGCTGGAGGCATGCAGCGCGTGCTGCCCTGCCTGCTGGGCGGGAATGGTCTCCCCGCAGCTGCAGGAGAGATCCTCGGCTTCTTCCAGGATCATTTCCCTGAGGCGGCGGCTGGACGACGGATCATTACAGCAGAGCAGAAATTGCTGATCATGCTCAAGCAAAGTGCTGACATTGAACATTGACCAGTTGCGGTCACCGATCAGGGGGAGCTGATGCAGGCCGGGGAAAAATTGCCTGCAGATGCTTTCCAGGGTGGACCAGTCATTGCCGGCACTGGCATAAGCGGTGGCAGCATAAAGCTCAGCTGTGTCCTGATCCAGCAGGGTCAGCAGGTTAATGCTCCCGCTGTCCATAGCACTGCCGCTTTGCTCCCTGCCGGTCAGTGCCACCGCGTGCAGCTCCTGGCACCGTCTGGCTTTTTCCTGAAACAACTGATCGAAAATATGCTCTTTTTCCAGGTACTGCAGCAGGTCCTGCAGGGTGTCCTTATCTATAGAGGCAGCAGAGAGACCTGCATGATCGCTGAGCGCAATACTGCTGCCCTCCCGGGCAGCGTCCTGCAGGCCGCAGAGCACAGCCTTGATCAGCACAGTCAGCAGACCCTCGTACCCCTGAGGGGTCATGAGCTTTTTGAGTATGCTGCCGGTAGGAGAGGCCTCAAAGAAATTGCGCAGCACATAAACAGAGCCGTATTTTTGGGGACTAACCACTTCAGGCCTCCCTGCCGCCGCAACTGTGGCCTTTGAGGAGGGCACTGTTGTATATACGTTTGGCGCAGACTACACCCCTGAGGGCTTCTTTCATGATTTTGACAGCGGAACTATCGGACTCTGACATGGCGGCCTCACAGTACAAAAATTTGCCTGAAATAAATATTATCCGGTCCGGGTTTACCACACAGTAAAATCCGGGGGCACAAAAGCAGTAATCTCAGTGAGGCAGAGAATTGTTTTTGCTGGGGAATTTTAGATGGTGCGCCTTGGTGGACTCGAACCACTGACCCCTACCGTGTGAAGGTAATGCTCTAACCAACTGAGCTAAAGGCGCACTGATAAGAAGTGCGTTTTCATCATGGTGCGCCTTAGTGGACTCGAACCACCGACCCCCACCATGTCAAGGTGATGCTCTAACCAACTGAGCTAAAGGCGCTTCGTTCTGAAAACGAGTGCCATTATATCAGCAAATTTTCAGCTGGCAAGGAATTTTTTACACTTTTTTCCGGCAATTGCTGCTTATTTTTTGTTGACATTTTGCACTGTTCATGCATCTGCAGTCAAAGTAGTCAGATCAGCACAGCTACTGACAGCAAGAGACCAAAAGAGCCTGATGGAAGATGGAAGAATGAGGAATAGATGGTGGAGGAGAAAAAAGAAAACGCAGGGACAGCTTACACTGACCCTGCCAATGCTAGGGGATTACACAAAAATAACAATTGTGGCATGCGTCTTTCCGGCACTGCTGTCAAAAGCACAACAGCACATTCAAGATGGAAAAAGCGGCAGTCCGTCATGTCAACGTTCTGCCCCTCTTAACCGCCTGCGCTGCATTGTAAGACAAGTCATCAGATGAGATCAGCACTTTTTTGCAAAAATTTGAGCTGGATCAAATAAAAATCGCAAATATATGCCGAAAATGAACAGATGACTTTCCTCAAAAGTGCTCAACAGAGCAGATCTCTTGGCCCAAAATAGCGGCGGCAGAAATAATTCAGGCCGCCTCTGCGGCAGCCTGAAAGAGTATATACAGTACCAGCCGGCTGCTCTGCCGGCATTACCTGCAATTAAATATTGTAGATTTCCAAATCCTCGTTGGACTCATTCCAGGCCTTGTCGGCCTTGGCATCATCAGAGCGCTGCTGATCGAGGTAGGCAAAATATTCCTCATCCACGCCGGGAGTGATGTAACGGCCGGAGAAGACTGAAGTCTCAAACTCGGTCAGGGCCGGATTTTCCTCCCGCACTGCATCCTCCAGATCGGACAACGTCTGATAAATCAGGCCGTCGGCATGGATCTTCCGGCAGATCTCATCGCGGTCACGCCCAAAGGCAATCAGTTCCTTGGCTGTGGGCATGTCAATGCCGTAGACATTGGGGAAACGGATTTCCGGAGCGGCGGAAGCGAAATACACTGCCAGCGCGCCGGCTTCGTGGGCCATATCCACAATCTGCTCGGAAGTGGTGCCGCGCACTATGGAATCGTCCACCAGCAGCACTTTCTTGCCGGCAAATTCAGCCGGTATGGGATTGAGCTTGTTGCGCACCGACTTCTTGCGCTGCTTCTGCCCCGGCATAATAAAGGTTCTGCCTATATAGCGGTTCTTGACGAAACCCTGCCGGTAAGGCTTGCCCAGGATGCGGGCAATCTGTACGGCTATATCGCAGGAAGTCTCCGGGATGGGAATGACCACATCTATATCCAGATCCTTGTAGTCGCGCTGAATCTGCAGAGCCAGCTTGGTGCCCATGCGCATGCGGGCGGCATAAACCGACACCCCGTTCATGATGCTGTCGGGGCGGGCAAAATACACGTACTCAAACAGGCAGGGCTGCAGTTTGACATTCTTGGCGCAGATGGAGGAATGAATATTGCCCTCACGGTCAATGAAGATGGCCTCACCTGGCTTGACGTCGCGCAGCAGACGGAAACCGTCCACATCCAGCGCCACGCTCTCCGAGGCTACCATGTACTCTGTTCTGCCCTGCTCGTCCTCGCGGGTGCCGATCACCATGGGACGGATGCCCAGCGGATCGCGGAAGGCCACCAGACCGGTGCCTATGATGAGGGCCACCACGGCATAGGCTCCCTTGACCACCTCATTGACCCCGCTGACGGCACTGAAGATTTCATGAGGACCGGGCTTGACGCAGTAGTCAAAGCGGGAGAGCTGCCAGGCAAAGACATTCAGCAGCATCTCACTGTCCGAGGTAGTGTTGACATGCCGGCGCACACTCTCACACAGTGCCTTGAGTTCACGGGAATTGGTCAGATTGCCGTTGTGGGCCAGGGCTATGCCGTAAGGGGAGTTGACATAAAAGGGCTGGGCCTCGGCGGCAGAAGAAGAGCCGGCGGTGGGATAACGCACATGGCCTATGCCTATATTGCCTCTGAGGCGGCGCATATGCTTCTGCTCAAAAACGTCACGCACCAGACCATTGGCTTTGCGCTGTCTGAAGTTGTCTCCGTCCAGAGTAACTATACCGGCAGCATCCTGTCCACGATGCTGCAATACGGTAAGCGCATCATATAAGGCTAAATTAACCGGACTGAAGCCGACAATGCCTACTACACCGCACATGTTATGCTCCTGCTGAAGTCAAGGGGGTGGAAAGATATACGAAAAACCAGTTCACTATACGCTGCAGCTCAGGGATCAGCAGAGACTGCGCATAATAAGGGTTGTCAGCCACAAAGCTCAGCACCCCGAATTTGAAGCCTATCTGCAGCACCGCCAGCACGGCACAGACAATCATCACGCCGCGCAGAACCCCGAAAGCCATGCCGAGCAGACGATCGGTGCCGGATAGTCCGGCCTTTCTGACCAGACTGCGCAGAATATTGCCGCAGGTACCGATGACCAGCAGGGTGGCTACGAACAAAATAAATATGGCAGCGGAGCTGCGGGTGATGCCGTCCTGAAATAAGGTAAGCCTGTCCGCCAAAAGCGGATAGAACCTGCCGGTTACGACAAAGGCGCCCACCCAGGCGCCCAAGGAAACAGCTTCACGCAGAAAACCGCGCCACAGCGACACTATGCCCGACAGGACAATGATGGCTGCAATGAGCCAGTCAGCCGGAGTAAACATCATCAGGCGCCTGCTACCGGTTTGATGACCTCAAGGCCGCCCATGTAAGGTCTTAAGGCCTCGGGCACGGTTACGGAGCCGTCCGCATTCTGATAGTTCTCCAGTACTGCCACCAGAGTGCGTCCCACAGCCAGACCGGAGCCGTTTAAGGTGTGGACCAGCTCAATTTTGCCGTCCTTGCGGCGCAGACGGGCCTGCATTCTGCGGGCCTGGAAGTCGGTGCAGTTGGAGCAGGAGGAAATCTCGCGGTAGGTGTTCTGAGCCGGCAACCAGACTTCAATATCGTAGGTCTTGGCTGAGCTGAAGCCCATATCACCGGTGCACAAAGTGATCACGCGGTACGGCAGCTTCAGGGCCTGCAGCACGCTTTCGGCATCGCGGGTCAGCTGCTCGAGAGCCTGCCAGCTGTCCTCAGGCTTCTCGATGCGCACCATTTCTACCTTGTCGAACTGATGCATGCGGATCAGGCCGCGGGTGTCCTTGCCGGCAGAGCCTGCCTCGGAGCGGAAGCAGGGGGTGTGGGCGGTGAACTTCAAAGGCAGCTGATCTTCAGGGATGATTTCATCGCGCACCAGGTTGGTCAGCGGTACTTCTGCGGTGGGAATAAGGCAGAAATGACGGTTCACATTGTCGCCGTCGGCATCACCGTCCAGGGAAGTGTGGAACAGATCTTCGGCAAACTTGGGCATCTGGCCGGTACCGTAGAGGGAATCCAGGTTGACCAGATAAGGCACATAGGTTTCCACATAGCCCTGCTGAGCGCAGTGCAGATCCAGCATCAAATGCACCAGGGCACGGTGCAGGCGGCAGACTTCACCGGTCATCACCGCAAAACGGGCACCGGAGATCTTGCGGGCATTGGCAAAATCCAGCATGCCCAGACCTTCGCCTATGGCCACATGATCCTTAATCTCAAAATCAAAGGAAGGAATTTCACCTACACGGCGCACTTCCACATTATGGGTTTCATCAGGCCCCACCGGCACTGAGGGATCGGGCAGGTTGGGAATGGTCAGGGCTATGCTCTTGATCTCGGCGAGCACTGCATCCTGTTCGGCCTTTACCTCATTGAGCTCATCACCAATCTTGGATACTTCAGCCTTGATGGCAGCTACATCCTCACCGGCTTTGATGGCCCGGCCTATGGACTTGGACAGGGCATTGCGCTTGGCCTGCAGATCCTGAGTGGCTACCATTAAAGACTTACGCCTGGTCTCAAGCGCAGTCAGTTTTTCTACATCTAAAGTAAAGTTGCGGGTGGACAGACGACCTGCGGTCTCTTCTATCCCGCTGCGGATATATTTTGAATCGAGCATAACAGAGCGGAAATAAACAAAAATCTTAAGAGTTGGGACAGCACTCATGTCCGCTGCCCGGGGCGGTGTGATTTTAGCATGACTGACGGGCAAATACCTAAAATTTGCTATCCCACAGGGGCTGCGGACCTGCGGCAGCAGGCCCTGTACGCCCTGCTTCTTAATCGTTTTCCGCGCGGAACTGCCGCTGCAGTGCCTCCTGCATCCTGGCCTTATGCTCCTCCGGCCAGCGGCGCTGCGTGCTGGCCTCATCCCGCTGTTTGAGATAATCCATCTTCTGCCTGAGTTTGCTTTCCAGCCCCCGATCACTGGGCTGATAGTAACTGCGGCCATCCAGCTCTTCGGGCATGAAGCACTCCCCGTCGGCATAGGCTCCGGGAAAATCATGGGCATAGCGGTAGCCCTGATGATAGCCCAGCTCATCCATTAATTTGGTCGGGGCATTGCGCAAATACAAAGGCACCTCAAATGAAGGCAGGGATGAGGCATCCTCTTTGGCCTGATGGAAAGCCAGATACAGGGCATTGCTCTTGGGAGCCAGGGCCAGATACACCGCCGCCTCGGCTATGGCCCGCTCCCCTTCGGCCGCTCCTACTCTGGTGTAGATATCCCAGGCATTCAAAGCCACGGTCATGGCCCGGGGATCGGCCAGCCCCACATCTTCGGTGGCTATGGCCAGCAGCCGGCGGGCTACATAAAGAGGATCACCGCCGGCCTGCAGAATGCGGGCATACCAGTACAAAGCCGCATCCGGGGCCGAGCCGCGCACGGATTTGTGAAAGGCCGAAATCAAATCATAGTAGGCATCCCCGCCCTTGTCATAGGCAATCAGCCGGCGCCCGGCCACTGCCCCCACCATGGCATAGGAAATGATCCTCTCCCCATTTTTGTCTTCTGCGGCCAGATCGGAGAGCATCTCCAGGGTATTGAGTAGCCGCCGGCCGTCACCGTCGGCCAGGGAAATCACCGCCCGGCGCACCCGCTCGTCCATTTTGAGCTTCAAGGAGGCCAGACCGCGCTCGCTGTGCAGGGCCAGATCCAGCAGAGCGGACAGTTCCTGTTCATCCAGCCGGCGCAGCACATAGACGCGGCAGCGCGAAAGCAGGGCTGAATTGAGCTCAAAGGAAGGATTTTCCGTGGTGGCACCGATGAAGACTATGGTGCCGTTTTCTATATGCGGCAGAAAGGCATCCTGCTGCGTTTTGTTGAAGCGGTGGACCTCATCTACAAAAAGTATGGTGCGGATGCCGCTCAACCGGCGCTGCTGCGCCCGATCTATGGCGGCGCGTATATCCTTGATGCCGGCGGTCACAGCCGAGATCTGCTCCAGTACGGCATTGAGGCTGTCGGCAATGATCAGGGCCAGGGTGGTCTTGCCCACTCCCGGCGGGCCCCAGAAGATCATGGAATAGGCCTGCTGCCGCTCCAGAGCCCGGCGCAGCGGCCGGCCAGGTCCCACCAGATGGCTCTGCCCTATGTAGTCTGCCAGAGATCGCGGCCGCAGTCTGGCCGCCAGCGGAGCAAAGCTCTGATCGTCCGCGGCGGCAGCTGTAGTCTGATCTGCAAGGGCGGCAAAAAGATCAGCGTTCATCTGCTGTCTCTACATCAGGCGGCAGTTCCAGGGCAAAGTCCTCAGCGGCAGTCTGCAGGCGCTGGGCGTGGAAATCATAAATATTGCAGTTGCCGTCCTGGAACCAGACCTTAAGGGAACTCAAAAACTGTCCGGCAAAATTAAGTTCTATTTTGACAAAATCAGCCCCCGAGGCCGCGGCGGCAGGCTCTATGACATAAACCGCGCCTGTTTTCAGCTCCGAGACCTTATAGCGCTGCCATACATCAGGATCGTCCGAGAGCAGCAGGGCAAAAGGCGTACGCCACAGCGCGGACAGCGGCATGATGGTGAGCTGATTGACAAAGGGATCGTAGTAGTAGACCCCGTCGTCCCGGCTGTAGAGATAAAGCTCGTCTGCTCCGGTGGTATGAAGCATGAAAGCCTCCGGCCGGCGCAGGGCCAGAAAGCCCTCGGCCTCAGTCAGCAGTACCCCGTCCGGGGCTTGAATCTGCTGCACAAAATTCGCCTTGAATTCCTCTATGCCGCTGATTTTCTGCTGCAGCGGTTCGGCGCTGAGCAGAGTGGAGCAGAAAAGCCCCGCTGCGACTACTGCGGTTTTAAGCCAGGTACCAGTCAATGCACTATCCTCACTGTATGTTTGTTTATTCGCCGGTCAGCAGGCCTTCCTGCTTCAGCAGCACCACCAGGCGCTTGGCCCGGGCATAGCCTATGCCGAATACCACCTGCAGCTCGGAGATGGGCACGGGTTTCTGCTTGCTCTGATAGTAATTTTGGGCATACTCGGCTGCCTTGTCGAACAGGGCATCGCGCCTGCTGCCGCCGGATCCTCCTGAGCTGCTGTCTCCGCCATCATCCAGCTCTCCGGCATCGGCCGGTCTTTCGGTAATATTTTCAATATATTCCGGACTGCCGTGTTCCTTCCAGGCGGCCACCACCCGGGCTACATCCTCATTGAAGACAAAGGCACCGTGGGCACGGAAGGAGGCATTGCGGTTGTAGCCGTTGAATTTGCTCAGCATATCGCCGTTGCCCAGCAGGCATTCCGCTCCGCTCTCGCCCAGCACCAGCTGGGATTCAATATGGTTCTGTACCGTCAGGGCTATGCGGGAAGGCATATTGGCCCTGATGGTGCCGGTAATGATTTCCGAGCGCGGTGTCTGCGTGGCCAGAATGATGTGAATGCCGCAGGCACGTGATTTGGCCGCCAGGCGGGACAGCGACTGCTCGGGGGAATCCTCTCCCTTTTTGCCGCGCCCTGAGGTCTGGGCCATCAGGTCGGCAAATTCCTCAATCACTATCACTATATAAGGCAGCTTCTTTAAAGCCGGCGGCTGTCCGCCCATTTCCGGTGTCCAGGCCGGATCCAGTACCTGCTCATTGTTGAGCGCGGCCTGCTCTATGATGTCATTGTATTCGGACAGCTTTCTGACATTAAAGGCTTCAATGAGCTTGTAGCGCCGCTCCATTTCCTCAATACACCACTGCAGAGCCGCGCCGGTCTTGTCCGCCACATCGGAAATTACTTCAGTCAGCAGATGCGGCAGGCCGTTGTAAGGCGAGAACTCCAGGCGCTTGGGATCGATTAGGAGCAGGCGCAGCTCAGCCGGCGAGCGCTTGAGCAGCAGCGACATCAGCATGGCATTGAGACAGGCTGACTTACCCGAGCCGGTGGTACCGGCAATCAGCAGATGCGGGGCCGTGGCCAAATCCACCACCACCGGATTGCCCACCACATCCTCGCCCAGGCACAAAGGCAGCTCCGCCCTGCTTTCCTCAAAGGTCTGCGAGACTGCCACCTCATGCATGGAAATCAGCCGGCGCTGCGGAGAAGGCACTTCCAGTCCGGCATAAATGGTGCCGGGCAGCGAGCTGATGGCTCTGACCGAATTGGTCTGCACCTTTAGATTGCGTTCCAGATCCTGCACCAGATTGTTGATGGAGGCAAAGCGTACGCCAGGATCCAGCTGCAGGGCATAACGGGTGATCACCGGACCGCTTTCATAGGACACCACATGGGCCCGTATATTAAAGTCCTTCAGGACCCGGTCAATGCGCTGGGCCTGTTCATCCAGCAGTGAGGTGGCCACAGCCGAGCTGTGCTGCGCCGGTGTCAGCAGATCCAGGCTGGGGCGCCAGGAATCATAAAAAGTTTTGGGTGCCGACACCGAGCTGGGGATAAAGGAAAAATCCAGCGGTTTGGAAATCAGGGGAGCCCCGCGCTCCTCCACATTCTGCCCATTGGCCGTATCCTGCAGATAGGCAGGCAGATTGGAGGTATTGCTGTTCTGACCGACGCTATAGCCAAAAACAGGTTCGCGGCTTGGGCTCCCCTCTTCCGGCAGCTGCGGGGCCGGGGTAACCTGGTATTCCTCAGCAGGCTCAGGCTCGCGTACCGACCAGGGATCTGCTGCCGCCGGAGCTTCCTGAATCTCTTCTGCTTCTGCAGCCAGCTCCGGAACAGGGACCTCCCCGGCAGTCAGGGCCTGGGCTGAGAGCTCCTCGGCTGGCTCGGGATCGCGTACCAGCCAGGATTCACTTGCTGCCTGAGTATCCAGGGATTCAGGTTCTGCCGTAGTCATAGCCGGAACCGGGGTCTCTGCTGCAGTCATGGCCGGAAGCGGAGTCTCTGCCACCGGCTCTGCAGGCTGTGGTTCAGCCGCCGGAATGTGCGGCTTGGGTTCGGCAGTAGCTTTGGGAGCGGCAGCGGCAGATGAGCCGCGCACGCCGCGGCTGGCTGTAGGATAACGTACAGCCAAATCCTTTTCCTTGATGTGTTCACGCTCATCGCGCAGCCCGTCATAGGCCGGCTTGGAGTGGGCGGCCGCCGGAGGGGTGACGGCAGCCGGAGCCTGCGGCTCCCCGCTGTCGCGGTCATAAAGCGGGGAGGCAAAATCGGCAAAATTGAGCACATTGCCGGCTGCAGCTTCACTGCCGCGGCTGAATTCCTGGTCTGAGGAGGCCTCATCACCGTTGCCGGGACTGCCGGCCGGCGGAATGCCGTGGCCGGAAAATTCCGGTATGACGGCAATCCCCGCAGATATTATAGGCGTAGTAAAGATATTGGTATGTACCTCATTGTCATCTGCCGGCTGTTCTTCCGGCTGATTGTAGGTGATGACCGTGTGTACTACATTGGGATCGGTCAGCGCCGGATCTTCAGCCGGAGCAGGCTCTGCCTCCTGAACGGTGGAGCCTACGGTGACAATGGTGGAAGGTCCTTGATCGGCTACCGTGGCAACCGGGGCAGTAGCTGCAGTCTCAGCCGGCGTGACCGGGGCACTGCTGCGGGTAATGATGGTGGAGACAGGCTGTTCCCGGTCTGATACCGCTGCCCTGTCCTGCCCCTGATAAGGGTAATAAGGATCATCAGTCCAGGCAGGATTCTGTCCTGCCGCCGGTATGGCTGCAGGCTGTGACTGCTGCGGCGGCAGGGATGAGGCAAAGGCAGAGCCGAAATCAGGCTCCACCCGCTCGCGGCTGTAGCCGGGCTCAGGCTGGAACGGTCCTGCAGCAGCCGGGGCCAGACCGGCGGCGGCAGCGGAAAAATCAGGCTCGGTGCGTCCGTAATCCCCGCTGTACTCCCTGCTCTCCTCTGCCGCGGCGGAACGATCTGCATTAAAGGGCTCCTCCCAGGGCTGCAGTTCCTCTGCAGATCCCGCCTGCGGTCCTGCAGGCTCCTCCGGCCGTCCGGCAGGGGCGTTAAATTCCCTGATCTGCAGATCCTGCAGCTCCTGCACTCCTCCCTCCGGAGCAGTCTCCAGGAAGCTGTCTGCGGAAATGGCATCTGATGCCTCTGCCTGCTGTTCCTTTCCGGCGGCTGCGGCATTTTCCTGCTTGCTGCCTTTAATCCGCTCCAGCAGACCAAATACCAGCGCCCCCATGCTGTCGAACAGCTGCAGCGGGCCATGGCCGGTTAAGAGCAGCACACCTGTGAGGGTCAGCAGCAGTGAAGCGGCGGCGGTCAGCGGCACGCCGATCAGCGAATGCAGGATACTGATGAGAAATTCACCCAGAATACCGCCCGATCCGGCAGTGGAGCCGCGGTATATGGCCGCCAGCAAGGCTGTGCCTCCCAGCAGGCAGGTATTGAAACCCAAAAGCCGCAGGCCGGCCTTAAAAAAGTCCCACTGCCTGAAGCTGCCTGGTATACGGCTGAGCAGCAGGGCCACCAAAATCAGCAGCAGCGGCAGCACATAGACAAAAGAGCCGAAATAATCACACAGCACAGCGGTAAGTCCACCTTCCTGGGCTGCCTGCTGCAGCGAGCTGCCGCCCATAATCAGTTCACCCGACAGCGCTCCGGCGGCGGATTTTTTAAACTCAAACAGCAGGTAATAGCAGTACAGTGCAGCAAGCACTGCTGCAGCAGGTATGATCAATCTTTTATGGCCGCTGCCCTTAACTGCAGTTTCAGCTTTCCCCGACTTAGGGCGTGCAAACATAGCTCCTCCGCTGCTTTATTTTCAGCACCTTACAAGACAATGGTATTAACGTATCAGCGCCTGATTTTCATGATGTTCTGCAGGCATCAAATCTGCCCGCCGGGCGGTAAAACCTCCCGACAGATGTCCTGCAGTCCGGGCTCTGCTTCCCCGGATCTTAAGAGACTGAGTACAAATGCATGGAAATCTGCTGACGCAGATACTCCCTGTGTACTGCTGAAGGCTGCTGCAGTTAGATTTTCAGCTCAGGCGCCGAATAAAGCAAGAGCTTATTATCATGCAGCAGCAGGGCTTTTGCTGCCCCCTGCTGTGCAGCATAGCGCCTTGAGGCTATAATCAGGCAGCATTTAAATAAGGAGCAGTGTCATGTTTCATCTGGTTATGTACCGCCCGCAGATGCCGGAAAACGCCGGCAATATCATCAGGCTCAGCGCCAATATAGGCGCCCCGCTGCATTTCATAGGCCCGCTGGATTTCTTCATGGACAACAAGCGCCTGCTGCGTGCCGGACTTGATTACCATGAAATTGCCAACCTGAAGGTACATACCTCCTTTGAGCGCTTCCTACAGGAGGAAGCCCCGGCCAGACTGATTGCCTCCACCACCAAAGGCAAGGTGATCCACACTGATTTTGCCTTCCGGGACGGCGATTACATCATGTTCGGCCGCGAAACCTCCGGACTGCCGGCTGAAGTGATGGATCTTATCCCCGAGGAGCTGCGCATCACCATTCCCATGGTGCCGGCCAGCCGCTGTCTTAATCTGGCCAATTCCGCCGCGGTGGTGGCTTATGCCGCCTGGCAGCAGCTGTCATACTGCGGCGCAAAACACACCATACCGCACACTCCGACGGCAGAAATTCAATAAAAAACGCAAAAAATGCTAGAATTTTTGTAAAATCTGAGCAGATCAGATCACCATAAAACAATAAATAATTTAAACAAAAATAATAAGTGTAGTGCAGAAGACAGGGTTAAGTTAAGTGTTAGATTTTCTGGTAGGCTTTTTTACTGAATACGGATATGCTGCGGTTTTCACCATTTTAATTGCCTGTGGTTTCGGCCTGCCGGTGCCTGAAGACATCACCCTGGTATCAGGCGGTGTCATCTCCGGCCTGGGACTGACCAATCCGCACGTGATGCTGGCTGTAGGCATGGCCGGTGTGCTGATAGGCGACAGTACCATGTTCCTGCTCGGGCGCATTTTTGGCTACCGCATTCAGCGCATCAAAACCTTCCGCAAGATCCTCTCTCCCCGCCGTTTTTCCCATATTCAGCGCCAGTTTAAAAAATACGGCCTGGGTCTGCTGTTTGTAGCCCGTTTCCTGCCCGGTCTGCGCTCTCCTATTTTCCTGGTGGCCGGCATGAGCCGCCGCATCTCCTATCTGACCTTTATAGCCATGGACGGCATGGCCGCCCTGATCTCCGTACCGGTATGGGTGTATCTGGGCTTTTTCTTTGCCGACAATCTCGATCTGCTGATGGAATATGTCAGCGATGTGCAGCGGGTGATTTATCTCATTCTGGGACTGATCATTGTGGTGGTGCTGGTGCTTTATCTCAAAAAGCGCTTCCATGCCCGCATGGACAAACAGTTTGCCGAAAGCTCCCAGGCAGATCAGACCTCATCCTCTGCAGCCGATGCCCAGGCTCAGCCGGATGAGAAAGCCACCGCTGCTTCTGCAGATGAGGGGTTGAAAACCAAAACTCAGGACTCAGGCGGCAGACGACAGTAAAGCCGCCTCACAGGCAAAACAATAACCAACTACAGGGAAGAATATCCCGGAGAAGGCTGCACCATGCAGCCTTTTTTCCGCCTGCAGATCTGCAGCTTCTGACAAAGAGCCTCAGATTTTAAGAATTTTCCAAAATGATATTCCAATCTGATCTCAGGCAGGTTGGATCTGCAGAGAGTTTCCCGTAAAGCAGCGCAGTCCCTTTAACACCGCCCGGGGAAAAGTCATGCTCAACCCCGTCGTATTGATTGAAGCCGGTTTGTCGTCTTCAAGGCGCAAAACACGGAAAAAAGCCCCGCAGTTTATTCCTGCAGGGCCACTCAACCGGCCTCGTGGCAGTACAGCGGCCTCAGTCACTGAGTTGTGCTTTTTATTGGGGAGAAATTAACTGCCTGCAGCGTCCATCTTTTTCAATAAACTCTGAGCATCGGCGTCTCCCTGTGCGGCGGCTTTTTCAAACCACAGTCGTGCCTGTGCATAATCCTGGTCTACGCCTTGACCGTAATAGTACAGCTCTCCCAGTCTGTACTGAGCTACGGCATATCCCTGTGCGGCAGCTTTTTCAAACCACAGTCGTGCCTGTGCATAATCCTGGTCCACGCCAAAGCCTTGATAGTACATGACCCCCAGTCCAAACTGAGCATCGGCATCTCCCTGTGCGGCGGCTTTTTCGTACCACAGCCGGGCCTGTGCATAATCCTGATCTACGCCCTGGCCGTAATAGTACAAGCCTCCCAGACTGTACTGAGCTTCGGCATGTCCCTGGTCTGCGGCTTTTTCATACCACAGCCGCGCCTGTGCATAATCCTGGTCCACACCCTGGCTGTAATAGTACATGTCTCCCAGTTCGCACTGAGCTTCGGCATGTCCCAGGGCGGCGGCTTTTTCATACCACAGTCTGGACTGTGCATAATCCTGGTCTACGCCATAGCCTACATAGTACATGAACCCCAGTTCGAACTGAGCATCGGACTGTCCCTGTGCGGCGGATTTCTCCCACCACAACCGGGCCTGCTCATAATCCTTGTCCACACCCAAGCCTATATAGTACATGAACCCCAGTCCGAACTGAGCATCGGCATTTCCCATGGCTGCATCGTTTTCAATCATATTTGGCCTTCCGCTGGAGATAGGATAGTGAATTCTCAGATACCCCAAAACCAAACTGTAGTTGGGTGGTTCTGATTGAGAATATAATTTTTATGATGGTTGATCAAAAAACCGTTTCACTGCAGAATGAGGCCGTTTTGCAATTCTTTGCAGCCTGTTGT